>NZ_CM132929.1:0-360000 GCF_054031195.1 Algorimicrobium bowmanii
AACGCTTTTTTATAATCGCTCTCAAAAATTTCAGCAGTCATTAATGTTAAAACCGGACGCAAACGCTTACCGCCTAACTGAAGGATATAATTAATAGGATCATATAATGATTGCGGCTCTTTTTTCTGAATAAAGGTATCCAAGTAATCTATAAAAGCCTGTTGGTAAAAGGGAATATTTTGCATCGTACAAAATAAGGCAATTGATTTAATATTTACAACAACACAACTAATATTAAAAAAACAATAAACTTTGGAAACTTTATAGGTTTTTAAAGTTTCCTTAGCTACATTTGCAGCAAATTATGAAAGAAAAAATACTAAATAACGCAGTAGATTTGTTTTTAACCTATGGGTTTAAGAGCGTAACCATGGACGATATAGCTAATCAAATTGGTGTTTCAAAAAAAACAATTTACCAACATTACAGCACAAAAACAAAACTAGTAGAAGCTTCAACGTTATACAAGTTTGAGTTTATAGCACAAGGCATTAATACAATTTGTGCTCATAACTCGAATCCGATAGATGAAATCTATGAAATTAAAAAATTTACAATGCTACACTTAAAAGATGAAAAATCATCACCACAGTATCAGCTAAAAAAATATTATCCTAAAATATACGAAACGCTAAAAAACAAACAGTTTCAAATTATGCAGGAATGTGTAAAAAACAATTTAACCCGTGGTGTTACAGAAAAATTGTATAGAAACACCATAGATATCAACTTTACATCACGTATCTACATCAACTCTATTATGAATCTTAAAGACCCTGAACTTTATCCGCCTGATAATTTTTCAATGAAAAGCCTCATGGATAATTATATAGAGTATCACATTCGTGGTATAAGCACCAAAAAAGGAATTTCTAAACTAGAAAATATATTAGCAACCTCAGAAAATTAAATTATAGACGATAATAAATAATGAAAAACATATCACTTTTAATATGGAGCCTTCTTGTTGCAACTAGTGCTTTTGCACAGGAAACGCCAAGTGCTTTTACACTTGAAGAAGCTATAGATTTTGCTTTGGTAAACAACCGCTCAGTAAAAAATGCAGCACGTAATGTTGAAGCCGCTGAAAAACAAAAATGGGAAACAACTGCAACAGGACTTCCTCAAATAAATGGTGCCGTAGATTACCAAAACTGGTTAAAACAGCAAGTATCATTAATACCTGCAGAATTTACCGGCGGACCAGCGGGCACTTTCCAACCCGTAACTTTTAGTCCTAAACAAAATATTAATGCCTCAGCAACTTTAAGTCAGCTGTTATTTGATGGGTCTTATTTAGTAGGCTTACAATCGGCAAAAGTATATTTAGAAATTTCTCAAAATGCTAAAGTTAAAACCGATTTAGAAATTAGAAACGCGGTAATAAACGCCTATGGGAATGTTTTATTAGCCAATGAAAACCTTGAAATTGTTTTAAAAAACATTGACGTACTTGAAAAAAACCTCAACGAAACAACCAAAATATTTGAAAACGGTTTAGCTGAAGAAGAAAGCGTTGAGCAACTTCAAATAACACTAACAGGTTTAAAAAACTATTTAAACAATGTAAGCAGATTAAAAGACATTGCTTACCAAATGTTTAATATCACATTAGGTATTGATTTAAATACTGATGTAACATTACTTGACGACTTAGAAACTTTAACACTACAAAACATCTCTTTAGAATTATTACAAGCTGATGATAGTGTTGAAAACAGTATTGATTACCAAATTGCTAAAAACGAAGAATCATCAAAAGAATTGTTATTAAAATTAGAAAAAAGCAGTTTTTTACCAACACTAAATGCTTTTGTTAACGCCGGTTACAACGGGTTTAGTCAAACCTTTTCGTTTGCCAATAATAATCAAGAATGGTTTGGATCTTCATTATTAGGTGTAAGCATGTCGATACCTATTTTTAGTTCTGGTATGCGAAGTGCCGCAACACAACGTGCTAAAATAGATTTAGAAATTGCTAAAGAAGATTTAACAGAAACCGAACAGCAATTAAAATTTCAAATATCAGCAGCTAAAAGCGACTATCAATTTGCTGTTGAGGAATATGAAAACAAACGTCAAAACTTAAATTTAGCAGAACGTATCGAACAAAAAAATCAAACTAAATTTTTTGAAGGTATTGCCTCTAGTTTCGATTTAAGACAAGCGCAAACTCAATTATACACCGCACAACAAGAATACTTACAATCTATGTTTGATGTCCTAACCAAGAAATCAGAACTAGAAACTATTTTAAACACCGTAAACTATTAGCAATCAATCATTATATAAAATCCTCATGAAAAATATAAACATACTTTTATTACTAGCCGTTATCCTAAGTTCCTGTGGTAACAAAGAAGCCAAATCATTAGATGCGATTTTAGAATCTAACAACTTAGCACAACTTAAAGAAAAACGTGACGAATTAGATACCAAACAACAAGCATTAAACGACCAATTAAGCTTAGTAAATGAAAAAATTGCTACGTTAGATACCATAAAAAAGATACCGCTTATTACAACTTTCAAGGCTAAAGAAGCTGTATTTGAACACCAATTAGAAATACAAGGTAATGTTACAACTAAAAACCTACTAGTAGTAACTCCAGAATACAACGGAATTCTTACCAGTGTTTTTGTTAAGGAAGGTCAGAAAGTTCAAAAAGGACAATTACTAGCTAAAATTGATGATGGAGGTTTATCTCAGCAATTAGCACAACTTGAAATTCAAACCGATTTAGCCAAAACAACCTTCGAGCGCCAAAAACGTTTATGGGATCAGAATATAGGTAGTGAAATTCAGTATTTACAAGCAAAATCTACTTACGAATCGCAAGCAGAAGCTGTAAACCAATTAAAGCAACAAATTTCTAAAACCAATGTAACTGCACCTTTTTCTGGAACTATTGACGATGTTATCACCGAACAAGGAAGTGTTGTTATTGCTGGTCAAAGTCAACTTATGCGTATTGTAAACTTAGACGACATGTATATTGAAACACATGTACCTGAACGTTATGTAAACGCCATAACTATTGGTAAGAATGTAACTGTAGAGTTTCCAGTTTTAGGTAAAACTATCGAAACCGAAATTCGTCAAGCAGGAAGCTACATAAACCCAACAAACCGTACATTTAAAGTAGAAGTTGCAGTTCCAAACCCAGACAAAAGCATTAAGCCAAACTTAACGGCTCGTTTAGAAATTAACGATTACACGAATGAAAACGCCATCCTAATACCGCAAAGTATTATCTCTGAAAATGCTAATGGCGAACAATATATATATGTTGTTGCTAATAAAGATAGTAAATCGCAAGGTGAAGTTAAGCGTGTTATTATTAAAACAGGTAAAATGCAAGGCGACATAATTGAGGTCACTGAAGGTATTGAAAACGGTACAGAAATAGTAAAAGAAGGTGCCAGAAGTGTAAAAGACGGACAAACTGTTGAAGTGATTGAAACCGAATCAGAAACTACTAAAGAAACAACGCAAAATGACTAAGAATAAAAAGCAAGTCGATAAAGAATTTGGCTTATCATCCTGGGCTATTAACAACAAAACCACGATGTATGTCTTAATTCTAGTGATGTTCTATTTGGGCGTTGCTGCATTTTTTGAAATGCCTCGGGAGAATTTCCCCGAAGTAAATGAAACTAAAATTTACATCAGTTCTATTTACCCAGGTAACACAGCTGAAGATGTTGAAAAACTAATTACTGACCCACTAGAGGACGAACTTAAAACCGTTAGTAACGTTGTTGAAATTACTTCCACCTCTCAGGAAGATTATTCCATGATTATTGTGGAGTTTGACGAGCATCTAACTGTAGAGCAAGCCAAACAAAAAATAAAAGATGAAGTAGACACTAAAACAGCAGGTGAAGATTGGCCCATGTCTAACGGTGCCAAAGTAAAACCCGATGTATTTGAGTTAAGTTTATCTGAAGAGATGCCAATTCTTAACATCAATATTTCTGGCGATTACCCTATTGAAAAATTAAAAGAATTCGGTGAAGTTCTTCAAGATGATATTGAAGACTTATTAGAAATTAAAAAAGTAGATATTCGAGGTGCACAAGACAAAGAAGTTGAAGTAGCTGTAGACATTTATAAAATGATGGCTGCCAATGTTACTTTTACTGATATCATCGGTGCAATTAATAATGGGAACCTGACTATGTCTGCTGGAAATTTAAAAAGCAGCGGCCAGCGTCGAACCATTCGTGTTTTAGGAGAAATCACCAAACCTTCTGAACTTGAAAATTTTGTTGTTAAATCAGAACATGGAGATGCTATCTACCTTAAAGATGTTGCAACCGTAACATTTCACGAAGAGGACAAAACTACTTATGCTAGAGAATTTGGTGAACCTGTAGTTATGCTAGACGTTAAAAAACGTGCTGGTAAAAACATGGTTGATGCCGCCGAACAAATTCAAGTTATTGTTCAAGATGCTATTGATAATAAGTTCCCTCAAGATTTAAAAGTTACTATTGCTAACGATCAGTCGCCAGTTACAATTGGTCAGGTAGACGACTTGGTAAACAACATTATCTTTGGTGTTATCTTAGTGGTAACAGTATTAATGTTCTTTTTAGGTTTTAAAAATGCCATTTTTGTTGGGTTTGCCATTCCTATGTCTATGTTTATGTCTCTAATGATTTTAAACTTACTAGGGCAAAGTTTAAATACCATGGTCCTTTTCGGGTTAATTATGGGACTTGGTATGCTGGTAGACAACGGAATTGTTGTTGTTGAAAACGTTTACCGACTAATGGATGAAGAAGGCATGAGCCGTATTGAAGCCGCTAAAAAAGGTATTGGCGAAATTGCTTTTCCTATTATCATATCAACAGCCACAACAGTTGCAGCATTTATTCCTTTAGGCTTATGGCCTGGAATTATGGGGCAGTTCATGATGATTCTACCTATAACACTCTCAGTAGTTTTAGGTTCTTCATTATTTGTTGCTATATTCTTTAACTCTGTATTAGTATCTCAATTTATGAGTATTGAAGATAAAGATATGCCGTTAAAAACCATAATTAGAAATACTGTTATTATGGCTATTATTGGCTTAATAATTATTTTCGTTGGTGGCGAATATAGTGGCTTAGGAACACTCATGGTGTTTACAGCAGTCATGTTATGGGTTTACCGATTATTTTTAAGAAAATGGGCTAATAGTTTCCAAACAAAAACCCTTGTTAAATTAGAGCGTTGGTATGAAAACCAATTACGTTGGGCTTTATCTGGATGGCGTTTATACGGTTTAACAATCGGAACGTTTGTACTTTTAGTGTTTTCATTTATTGCTTTTGGTATTTCATTATCAGAGCAACGTACTAAAGTTGAATTTTTCCCAGACAATAAACCCAACCAAATTATTGTCTATATCGAGTACCCACAGGGTACAGCTATTGAAAAAACAAATACAATTACCAAGGCTATTGAAAAACGTGTTTACAAGGTTGTAAATGACGAGCAATATTTAGATGGTGATTACAATTACATGGTAGAAAGCGCCGTTTCTCAAGTAGGTGAAGGCGCAGGAAATCCACAAACCGATGGCGGTTCGTCTGCAGAAATGCCACACAAAGCTAAAATAACAGCTTCTATGCGTGAGTATAAGTACCGTCGTGGAGAAGACAGTGAGCTGCTTCGTCAAAAAGTTCAGGAAGCTTTAGTTGGTATCTACCCAGGCGTTTTAATTTCTGTTGAAAAAGATGTTAATGGCCCACCTGCAGGTTCGCCTATTAATATTGAAATTGAAGGTGAAGATTATGACCAGCTGATAAATACAGCCGAAAACATGCGTGAATTTATCAATACCAAAAACATACAAGGTATTGATGAACTTAAAATAGATGTAAACAAAGACAAACCATCTATGCGTGTGGTTATCGACAGAGAAAAGGCAGGTGAGTTAGGAATAAGTGCCGCTCAAATAGGTCAGCAGTTAAGAAACTCCGTTTTCGGATCTAAAGCTGGTATCTACAAAGAAGATGGTGATGATTTTGATATTTATGTGCGTTTTAATGAAGAAAACCGCTATAACACAAATGCTATTTTTAATCAGAACATCACATTCAGAGATAATACCGGACAGGTAAAAAGCATTCCTATTTCGGCTATTACAAAACACGAAAATAACTCAAGTTTTAGCGCTATAAAACATAAGGACACCAAACGTGTGGTTACAGTTTACTCAGCACTTTCACCAGGGTTTACCGATGCAGGTGCCATTGTTAAACAAGTTCAACAAGAAATGAAAAGCTTCAAAAACCTGCCAGATAATATACATATAGATTATACCGGGCAAATTGAAGAACAGAACAAGCAAATGACATTCTTAATGGGTGCCTTTTTAACTGGATTGGGATTAATCTTTTTCATCTTAATTTTCCAATTCAATTCTATTTCCAAACCAACCATTATAATGTTAGCTATATTTTTAAGCTTAATTGGAGTTTTTGGAGGTATCGTAATAACTGGTAGTGCCTTTGTTATTATGATGACCATGGTTGGTATCATTTCCCTTGCAGGTATCGTTGTAAATAACGGGGTGGTTTTACTCGATTATGCTCAATTACTTGTTGATAGAAAGAAACAAGAACTTGATTTAGATAAAGGAGATTATTTAAGCAAAGAAGATTTATTTGAAAGTATTGTTAAAGCAGGTAAAGCACGTTTAAGACCTGTTTTATTAACAGCTATAACAACAATTCTAGGATTAGTTCCTCTTGCTATAGGTTTAAATATCAATTTTTTCACGTTATTTAGCGAAGGAAATCCACATATTTACATGGGTGGTGATAATGTTGTATTTTGGGGTCCATTAGCATGGACCGTAATTTACGGATTACTGATTGCGACATTTTTAACCTTAATAGTTGTACCGATATTATTTTATTTATCGATGCAACTAAAAATGTGGATACGTTCTAAATCAAATAAAACAAACTAAAATTAGTGCCAATTTTTATCCCCTCAAAATATAAGATTGGCTAATAGCGGGAAGCCTCAACAAATGTTGGGGCTTTTTTATTTGATAATCGGTTAACTTCCTTAAATTTGCATCCGCATATAACAGCTAGTTATAAAAACACAATATTATGTACAGAAGTCATACCTGTGGTGAATTACGAGCATCACATATCAATAACGAAGTAACCCTTTCTGGTTGGGTACAAAAATCTAGAGATAAAGGTTTTATTGTTTGGGTCGATTTACGCGACCGTTACGGTATAACGCAACTGGTTTTTGATGAAGAGCGTACGCCTAAAGAAATGATGGAAAAGGCGCAAAGTTTAGGACGTGAATTTGTTATTCAAGTAACAGGAACCGTTATTGAACGTACTTCTAAAAACCCTAATATCCCTACTGGTGATATAGAAATTTTAGTTACTAAAATGACTGTTTTAAACGAGTCACTACTGCCACCTTTCACTATAGAAGACAAAACAGATGGAGGCGAAGATATTCGCATGAAGTATCGCTACTTGGATATCCGTCGAAATCCAGTAAAAAATAGTTTAATTTTTAGAGCTAAAGTAGCACAGGAAGTTAGAAACTTTTTATCTAACGATGGCTTTATTGAAGTTGAAACACCATACTTAATAAAATCGACTCCCGAAGGAGCGCGCGATTTTGTAGTACCTTCTCGTATGAACGAAGGAGAATTCTATGCACTACCACAATCACCACAAACCTTTAAGCAACTACTTATGGTTGGTGGCATGGATAAATATTTTCAAATTGTAAAGTGTTTCAGAGATGAAGATTTGCGTGCCGACAGACAGCCAGAATTCACGCAAATTGACTGTGAAATGGCTTTTGTTGAACAAGAAGATATCTTAAACGTATTTGAAGGATTAACACGTCATCTTTTAAAGGAAGTTAACGGTGTCGAGGTTGATAAATTTCCTAGAATGCTTTACGATGATGCGATGCGTTTATACGGAAACGACAAACCAGATATCCGTTTCGGTATGGAATTTGGCGAATTAAACGATGTTGCTCAACACAAGGACTTTGGCGTTTTTAATTCCGCCGAATTAGTTGTTGGTATTGCCGTACCAGGAGGTAACAGTTATACAAGAAAAGAAATTGATAAGTTAATAAACTGGGTAAAACGTCCACAAGTTGGCGCAACAGGCATGATTTATAGCCGTTGCAATGACGATGGCACTTATAAATCATCGGTTGATAAGTTCTTTGATCAAGCCGATTTAGCTAAATGGGCTGAAAAAACAGGCGCTAAGCCAGGCGATTTAGTCTGTGTGCTTTCTGGAGAAACTAATAAAGTACGTGCCCAATTATCGGCTTTACGTATGGAATTAGCAGAACAGTTAGGATTAAGAGACCCTAAAGTGTTTGCACCTCTTTGGGTTATAGATTTCCCATTATTGGAGCTAGATGAAGAAACAGGACACTACCATGCTATGCACCACCCGTTCACAGCTCCTAAGCCTGGACAAATAGAATTATTAGACACAAACCCTGGCGATGTAAAAGCTAATGCATACGATTTAGTATTAAATGGTAATGAAATTGGTGGTGGCTCTATTCGTATTCACGATAAAGCAACACAAGCTATCATGCTAAAACATTTAGGCTTTTCAGAAGAAGAGGCAAAAGCACAATTCGGATTCCTTATGGATGCTTTTGAATATGGCGCTCCTCCACACGGTGGACTTGCCTTTGGTTTAGATAGATTAGTTGCTATTTTAGGAGGTCAAGAAACCATACGCGATTTTATTGCTTTCCCTAAAAACAATTCTGGACGCGATGTGATGATTGACGCACCTGCTCCTTTGGACGACAGCCAATTAGACGAACTGAATTTAAAACTAAATTTAAAATCATAAAATTAAATATTTGTCCCGATACTTTATCGGGACATTTTTTTTAGTAGCTTTAGGTAATGAAGTGGAAATTAATATTTAAAATATTTCTTTATATAATTTTAGGGCTAACAGTCATACTTTTTGCTTTATATGGATACGCCTATTATGTCTTTTATTATAAAAATGTACCTCAGGAAAAATACACCCACGACGTGGAGTACATCGACCCTGACAAGGCACTATTAAATGAAGGCTTTGAGGTCTGTAATGAAAATTATATTCTTCAATACTACAACCCACAACGTGCAACCTATAGTAAAGGAAAAAATGGCTTACGAAATTTTATCCTCTCAAATTATAAGAATAAAAATTATACCGATTCAGGATATTTAAATATCCGTTTTGTAATTAATTGTAAAGGAGAAGCTGGACGTTACGTTATTCATGAAAATGATTTAGATCTAAATCCAACCAAATTTAATAAAGATTTGGTAGAAACGCTTTTTCAGTTAACAACACAACTTAAAACATGGAATCCAAACTATTGGCAAGATGCTTACAGAGATTCCTATATGTATATATCTTATAGAATAGAAAATGGCGAGATTACTGAAATTATTCCTTAGTATAGCTATCGTATTTTGTCTTTTTTCTTGTAAAACAAAACGAGAAAAAGCGGAGGATGCTTATAGTTTTGGTGTTACCAATTACGGACAAGGTACCGCTGGTAGCTTGAATGGCATTGCACGTGCTATAGAAATAGACTCAACATACGAACAAGCCGTATATGAACTTTCTGTGGCTTACCTTAAACGAGGCATGCCACATAAATGGAAATCGCAATACAATAAGGCTGTTCTTTTAGATTCGGTAACCCGCATACCGTGGCGTGGCTATCTCTACTTGTGGTTTTATAGGGATTATAAAAAAGCCATAGCCGATTTTGATGCCTCCGATACCTTAACACCTAATTTTATTGATCAACCCCAAGGCCATAGTGTAGATTATTGGCGCGGCATAGCTTATTTAGGCCTAAAAGATTACGATAATTCTATTGCTTATTTTGACAAATATATTAATCTTGAAATCTCTGAATCAGGTGAAGATTGGGTTGAGTTAACCGCTTTCCTATATCGAGGCATTGCTTATTATGAATCCGAAAATTACAACCAAGCGCTTTTCAATTTTAACAAACGCTTAGAGCATGGAAGAAACACAAGTTCAGATGCAAAATATTATAAAGCACTAATTGCTTATAAGCAAGGAAACATCCCGTTGGCTAAGCAATTAGTTGATGACGCCATTATAGATTTTAAACAAGGTTACTTTAACAACCGGCCATATGTTGAAACATTACGCCAGATTTATATAGAAGATTTACAGAACTTAAAATTAGACTTAAACTCTTAAAATGCCTAACAGAACTTATTTTAAACGATTTCTTATTTGGCGTGCAAAGCACATTTCTAATAAGCAATTTGTATACTTATTAAGTATTTTAATAGGTTTTACATCGGGAGTAGGTGCCGTTATTTTAAAAAACTTAACCCATTACATTCAGCATTTATTAGAAGGTAATTTAGTGCGCTATTATCATAATGCATTTTACTTTGTATTTCCTATTATAGGGTTTACCCTTGTATTCTTTATTATGAAATACGTCCTAAGACACAAAGTAAGTCACGGGATTCCTTCTACTTTATATGCCATAGCAAAACGAAAAGGAATTATTAAACGCTACCAAATGATTGGTTCGTTTTTAACAGCACCTATTACAGTTGGTTTTGGAGGCTCCGTTGGATTGGAAGGTCCAACTGTTGCCACTGGTGCTGCTATTAGTTCTAACATATCAAAGCTGTTTCATGTTAATCAACAAACAAAAACACTCTTAATAGGCTGTGCAGCAGCCGGTGCATTATCCTCTATTTTCAAGGCGCCTGTTGCCGCAATTATTTTTGCTATTGAGGTTTTTAGCTTAGACCTAACAATTGCTTCCATGTTACCACTTTTGCTAGCATCCTTATCTGCCATTTTCACATCTTATTTCTTTTTTGGCAGCGACATCCTACTTCCTTTCGATATACAAGGAGAATTTAGTATTTCAGATGTTCCTTTTTATATTATTCTTGGAGTGTTTGCTGGATTAATATCCATGTATTTCACCGAAGTTTATGAACGGATTCAAAAGTATTTTGACAGACTTAAAGCCGATTGGCAACGTATTCTTGTTGGTGGTTTTGCTATTGGTATTCTTATTTATTTCATCCCGCCGCTTTACGGTGAAGGATTTGATGTAATGAACGACTTAATAGCAGGAAACCCAGAAAAGGCTTTAGCAAACAATTTCCTGCACCTAGATGTAACAAACATTTGGGTTGTTATAACGCTATTAGCAGGCCTGGTGTTTTTTAAAATTATAGCTAGTGCTATCACATTTGGTGCCGGTGGTGTGGGGGGTATTTTTGCACCAACACTTTTTATGGGCAGTATGATGGGAAATAGTATTGCTAAAATTATTAACCACTGCGGACTAGGTTTTCAAGTTTCAGAAAGCAACTTTACACTTGTTGGTATGGCAGGTGTTCTTTCAGGTGTTTTACACGCTCCATTAACCGCTATTTTCCTTATTGCTGAACTCACGGGCGGTTATGATTTATTTATTCCACTTATGATTACGGCTACCATCTCATTTAGTCTAACCAAATACTTTTATCCGCACTCCGTTTACACGATGGAATTAGGTAGAAAAGGCGACTTAATAACACACGATAAAGATCATGCTGTATTGACATTAATGGATATTAATTCGGTAATAGAAACTAATTTCATACACATTTCACCTGAAATGAATCTCGGTGAAATGGTCCATAAAGCTGTTGTTAAATCTAATAGAAATATTTTCCCTGTTATTGATACCAAAACAAAAATGCTTGTAGGTATTATTTTATTAGATGATATTAGACCCATTATGTTCGACCAATCACTCTATGACAATGTCATGGCAAAAGAAGTAATGCAAAATCCTCCGGCTATTATTGATATGGAAAATGATAAAATGACAACAATAATGAAAAAATTTCAAGATAGTAATGCTTGGAATTTACCCGTTATTAGACAAGGTAGGTACATTGGTTTTATTTCAAAATCTAAACTCTTAACAGCCTACAGACGTAAACTAATAAATATTACCCAATAACAATGAAATACTTAATTATACTTTTAGCAATTATAGCAATGACAACTATTATTTGTGGTCTAACGTTATCTGTAACTTATGCACCTAAATTAGTTGGCGCTGGCGTTTTAGGTTTATTTTTTATTGTATTTCCTTTATTTTCTTGGTACCGATGGAAAGATAAAAATGTAAATGACTATTTACTAACAAAAGAAAATTTAGATAAGATGCGCGACAGTCAAAAAGACAGCAACCTTTAGTTTAAATTTCGCCTTTCTATAAAGAAGCGTTTCATTAAATTGGCAGCTTCTTCAGCCAATACACCTCCCTCAATTTTTGTTTTAGGGTGCAACTTTGTATTTAAATTAATACACCCCCTAGTTTCATCACGAGCACCGTATACAATACGACTTATCTGACTCCAATACAAAGCTCCACCACACATCTGACAAGGCTCTAGAGTTACATACATAGTACAATTATGTAAATATTTTCCGCCTAAAAAATTGGCTGCTGCAGTTATGGCCTGCATCTCTGCATGTGCCGTAACATCATTCAACATTTCAGTTAAGTTATGACCACGGGCAATAATCTTATTATCAATAACAATTACTGCGCCTACAGGTATTTCTTGAGCTTCAAAAGCCAATTCTGCTTCCTGTAAGGCTTTCCGCATAAAATAGACATCGTCAAAAGGTGTTTCCATAGGATAAAAATAAAAAAGGCAGCTAAATTAATAGCTGCCTTTTTTAAAAATTATTTGAAAAATTAATTTTTAATAATCTTATGATTCGTACTTATAGACTGTCCATTAATATTTAAAATATAAATTCCAGACTGTAAATTACTCATATTTACTTCTACAGTACCAAACAAGTCAACTTGTTTAGCATAAACCTGTCTTCCGTTTAAATCCGTGATAGTCATAGTAACTTTACCAAAACTCTTATTTGTTTTAATAAAAATATTATTATTTGTTGGGTTTGGATAAACCTTATAATCTGATTGGCTAAATTCACTAACACTTAAAGTTGTACAGTTTTGCAAACTTGGATCTGATTCATCTGGCATATCAAAACTTTCTACTTGATCAAATCTACTAGCCTTACTACCACCATCGGCACTAAAACCTAAACCTCTATTAGCAAAAACTTCCCAAATCATACATTGATCCTCACCACCTGTAGTTATCATATCTGCAGCTAAAATAGCATCGCGCCCTTCAATGAAATCAGGACTACAAGGTTGTAATTTTATAGCGTCTATAACCAGTTGCATAACTTTATTATTACCACCATTACCATAGTAAAAATCAGAATCGAAACCATATTTCTCAACATAAGCTGCTGTTAAATCATATAACATAGTTGCCCAAATAAATCCAATACCATGTGGTTGTGAGAGCTGACTGTTATTTGTAACAGCATAAGTAAATGGGTTCACTGCAAAATCAGTTGCATATTTAGCATTTCTAATACCAATACCATCAACAGATTGACCAGCTGCGTAAGTTACTACTCCACGACCTTCCTCATAGTTCTCTGTTTCTTTTAAAGTAATCATTAAAGCAACCCAATCAGACCAACCTTCACCCATTTGAGTTTGGTTCGTTAAACAACTAGCTTGGTTAGCACCTCCAGTTAATCGGTTTGAAATTCCATGGCCATATTCATGTGCCACAATAACATTATCTAAATTACCATCTAGCATATACGGACTAGAACCTTGTAGGGTTACATTTAAAGTCTCATTTTCCATAGCAGCAATTAACAATTCACCGTCTTCATAACTCATAAATACAGATGGTATTGTTAATGATGCAGGAGCTTGGCCAGCCATATTAACATATTCTGCATAGTCAGGTAAACCAGTTGGCGCATAGTTAATAACAATAACACCTACGGCTCCAGCATTTTGAGCATTTTGAATTTTATCAACAAACGGGCAAGTTCCTCTTCTTACTACTGCAATCTTTCCTGCTACAGATTCTATAGCACTACAACCTTCTGTAGGCAATGCCGTATTATCATTAACTAATTGCAAATCCGCAGTAACAGGATCAACACCTATACCTGGTAAATTATTTGTAGCATCAGCTACAGGGTTTACAGCTAAATAACCACCCATTACAGAACTATTATTTACTGTAACTAAGTTTAATATTCCTGATGGCGCTGACCATAAAAACATACTCATGGTAGGATTAAACCCGTCTGGTGGCGTTCCAAAGAATGCATTATTTATTGATGTACCTTGACCGTTACCATCTTGACCATCGGCACGAACATAATCATCATCTTCACCGCCGTTACCATAATTATTAGATTGAAAGTTACCACTAACCTCATCAAAACCATATTGATACCAAATATCATGCATGATATTATTGATATAAAATAAATTTGTTAATGAAGGATCTTGATATAATTCAGGTTCTTGATTTAAGTCTAATGGAAAATCAAAATTTAAAGATGTTGTTCCGTTTGGAGAATAGCCAAAACCATCATTACCATCTCTATCTTCCATAGCCCATACATTATTACCTCTTGCAAGTATAAACTCAGCACCTGCTTCACCGTTTGTATCATGCCAACCGTAAGGAGAAGCATCAACATTTGAAGGGTTTAATAATAAAGTTCTAGGTCCGTGGTTTGGACTTTCTGTTGGTATAGCAAATACATTATACTGAGCACCATCAGATACTACTGGCGCACTTTTAAATAATGTAAAATTAGCCGAATTATCAACCTGTGTTGTTACAGCATGACCATGGTTTACATGATCAGCATCTCCGAAGTTACATGATAATACCCAATCATTTTGATTAATAAGATCTCCTGAAACAGCATCAATTCTAACACTGTACCAGTTTCTACCATCTAAAGTATGAATACTTAAATCCCATGACAACACTAAATTACCATCTTCAGTTTGAACATATACTAACTTAACAGGAATTTCAGTTTGAGAAATACCAGCTTTAGAAAAAACATAGGAGTTATCAACCTTTTCAAGTAACTCTAATCCTTGCACACCACCAATACTTAAAGCATTAGCTGCATTTAGAACCGCCTGACTAGCTGTAATTGAAGGAGAAGTTACATTAATTTTAGTATTTAAATTTGCTATAAGTCTATTAGCATAATAGATAACCTCATTGTTTTTCACTGCAATACTAGAAATACCATTAAATATTGGTACACCTTGATATTGCTGATTTAAATAAATATGTGTAAGCTTTGTATTCTTAGAAAAAGCCTCCTTATCTATTGACAGGTCAGAAAGATCACTTATTGATAAACCATAAGTATCTTTATTTTTCATTAGGTAGTTCTGAATTACGGAACCGTAATCAGAATCTAACAAGCTACTTTGCGAAAAAACCATATTGGCACAAACCAAGACGGCAACAAAAAGCAACTTTTTAAAATAGTTAGTATTCATTTTTAGGAGTTAAACGTTAGTTAATTATATAATTTCTCAAATATACTCAAGTCTGTCGCTTTTTTTACTTAAAAATTTCATTTAAATTCTATTTTTTTAAAAAAACGAGTGCTTTTTTAATAATTTTACATCATTTTAGACTAAATGACGTTAAACATCCTAGACAATATACATGCTCTTTCCGATTTACGGACTTTACAAACTGAGCAACTTCCTGACTTAGCCAAAAATATACGTCAGTACATTATAAACATTGTAGCCACCAAAGAAGGTCATTTAGGTGCTAGCTTGGGTGTTGTAGAGTTAACCATAGCTTTACACTACGTTTTTAATACACCTGAGGATTTACTTATTTGGGATGTTGGACATCAAGCTTATGTTCATAAAATTCTAACTAATAGAAAAGAACAATTTCACACCAACAGGCAACTTCATGGAATAAGTGGCTTCCCAAATCGTTTTGAAAGCAAATTTGATGCCTTTGGCACCGGACACTCATCTACTTCCATATCGGCAGCATTAGGAATGGCTATCGCTTCACAAATTAAAGGCGATTTTAACAAACATCACATAGCTGTAATAGGAGACGCATCTATAGCTAGTGGTATGGCTTTTGAAGGGTTAAATCATGCTGGTGTTACCAACACCAACCTCTTGGTCATTTTAAATGATAACGCCATTGGTATAGACCCAAGCGTTGGCGCCTTAAAACAATATTTAACTAATGTTAAATCAGGCACTCAAAAACAAGACAACATATTTGAAGCTTTAAACTTCAACTATTCTGGTCCTATAGACGGTCATGACCTTCCTAAAATTATTACAGAATTAAAGCGCCTAAAGAACGTTAAAGGTCCTAAATTCCTACATGTTATAACCACCAAAGGGAAAGGTTTAAAGCAAGCTGAGGAAAACCAAGTTGTTTATCATGCACCTGGTAAATTTAATGCTATTACAGGCGATATTTTACCCAAAACACATAAAGTACAAGCTCCAAAATTTCAAGATGTTTTTGGTTTAACTCTTGTAGAATTAGCTAAAGAAAACCCTAAAATTATTGGTATTACACCAGCCATGCCCACAGGAAGCTCTTTAAAATTTATGATGGATGTATTTCCTGAACGTGCCTTTGATGTTGGTATTGCCGAGCAACATGCTGTTACTCTTGCTGCGGGAATGGCCACTCAGGGAATGATTCCATTTTGTAACATATACTCTACTTTTTTACAACGAGCATACGATCAAATAATTCATGATGTTGCTTTGCAAAACCTACCTGTTATTTTTTGTCTAGACCGAGCAGGATTAGTTGGTGAAGATGGCGCTACTCATCATGGTGTTTTTGACATTGCCTATCTAAGGTGTATTCCTAATATAATTATAGCAGCACCTAGAGATGAAATTACACTCCGTAATTTATTATACACCGTCCAAATCGGCTCATTAAAAAACCCGATAGCTATACGTTATCCACGTGGTAGAGGTCGTATAATAAACTGGCAATTGCCTTTTAAGGAAACAGAACTAGGTAAAGCCGAACAATTAAAACAAGGAAAAACAATTGCCATATTAAGCATAGGAGCTATAGCAAATCATGTTACTGAAGCTATTGAAGACCTAACTGTTTCACATTACGACATGCATTTTGTAAAACCACTTGACAATGTTTTACTACACGAAATTTTTAAGTCCTACCAAACTATCATCACGGTTGAAAACGGCACTATAGTTGGCGGTTTTGGTAGCGCTATTGCCGAGTTTAAAAGTCTTCACAACTATACCAACTCATTAAAAACAATAGGCATACCAGACACCTTTATTGAACATGGTAGTATTTCAGAACTTGAAGAACTTGCTGGTATTAGTCCAAAAAAAATAAGATCAGCTATTAAAGAAGTTCTTAATAGCTAATCTTAATTATATAAATAAGATATCAACTTTATTGAAATAAGCTAAAATGCAATACCTTTTATCTTTTTATACACTAAAATAGCACGTCTGTCCGATAACGAAGCTACATAGCTACTAACATTTAGAAGACGCTTATATATAGAATTTTCATTTAAATTAATTGTACCTGAAAGCGTATTCAAAATAAGTTTATCATAATTAGATGCCGTTCCATTATAAGCATTATTAATGGCAGACACATAAGTTTCTAACAGCGTATTGATTACACCATAACCTAATATTTCTTTTTCAACAACTTCTTTAGACTGGTAAACATTATTTACACTTATATTAATAATGTCCTTTATTTGTGCTTCGTACTTACTTTTATCCAAAAGTCCTATTTGAAATTCATCATTTAAAATAGCTTCTTCATTTTCTATAAAAACTGAAACAGCCTCATTAATTAAAGTGTTAATTGCTAAAGCCCTTAAGTAACTTATACGATCACCAGTTGTTGTTAACTGACTATATTTATTGGTTTGAATGCTATCACGAACAAGGTTAATTAAATACTCTAAAGCAAACTCTTCCTGAATGAGCCCTAGATTAATACCATCCTCAAAGTCAATAATAGTATAACAAATATCATCAGCAGCTTCAACTAAAAACGTTAAAGGATGCCTTGAATAACTAATATTGCCATTAGTGCCTCTAGAAATAAGCCCTAACTCTTGAGCAATATCCTGAAAAGCTTCTTTATCACTTTGAAAAAAACCATATTTTTTATCAGCAATATGCGTGCTTGGCTTTTTAGGTAATGATTCTTTAGGGTATTTTGTAAAAGCTCCTAGTGTAGAATAGCTTAATCTAATGCCTCCACTTCTACCTTCACGACTTTCAGTAAGGATTTTAAATCCATTAGCATTTCCTTCAAAATCGCATAAATCTTGATACTCTTTTTCTGTTAATTGCTCTTTATAGTTTTTACCGGTACCATTTTTAAAAAACTCACCGATAGCTTTTTCACCCGAATGTCCAAAAGGCGGGTTACCAATATCGTGTGCCAATGCTGCTGCAGCCACAATAGCACCAAAATCATTTGGTTGATAGCCATGAACACTTTGAAGGTGCGGATATTTTTCAATTAAGCGCTTACCAGCTAAACGACCTAAAGTTCTACCAACAACACTAACCTCCAAGCTATGTGTTAATCGGGTATGAACAAAATCTGTTTGTGATAATGGAATTACCTGTGTTTTATCTTGTAAACTTCTAAACTCCGAAGAAAAAATAATACGGTCATAATCAACCTCAAACCCTAATCGTGTTTCGTCTTGTTCTTTTCGCAAACGTTTATGGCTATCTCCAAAACGCTTTAATGATAATAGTTGTTCCCAGTTCATGATACTAATTTATTGACTCGCAAGATAGTATTTTTTCAATGTTAAGAAATCTTTTCAAAAAAGGTATTTACAGAAAATCACATAACATTTAGGTAATGTTTTTATGATATAGTTTTAATAGCTAGTTAACGGTGACTTTACATATCTAGAGTTTCTTTGCGGCAAGAAATTTTGTAAAAAACAACATGAAATATTTACTTCTTAACCTGTTATTATTCACTACTGTTTTATCGTTTGGCCAAGACAAAGGTTCTTTGGTTGGAAAACTAACCGATAAAGAGTACAACAACGAACCACTACCATTTGCTAACGTACTTATTAAAGGAACAGCAAAAGGAACCACTACAGATATGGATGGTCTGTACGCAATTGAAAACTTAAACCCAGGAACTTATACTATTGTATTTAGTTTTGTTGGCTACGAAACTCAAGAAGTTGAAGCGTCAATTATTGCTGGAAAAGTTACAACTATAAACTTACCTATGGCTGCTAGTGCAGCGTCTTTGGATGAAGTTGTAATTACAACTACTACAAAACGTGAAAGTGAAGTAGCCTTATTATTAGAACAGAAAAAAGCCATTGAAATGAAACAAAGCATTGGCGCTGAAGAACTTTCAAGAAAAGGTGTTAGCGATGCAGCTGGAGCTGTTTCCAAAATATCTGGGGTATCTAAACAAGAAGGTTCAAGTAATGTATATGTACGTGGTTTAGGAGATCGCTATTTAAATACAACCATGAATGGTTTATCATTACCTTCAAATGATGTTAATAAGAAAAACATCGATTTAAACTTATTCTCTTCCGATATTATTGAAAACGTATCTATTAGTAAAGCATATTCAACTGGTTTTTATGGTGACTTCTCAGCCGGAAATGTAAATATCAACTCTAAAGATTATACTGGAAATGGCTTTCTAGATGTTGCTATTGGGTCTGGATTTAATACCAACGCTATAAACAAGGATTTTGTAAGAAGTGAAGGCACTGGGTATTTTGGCTACTATGGCCGTTATGACCACAATCCGTTTGCTGTTGTTTTATCACATGGTTTCGATCCTGTTTCTGCAGGAACACCTGTAAATGTGAGTTATGGTGCTTCAACAGGAAAATCTTTCAACTTTAAAAATGGTTCTCGATTAAGTGTTTTTGCAACAGGATCTTTTGAAAATAGCTACGAATACCGTCAAGGAACAACAAGAGATTATACACTAACAGAAAAAAAAGCTTTTGTTGATAGCGCCGAAGAATACGAATACGGTACAACTACCACAGCTATGGCTACCCTTAACTATAAAATAGATAGTCAAAACACCATTAAATACAACTCTGTATTTATTAATAATAGCTCGGATGTAGTTGGTTACTTTGGTACAAATGGAAATGGTAAAAACAGAGATGCTATTCAGAATACCGATCAAGGTTTTTATCAAATGAACGTACAATTCGATCAAACTAAGATGTTTGTTAACCAATTATTAGGTAACCACAAATCGGGTAAAATCGAAGTGGATTGGGGATTTGGTTATAACTATGTTAATGCCGATCAACCAGACCGTAAGCGTATCAGTTTAGAAAACTACCACCATGCTTTTGATAACGACCCAAACACAAACCCTATTTTTTATAGTAATGTAGATTTTGATAACCAACGTTACTTTCAAAATATTACGGATGATGAATACAATGGAAACTTAAATTTCGCATATGAAGTTTCCGAAAAAGTAAAATTAAACATCGGTTATAACGGTAAGAGCAAGACACGTAATTTTAGTAATATACGTTATGGTTACGATATTGTTCAGCCAGATGTTGCCGTTACTGACGTTAACAATTTCAACTCTATATTCTCATTAAACAACTTACAAATCAATGAAAATACAGGTGGTATTTACGAGATAAAAGTTATCAACTCTTTACCAGGTTACAGCAACACAAACAGACCAGGCCTTCCTGAAAACACCTATACAGGTAAACTAGATGTGTACGCTGGATATTTAAACGCCGAAATTAAAGCTGGAGATAAGTGGTTATTTGTTCCTGGTGTTCGTTTAGAATCATTTGAACAGAATATTGCTTTCGATGTGATTAACTTAGGTCTTAAAGGAACCGACGATATTACTACTAAAGACAATTTATTCTTACCTAGTTTAAATGTGAAATACAGCATTAATGAAGATCAAAACTTACGTTTCTCTGCTAGTCAAACAGCTTCTTTACCTGAATTCAAAGAAGTAGCACCGTTTGTTTACGAAGATATTTCAGTACGTGTAGGTGGTAATCCTGATTTATTAGAAAAAGGTTTTTCTAAAATATATAATGTGGATTTAAAATATGAATGGTTCTTTAGTAAAAGTGAAATTTTATCACTTGGAGCCTTCACAAAGGTTATTAAAGACCCAATCAACTTAGTTGTAGGTGCAGATGCAACTGGAACACAACGTTATTTCAGAACAGGTGACAAAGCCAATGTTTATGGTTTTGAAGTTGAAGTAAGAAAAAATGTGCTTAAAGATGAAAACGATAATGCTAAACTATCTGTAGGTTTAAATGCAACATACATGTATACAAAGCAAGATTTATACAGCAGTATAGATGGTGAATTTTATGATGTAAGTTTCAACAAAACAGAAGATAACTTACAAGGTGCCTCGCCATTTTTATTAAATGCAGACATTAGTTATTCGCCAACATTTAATAACTACAAACCTGTTGCCAACTTAGTATTCTCATATTTCTCAGATAGAATTGATGCCTTAGGGTCAGGACAATTAGGAAACGTTATTGAAAAAGGTGTACCAACATTAGATTTTGTTTGGAAAAATAGCTTCAAAAACAACTTTGAAATAAACCTAAGCGTGATGAACTTACTAAACCCAACTATCAAATATGTTCGTGAAACAACGTTAGGCGACATTGTTGTTAACTCAGCAAACGGTGAAGGTGTTTCAGACTACAAACGTGGAATGGACATTGGATTACAACTTAAATACTCATTTTAACAAACACTTAAACTATAAAAAAACAATTAAACTTAAACACAATGAAAAATAATTTTATTTTAGGAATAGCCATAGCATCTATGCTTTTCTCTTGCGCAACTGATGATACTGCAGACATTATCATAAATGACAACAGTAGTATTGTAAACAATAATGGTGGTGGTAATGACAATGATGATGATTCTTGTACTGCAATTCTTGCTGCTGAGTATACTTCAGACTTAGAATTAGAAGCTAACAAATGCTACACAATTAACGGTCCTGTAATTATGGCTGCTAATACCAATTTAATTATCAATGAAGGTGTAACTATCTATGCTGAATCTGGTCCTGATGTATATATTGCTATCTCTCAAGACGCTAAAATTATTGCTAACGGAACAGCAACTAGCCCAATAGTATTTACATCTAATTCAGCAGCTCCAGCAGCTGGTGATTGGGGTGGTTTAATTCTTTTAGGTAAAGCGCCTATCAACTCTGTAACAGGAACAGGAACTTCTACTTCTGAAATAGCTAGTTTACCATACGGTGGAAACGTTGATAACGATTCATCAGGAACTTTACGTTATGTAAGAGTTGAATATTCTGGTGGTGCTGCAGATGGCCAATCAGAAAACAATGGTATCTCTTTCTACGGTGTAGGTAACGAAACTGTAGTAGAGTACATTCAAACTTTTGAAGGTAAAGATGATGGTGTTGAATTTTTTGGAGGAACTGTTAACGTAAACTACGTTTCTGTTATCAATGCACAAGATGATTCAATTGACTGGACTGAAGGTTACACAGGAACAATTACTAATGCTTATGTATTACACGGTTCAGAACATGATAAAGGTATTGAAGCTGATGGTTATAACACAGATTTTAGTAATGCTGGTGGATATTTCTCTAAGCCAACTGTAAACAACTTAACAATAGTTGGTATCGGTACATCTACAGATCCAGATAGTGAAGCTATTCGTTTAAGAGCTGGTACACAAGGTATTTTTAACAATGTACTTTTACAAGGTTACGGTGAAGGTTTTGACTTAGATGGTGACTTAGGAAGCAACCCAACAGGTAATGGTGTTTTAAGTGGTGATTTACACGTTACTAATGTAACTTTTACAGATGTTACATTAACAGTTAAAAATGATACTGAAGTAACTTTTACAGAAGCTGATTTTATTACAGGTGCTGGAAATGGTACAGGAACAGACTACACAACTTGGGGTGCAGGCTGGACAGTAGAATAAAACATAAATTAGTCTAATAAAAAAAGAGCATCCAAATTGGATGCTCTTTTTTTTGTTTATAGTCTTTTGTATTTAATCACGTTGAGCGATATTGGATTTACTCCATTCACTAACATTAGCAATAACATTGCTACTATAATCTACTTCTTTTAGCGTTTCATCATTCCAATAAAACCATTTGCCGACTTTCTTCCCATTATCATAATTCGCAGAAACAATCTTTTTACCTGCTGCATCATAACTTAACCACTCGCCTTGAAGATTACCATCTAACGTATAAGAGCCTGTTTGACTCACAACGCCATTGTCATGAAAGTAAGTTACTTCAATTACGTTTGTTTTTTCATTAAGTTTTAACGTTCTCTCCTGCTGCGCATAAGAGACCACAGTAATTAAAAAGGTAAAAATTAATACAATGTTCTTCATAATTATTGGGTTTTTAAATTAATCTACTCCAAATATACACATTAGATAACTTTTACACAACATTTACGTAACATTAATTTAACATTAGAGTACTAGTTTGCTGTTTTACAATGAATTATAAATTAAATTTATTTTAATAATTGCTTAATACTCCCCTTACCTTCACATGATATGGATAAACGATATTTACAACGTCTTAAGACAAACAAGTAGTAATTTCATATAATCTATTAGTTTTTGTCGACTATATTATCATGAATTCTTGTGGCTGCCTTAGGCCGAGGCAGCCTTTTACTTTTTTAGAAGTAAAAACTACATATTTAAAGATTTTAATCATAGCATTTATATATCAAAAAATAACGTTTACATAACATTACAATTCTAAACACTATAGATATTTGCAAACTATTTTAAAGTAAAATATGGATAATATATACTTATTAATGATTATTGCCTTAGCCGTTTTAGCAATTGCTGATTTGGTTGTAGGTGTGAGTAATGATGCTGTTAATTTTTTAAACTCAGCAATAGGCTCAAAAGCCGTTTCTTTCAAAACCATAATGCTAGTTGCCAGTGTTGGTGTAGCTGTTGGAGCTGTCTTTTCTAGTGGAATGATGGAAGTTGCCAGAAAGGGCATATTTAATCCGCATGAATTTATGTTCAATGAAATCATGATCATATTCATGGCGGTTATGATTACCGATATTCTCTTACTAGATTTCTTCAACTCCGTAGGAATGCCAACATCAACTACGGTTTCTATTGTATTTGAACTTTTAGGAGCTTCTGTAGCCATGTCCCTTATTAAAATAGGTCACGATGGCGGAAACTTTAGCGATTTGGTTAACTATATTAACACATCTAAGGCAGCCGAAATTATACTCGGAATCCTTCTCTCGGTAGTAGTAGCATTCTCTATTGGTGCTGCGGTTCAATGGGTTTCTCGTGTTTTACTATCTTATAATTTTGAAAAGAAAGCCAAATGGGTTGGTGCACTTTTTGGTGGTATTGCATTAACATCTATCACTTACTTTATCTTTATAAAAGGATTAAAAGGTATGGCTTTTGCCAAAGAGTCTTTTGATGCATTAAACGGTGATACAATTAATGAATTTTTAGAACATCAAGTAGGACTAATTGTATTAATTAGTTTAGTGTTCTGGACATTAATTTCATTAGTATTTATTTCGGTTTTTAAAATCAACATATATAAACTTATTATTCTTGTAGGAACGTTTGCTTTAGCATTAGCTTTTGCAGGTAACGATCTTGTAAACTTCATTGGTGTTCCTATTGCCGGATGGTTATCATACACAACATGGGCTGCATCAGGTGTTCCTGCCGATGCCTTTAGTATGGGATTCCTTGCCGACAAAGTAGCTACACCTACCTATTTATTAGTGGGTGCAGGTTTAATAATGGTTGTAACACTTTGGTTTTCTAGTAAAGCTAAAGCTGTAGTAAAAACGTCATTAGACCTATCCAGTCAGAGTGAAACTAAAGAACGTTTCCAACCTAACTTTTTATCACGTGGTTTTGTACGTTCGGCTGTATTGGCTTCACAAATGTCTTCATATATCTTACCAAAATCTTGGCAAGCTAAAATAGACCAACAATTTGAAGTACCTGTTTTAAGCCTTAAAAAAGATAAAACATACGAATTACCAGCTTTCGATTTGGTTCGTGCAGCGGTTAATTTAATGGTAGCTGCGGTTCTTATTTCTATTGCAACATCTATGAAATTACCACTTTCTACAACCTATGTAACTTTTATGGTTGCCATGGGTACATCCTTAGCCGATCGTGCTTGGGGAGCTGAAAGTGCCGTTTACCGTGTAGCTGGTGTATTAAATGTTATTGGTGGTTGGTTTTTTACTGCAATCATAGCATTTGTTGCTGCTGCCATAATTGCTTACCTATTAAATTGGAACGTTAATGTTATGGTTCCTGTTTTATTATTACTAGCAACTATTTTATTAGTAAGAAACTATATTTCTCACAAGAAGAAATCGGAAGTTCTAAAAACAGAAGATAGCCTAACACGCGCAGAAAGCAGTTCTATTCAGGGTGTTATTTACGAAAGCACAAACAATATTGCTAACGTAGTTAAACGTGGAAACCGCATCTATACAAATGCAATTCACGGTTTAGCGAAGCAGGATTTAAACCTTCTTAAAAAGAACAAACGCCAGATTATAAAACTTTCTAACGAGGTTGATGAATTACGAGATAACATATTCTACTTTATTAAGAATTTAGATGAATCTAGTGTTGCGGCAAGTAATTTCTATATAAACATCTTAGGGTTCTTACAAGATATCACTCAGTCTTTAGAATACATTTCTAAAGTGAGTCATAAACACGTAAACAACAACCATAAGAAATTAAAATTCAGCCAAATTAAAGAGCTTAAAGAAGTTGACGAACGTTTTGAACGATTATTTCAAAATATCCAAACAGCCTTTGACACACGTTCTTTTGAGCAAATAGGAGAAATTTTAAGTCGTAAGAAAGAAATTACGGATATGGTAACTCAAAAGATCCATAAACAGGTAGAGCGTACGAGAACTGAAGAATCAAGCCCGAAAAACACAACCTTGTACTTTAGTTTACTTCTAGAAACTAAAGATTTATTAAATGCTACAATGAATCTTTTAGAAGAATACCACGAAGCTCATGACAGCTCAGTAAAACCAGCAACGGTTACTGATAGCGAAGAGTAAATCAGGTTTACTATATAACAATCAAAAAGCACCTCTTAGGAGGTGCTTTTTAGTTATGGATACCCCTTTCCATCAAGAGTCAATAGAAATACCGTTAAAACACAAAAAAGCACCTTGAATAAGGTGCTTTTTTTTATATTTATTAGTTAATATGTTTGGCTACTTAAGACCCACACATTAAACAATCGTCTCCTTCAGCCTCTTTAGCTTGAGCAACTAGAGCCTTCATTTCTTCGGCTGTCATAGGTGCTACCTCATCTGAGGTATTATTTTCAGAAAATTTGGCTGCTGTTTTGATTGCTTGTTGCTTTTGTTGTGCTACAACCGCATCTGCTACAGGTTCTTTAACAGGCTCTACAATTGGTGCTGCTTTTGTTTTCTTATCTAAAGTAAACTTAATAGCATCTACAGCACTCTTAGTTCTTAAATAGTACATACCTGTTTTTAAACCACTCTTCCATGCATAAAAATGCATAGATGTTAATTTTGCCATGGTAGCACCCTCCATAAATAAATTTAAGGATTGAGATTGATCTATAAAGTAACCACGTTGGCGAGACATATCAATAATATCTTTCATACTTAATTCCCACACAGTTTTGTACAGTTCCTTAATATCATTTGGAATAACATCAATATCCTGAATAGATCCATTAGCTCGCATAATATCCTGCTTTAAACTTTCGTTCCACAAGCCTAATTCAACAAGATCTTCTAACAGGTGCTTATTAACAACAATAAACTCGCCAGATAACACACGACGCGTATAAATATTAGATGTATATGGTTCGAAGCACTCATTGTTACCTAAAATTTGAGATGTACTTGCTGTAGGCATTGGCGCTACTAATAAAGAATTTCTCACACCATTTTTTAAGACCTCTTGGCGTAATGCTTCCCAATCCCAACGTCCGCTTAAATCGGCATCATTAATACCCCATAAATTATGTTGGAATTCGCCCTGACTCATTGGAGAACCTTCATAAGTTTGGTACGGCCCATCAGCTGTTGCTTCCTCCATACTAGCTGTAACTGCTGCAAAATAAAGCGTTTCAAAAATATCGTGATTTAGCTTTTTAGCTTCATCACTTGTAAAAGGCATACGTAATTTTATAAACGTATCAGCCAAACCTTGCACTCCTAAACCTACCGGTCTGTGACGGAAATTAGAGTTTTCAGCCTCTTTTACTGGATAGTAATTTCTATCAATTACACGGTTAAGGTTTTTTGTAACACGCTTAGTTATTTTAAATAACTCATCGTGATCAAACTTACCATCTTTAATAAACATTGGTAAGGCAATTGATGCTAAATTACATACAGCAACCTCATCTGGTGAGGTGTACTCCATAATTTCAGTACATAAATTAGACGAACGAATAGTTCCTAAATTTTTCTGATTTGATTTACGGTTAGCAGCATCTTTATAAAGCATATATGGCGTACCTGTTTCTATTTGCGACTCAAGGATTTTCTCCCATAATTCACGAGCCTTAATAGTTTTGCGTCCCTTTCCTTCTGCTTCGTACTTTAAGTATAAAGCTTCAAACTCCTCACTATGCACTTCATCCATACCGGGACACTCATTCGGACACATTAATGTCCAATTAGCATCTTCCTGAACACGTTTCATAAACAAATCTGAAATCCACATAGCATAAAACAAATCACGTGCGCGCATTTCCTCTTTTCCATGATTCTTCTTTAAGTCTAGAAAATCAAAAATATCTGCATGCCAAGTTTCAAGATACATAGCAAAACTTCCTTTTCGTTTACCGCCACCTTGATCTACATAACGAGCCGTGTCATTAAACACTTTCAACATGGGTACAATTCCGTTTGAGGTACCATTTGTTCCTGCTATATAACTTCCAGTTGCACGAACATTATGTATTGCTAACCCAATACCTCCGGCTGATTGTGAAATTTTAGCAGTTTGTTTTAAAGTATCATAAATACCATCAATACTATCATCTTTCATAGTTAGTAAGAAACAAGATGACATTTGAGGTTTTGGTGTACCAGAGTTAAAAAGTGTTGGTGTGGCGTGTGTAAAATACTTTTTAGACATCAACTCATATGTTTCTAGAGCTGCATCCAAATCGTTTAGGTGAATACCTATTGACACACGCATAAGCATGTGTTGTGGTCTTTCAGCTATCTTACCATTTAACTTTAAAAGATACGAACGCTCTAAAGTTTTAAACCCAAAATAATCATAGGTAAAATCGCGATTATAAATAATCACTGAATCTAATTTTTCAGCATTATCCATAATAACCTTATACACTTCATCCGATAATAATGGAGCTTCTTTTCCTGTACGCGGATTTACATAAGTATATAAATCGTGCATCACCTCACTAAAAGTTTTCTTGGTGTTTTTATGTAAGTTTGAAACCGAGATACGTGCTGCTAAACGGGCATAATCTGGGTGTGCTGTAGTCATAGTAGCTGCAATTTCAGCTGCCAAGTTATCCAACTCGCTAGTTGTTACACCATCATAAAGTCCTTCAATAACTCGCATGGCAACTTTTACAGGATCTACCAACTCATTTAAACCATAGCAAAGCTTTCTAACTCTAGCAGTAATTTTATCGAACATCATTGGCTCTTTTCTGCCGTCTCTTTTTAATACATACATAATTTTACACATTTTTTATTCCCGACACACCAGATTGGGAAATAGATTAATTAGCTAATTGGGCATTCTAAAAACCGAAGCTTCTAGAAGCATTAAATATTATAATAAGTCTTTTAAAAAACTATGACATCATTGACATCTGAGTTTTTCTTAGAACTAAATTTATTGAAATTTGATTTTTAGAAATCAGCATCAAAGCTGAATTTATCCGATTCATCTTCTTTATTAAGAACACCTGCTTTTTGGTATTCGGACACACGTTTCTCAAAGAAATTGGTTTTCCCTTGTAATGAAATCATATCCATAAAATCAAACGGATTTGCAGTATTATATTCTTTTTCACAGTTTAACTCGCTTAAAAGTCTATCGGTTACAAACTCTAAATACTGAGACATTAGTTTGGCATTCATACCTATTAAACTAGCCGGTAAAGATTCCGTAATAAACTCGCGTTCAATATCTAAAGCATCAATTAAAATTTCACGAATACGACTCTTTGGGACTTTATTTACCAAGTGTTCATTATGTAAATGCACGGCAAAATCACAATGCACACCTTCATCCCTAGAAATTAACTCATTAGAGAATGTTAATCCTGGCATTAAACCACGTTTTTTAAGCCAAAATAAAGAACAAAAAGCACCTGAAAAGAAGATACCTTCTACTGCTGCAAAAGCTATTAAACGCTCAGCAAAACTAGGAGACTCGATCCACTTTAATGCCCAATCCGCTTTTTTCTTAATAGCTGGAAAGTTTTCAATAGCATTGAAAAGTAAATCTTTTTCAGCTTCATCTTTTACATAGGTATCAATTAACAACGAATAGGTTTCACTATGAATATTCTCCATCATAATTTGGAATCCATAGAAAAACTTAGCTTCACTATACTGAACCTCGTTAACGAAGTTTTCAGCCAAATTTTCATTTACAATACCATCACTAGCTGCAAAGAAAGCAAGTATATGTTTTATGTAGTAACGCTCATCATCGTTTAGTTTGTTTTTCCAATCGCTTAAATCTTGATGTAAATCAATTTCTTCTGCCGTCCAGAAACTTGCCTCTGATTTTTTATACCATTCCCAAATGTCATGATGTTGGATTGGAAATATTACAAAACGGTCTTTATTTTTTTGTAGGATAGGTTCGATTGGTTGCGACATGAGCTGTGTTTTAAATGTGAATAAATCGGTATCGATATATGACTAACAAATATTGAAAAATGTATCTGTAATTGAAAGGTATTTTTATAAACATTGTCAACAAGTTTTTAACAAAGCATTAAGAATGCAGTAAGACCAAGGCTAAGCGCACTATAAACCTCAAAAAACTGATTTACAACTTTTTAAACTGAATAATAAAAACAAAAACAAGAAAGAAAAAACCCACATAAACATAAAGAAAACCGTGCTAACACTAAACAAACCAACACTTAAAACACAAAAAATTACAGCGTATATACTGTCGCAAAAAAGAGTATGACATGAGTCTATTAAAAATTACAAAAACTAAAATTAGGCATAAAAAAAGGCTAGAAAAAATCTAGCCTTTATTGATTAATAGCATTTACCCTTTATAATGCTAAATCGTTAAATAATTTAATAGCAGTGCTAATATCAACATTTTTTGAATTGATAATAAACTCTAATGTATGGATGGTCGTAAATTATGTGTAATTGGTAACTAAAATCCGTAAGTACATTTACAATTCGTATTAGAATAATAATCCATGCATGAAAAGTAATATATTGTTATATTTGATTTATGATACGAGCCGTAATAGTAGATGACGAACAAAAAGCCATAGAGAGCTTATCGTGGGAACTTACTAATTTTAGTAACGAAGTTGAAATAATAGCCACATTTACAAATCCTGAAAAAGCAATTAACTACCTAAAAACGAACACACCAGATTGTGTTTTTTTAGATATTAATATGCCCACAATGGACGGTTTTCAATTCTTAGATAAAGTGAGTAAAACAGAGTTTGCTACAATTATCACTACAGCCTATAACGAATACGCTTTAAAAGCACTGAAACATGAAGCTATAGACTACCTTCTAAAGCCTATAGATTCCGATGACCTAACGGAAACACTACAAAAAATAAAAAAACATAAAGCTAAAATGTTTCCAACAGCAAAAATTGAAGAAGTCCTTATTAACTTCAATAACAACTTTAGTCAAAAGAAAATTACTATAAATTCCGATGGAAAACTCCTGTTTTTAGACACTGACAACATTATATATATTGAATCTGACGGAAATTACAGCACATTTATTATGGCAGACCATCAAAAAATATGTGTGACTAAAAAACTAAAAGAGGTCAATGCCATTTTACCTGAAAATTACTTTTTCAGGATTCACAACTCTTACATCATCAACCTAAATAAAATAAAGGAATACCTAAAAACAGATGGCTATGTTGTTATGGAATCTAACGAAAAGATTCCTGTTGCTAGGCAGCGAAAATCGGATTTTCTTGATAAAGTTTAATAACTATGAATCTCAAAAAAATCCTGCCAAATAAATTGGCTACTATTTTCCTATTAGTCATTTTGGCTGGCCTTCCATCTGTTGTTCAGAGTCAAGATGTTACTGATTTTTATAAAAAGACCGATAGTGTTTTGCGAGTAAAGCCTAAAAACCTAACCACTTTAGGTCAAGTTTTTAAAGGCATTAAATTTGACACTATTAAACTGTCTTATTTAGTTCATAAAAGTCATAAACAAAACTACCCTGAAGGCGAATGGTATGCATTAAAGGCATTAGGCTCCTATTTCCGAAATATTACGGATTACGACCAAGCATTATCCTTATATTCAAAATCTTTAACGAAAGCTCGGTTAGCCAAAAACATCGAAATGGAAGTAAGCAGCCTTAATATGCTAGGTGTTGTTTACAGACGTATGGATGCTATTCGGTCAGCGCTAGACTATCACAAACAAGCATTGGATCTGGCTGAAAAACCGACTAACAAAACTGCTGAATTACGCCGAAGTATTGCCGTTTCGCATAATAGTATGGGTAATATTTACATTGCTTTAAAACAATATAATTTGGCCCTAAATCAGTTTTATAAATCTATTATTATTGAAGCTGAATTAGACAACAAACTAGGACTAGCAATTAACAACCACAATATTGGTTACGCTAAAGAAAAACTAGGACACTATTCGGATGCTTTAAAGTATTACAACAAATCATTAAATTACAATTATGAGATAAACTCAGAAATTGGAACCGTTATTTGCTTTAATAGTATTGGTAAAATATATATATACCAAGAAAAATATCAACAGGCACATGATTTAATTAAAAAAGCACTAGACAAAGCACTTCATAATAATGACAAGTTTTACATAGCAAACTCGTATATAAACTACGGTTTATCCTTATTAAAATTAGGTGACTTAGAAACTGCAAAAAACCATATTTATAAAGGTTTAGATATAGCCAAAACCTATAATTTAAAATCCTCAAAAATTGAAGCTTATAAAAATCTAAGCGAAATTTATGAGCTTTTAAATCAACCTCAAAAAGCCTTAACAAACTACAAGAAACATGTTGAATTAGAAAAATCATTAACCAATGAACGCAACATCCAATACGTTAATGATTTAATTATAAAATACGATACTCAAAAAAAGAACAACCAAATAAAAGAGTTGGCTAGTGAAAATGAAATTGTAAAACTACGTCTAGAAAAAAACAAACGAACGCTTTTATTAAGTCTGTTTGGAGCTTGTTTGACTATTATTGTTCTTTATGTTTTATACAGACAGCATCAACTTAAAAATGACAAGAAAATTTTGACACTCGAACAGGAGATGCTTCGAAACCAGATGAATCCCCATTTTATTTTCAACTCCTTAAATTCAATAAAGCTCTACATAATTAATAACGAAAAAGAAAATGCTGTTTACTATCTGAATAAGTTTGCAAAATTAATTCGCAAAATTTTAGTGGCATCTACTGAAAAAGAAATCTCTCTTGCTGATGAGATTGAGAATATGGCGCTTTATATGAATATAGAAAACATGCGTTTCTCGAATGAAATAGTCTATAATGAAGCCATTTCAGAAAACTTAAACACATCCTCTATTAAAGTGCCTTCTTTAATTTTACAGCCTTTTTTAGAAAATGCTATTTGGCATGGCTTATCAGCCAAAAATGGCCCTAAAAAATTAAGTTTAACAGCTAAAAAAGAATCTCGTAAACACATAACCATTACTATTACGGATAATGGTATTGGTAGGACTGCCGCAAGAGAACTTAAAAATCAGAAAAAAATAAAACGCAAATCAATGGGGTTAAAACTAACCAAAGCACGGTTAGAAAATTTCTCAAAAAACTACACAGCAGATTATACCATTAAGATGGTAGATTTATATCATGACGACCAGACGGCAAAAGGCACGCAAGTAACCCTAAAAATTCCAATAAAATAATTACTTATTATGCTTTTCAGCAACCTTTTCTAAATCGGCATACCAGGATTCGCCAAACTTCCTTACAAGTCCTTCTTTTACAAACTTATAAATAGGCACTTGTAATTCTTTTCCTAAAGTACAGGCATCGTCGCAAATATACCAGCGGTTATAATTTACTGCAGAAAACTCAGAATATTCCTGAATTCTAATAGGATACAAGTGGCAAGAAACAGGTTTTTTCCAATCTACCTCACCTTGGTTATACGCCTCTTCAATACCACAAAGTGCTGTTCCTTTATCATCAAAAGTAACATAAACACAATCTGCACCATCTATAAGTGGCGTTTCTAATTCCCCATCTTCAGTAGTAATAAAAGTACCTTGAGCTTCAATAGCATCAATGCCTTTCTGACGTAAAAATGGTTTAACTTTTGGGTAGATATCCTCTAAAATTTGAGCTTCGTCCTTTTCAAGTGGTGCTCCTGCATCACCATCAATACAGCAAGCTCCTTTACATGCCGAAAGATTGCAGACAAAGTCTTTTTCAATAATATCTTCTGAAACTATGGTTTTTCCTAATTGAAACATACTGCAAAAATAGACAAACTTTAATTTATTTAATATGGTAAATCAGTAATAATGCTCTAATTTTGTAAAAAAGTTAAACATCTGAATTAATGGCACTTAATTTTAAAGAAATATTTACGGCCTTTATGATTTTATTCGCTGTTATTGATATTATAGGTAATATCCCTATTATTATTGATTTACGAAAAAAAGTAGGACATATTGAAAGTGAAAAAGCTTCGATTATTGCCGGTATCATTATGATCTTGTTTTTATTCTTAGGTAAAAACATTTTATCATTAATAGGTATTGGTGTTAATAGTTTTGCTGTAGCTGGTGCTTTTATTTTATTTTTTATTGCTTTAGAAATGATATTAGGAATCACTCTTTATAAAGAAGATGATGATGCCGCCATGACAGCCTCCGTATTCCCTTTAGCCTTTCCACTAATTGCTGGACCAGGAGTACTAACCACATTACTTTCTATTCGTGCCGAATTTAGAATTGAAAACATTATTGTTGCTGTTTTACTGAACGTTATTCTTATTTATTTAGTACTAAAAACCTCAGCTAAAATTGAACGTTTTATTGGTCAGAATGGTATTAAAATTATCCGTAAAATATTTGGCGTTATTCTATTAGCAATTGCTGTTAAACTTTTTGCCCACAACATTAAAGCATTATTTATATAATTATGAAAATACTTACAATCATCTTATCATTACTAGCCTTAATTTTAATAGGTTTTAATGTCACACAGATTAATTTCAATTCGCCTTTTGAAGGTGACAGCATTATAGCTATAATTACCATTGTTACAGCATTATGCGCTTTGGTACTATTACAAATTTTAGCTATTTCTAAAAAAATAGAACAGAAATATAAAAATCACGAATAATGTTTGATTGCTTAATAGTTGGTGGTGGAGCCGCTGGTATGTCTTGTGCCTTAATTTTAGGATCTGCTAAAAAACAGCCATTTGCAGCAGATAAATCTGTTGGAATTATTTTACATCAAAAAGCATCGCATTTACAAAATGCACTATTCAATAATGTTCTGGGGTTAAAACCTGGTACCACTGGCGCTGATATTCTTGAATCGGGAATAACACAACTTAAAGAATTATACCCACATGTTGACTGTATTGAAAACGAAAAAGTTACTGCAATTTCTAAAACCGATACGGGCTATAAAGTTACAACCAACAAAACAGTATACCTTTCTAAAATTGTTGTTATAGCTGTTGGCTACACAAACCTTACAGCTATAGACGGTTTGGAGGCTTACACAGAACCTCATCCGCGAGCTAAAATAGAAAAAGAAAGAATTTGGTTACGAAATGACGACCATTTAATTACAAAAGGTCTATATGTAGCTGGCACATTAGCCGGTTGGCGTAGCCAGTTTGCCATAGCTTCTGGTAGCGGTGCACATGTTGCAACCGATATCTTAACACTTTGGAACAAAGGACAGCACGTTAAAGTTCATGACAAAGCTTAAAATGACTATTCTGTTTCGGCATTTAATTCAAGAACCTTAGCAATCATTATATCGCTTTTATTTAAAACTTCCTCATAGGCTCCTTTGCTATAAAGTTGTGATGCTATATTAGCTTTAATATATTGCTTTACCTCATCTTCATAAGCAACAAAAGTGATATTAGCATTTGCTTTAGCATTTAAATAATTTTGAAATTCAGTTACAAAATCGTCTCCTACTTCAAACGTATCAATAAACGCTTTACGTGAATAAGCATCGTAAGCATGCCGGTTTTTCTCCAATTCTTCAAACACAAAATTACTTATAAAGCCACGTCCCTGCAGAAAGGTTAGCGTTTCATTTTGCATACTTAAATCTAAAGGCACAAATACATCTGGAATAATACCTCCGCCACCGTAAACAACTTTACCCTTAGGCGTTGTAAATTTTAAAGAATCTGCTATTTCCATTTTTTCAGGATCTACAAATTCTCCACTGTTTAAGCGTTGAAAATGGTCGTCATAATAATCTTTAGTACCATTGCTATAATTTCGCTGAATAGATCGTCCTGTTGGCGTGTAATACCTAGAAACTGTTAACCTAACGGCACTACCATCGCCTAAATTCATTTCACGCTGCACCAAACCTTTACCAAAAGATCGGCGTCCTATTATAGTTCCCTTATCATTATCTTGTAAAGCACCAGCTACAATTTCGCTTGCAGAAGCGGAATTTTCATCAATTAAGACATACACCTCACTAGATTCAAAATCACCTTTGCGAGTAGCGAAACTCTTCTCAATAGTACCGCGCTTATTTTTTGTGAATAAAATTAACTTATCAGCTTCCAGAAACTCATCTACAATTTGTTCGGCTATAGTTAAAAAGCCCCCAGGATTACCACGTAAATCTAAGACTAAATCTTGAACGCCTTTTTCTTTTAGTTGCTGAAGTTCGTCTGTAAATTCTCTATAGGTCGATTCTGCAAAGCGGTTAATTTTAACATAACCTAAGGTTTCATTTAGCATATAGGCCGCATCCACACTACGAATTGGAATATGGTCGCGCTTTACATTAAAGGTAAGAAGTTCTGGTTCACCTTTTCTATAAACCCCTAAAGCTACTTCCGTATTTACAGGACCTTTTAGTTTTGCAATAACATCTGAATTATCTAAGTTTTTACCAAAAATAGAATCGCCATCGGCTGTTATTATACGGTCGCCACCAATAATACCAACCTTATCACTAGGACTACCTTCTATGGTTCTGATAACCGTAATAGTATCTTTAAAATTATAAAAGCTTATACCAATACCCACAAAATCACCTTTCATGTTTTCGGTTACACGCTGCATGTCCTCTTTAGGAATATAAACAGAGTGCGGATCTAAATTTTCAAGAATACCATTAACAGTGATATCTACAATACTGTCTGTATTAACATGATCTACATACTCGTAGTCTATATAATCTATAAGTCTATTTAATTTCTCTTTTTTGCTATTAGCTGTAAATAGGCGATCAGATTTATCAGAAAAATTCAATTTTCCACCAATAAAAATTCCGATAGCGATTCCGATACCGAATATAAGTGGTAAATATTTTTTTTTAATTATCATTCAGCCTTTAGGTCGTTTATTAAATCAAGTTTGATACCTGCTTTTTTAAGAAATTGCAAACCAGAATCATCCTTGTAAGCATCTTTATAAACTACGCGAACAATACCAGCCTGATGGATTAACTTACTACATTCTTTACAAGGCGAAAGTGTTATATACAAAGTAGCCCCTACACAAGACTGTGTTGAAGCGGCAACTTTTAAAATAGCATTAGCCTCTGCGTGAAGCACATACCATTTTGTATACCCTTCGTCATCTTCACAAAAGTTTTCAAAACCTGTTGGTGTACCATTATAGCCGTCAGAAATTATCATTCTATCTTTTACAATAATAGCTCCAACTTGCTTACGCTTACAGTAGGATAACTTTCCCCATTCTGTAGCCATTCTTAAATACGCTTTGTCGTACTTAAGCTGTTTTTTTTCTTCCATAAAAATACTAAGTTACAACGAAGATAACGGCTTCGCATTTTAATTACAACCTGATGCTTAAATTATTATGAAAACTTTAAGCAAAACCTATTTTAGTTTAAAAAATCGCTATTCATAATCATTGGAATTACTAAACCAACAACTACAGCTGAGATAACCATAATCCAATCGCGTTTAGAAAAACGGAAAATTGTTTGCATAATATAACCAAGAAGAAGTACTACAAAAACTATTATTACCTGTGCTAACTCGATACCTAAGGCAAACTCTAACAAGGTTAACATTTTATTATCAGACCTTCCTACCATCATTTGAAACTCTCTAGCAAATCCTAATCCGTGGATGAGACCAAAAAACAAAGTTGAAAAAAACAATACACCAACTTTCTCTTTTTGTGCGCCTTTTCCGGCTGTAAACACATTAAAAAGTGCTATTACTAAAATAGAAACCGGAATTAAAAACTCCACTAATGATGCATTAACACTCACTACACCATAAGCTGCCAGTACTAAAGATAAAGTATGTCCTGCTGTAAAAACAGACACTAATAAAAGTACACGTTTCCAATCTCTAAACAGATAAGGAACTGTTAGAACAATAAGAAATAAAACATGATCATAGGCATTGATATCTAAAACGTGATTAACGCCATATTCAACATTAAACCAAAAGTTTTCAAGCATCTTTTTTGCAATTTAAAGGGTGTTTTCAAAGATACAATTAAAAATGATTTGATAAAAAGTAAGCTTAAAAACTATTATCCTGTATTAATCTCGAAACAAAACATCCTCTGAAATTATCCATTTACAAACGACTACAAACATTTACAAACGAATTTAAATATGTAACTACCGTTTAGAACACAAAGCCTGTTGCATCTTTGCCTTGTTGATTTGACCGAATGATTTTCAACATAATTAAAACCTTATCTTATGAATACGTTAAGAAACAAAGTACAGTTAATTGGTAGACTTGGACAAGATCCAGAAATAATCAATTTTGAAGATGGTAACAAAATGGCTAAATTTTCGATAGCCACTGATGATAGTTATAAAAATAAAAGTGGTGAAAAGGTAGAACGCGCTTATTGGCATAATGTTATTGTTAAAGGTGGCTTGGTAAAAGTTGTAGAAGAATACGTTACTAAAGGACAAGAAATAGCTATTGAAGGCAAATTAACAAACAGATCTTGGGATGACAAATCAGGTAACAAACGATATACTACCGAAATACTATGTAATGAATTATTAATGTTTGGTAAATAACATAATTGACTAATAACTAAAAAAGCCACGATTAAACATCATGGCTTTTTTTATGCAACATTTTGAAGCAAATCAAAACACGGGCATTTACCACAGCGTTTCTTTTCGCTTTTTTTATATTTTTCACAACATTTGCTTTTCACTTTCTTTTCATTAGAAATGACACCTGCTTCTCGCAAGGCTTTTAAAGCTTTCTTCTGTTTTTTCTTGTCTTTTTTTTTGCCCAAAACTTGTTAACTTTCAGATAATGAGACAAAAATAATTATTTTTATTAATTCTAAATAAATTTAATTGTTAAAATTAAATTTCTCCAGTTGAAGCTGCCGAGTTAATGGTTAGTTGTTCAATATCTCTATCAAACAAATACAAACCACCTTTATCGTTTCCTATCAAGTTAATTTTATCTAAAATAGTACGTGCCATAGCCTCTTCTTCTATCTGTTCTGAAACATACCATTGTAGAAAATTATGGGTCGCATAATCTTTTTCTTGTAGACTAATATGCACCAACTCGTTGATACTTTCAGACACAAATACTTCGTGTTCGTATAACTTCTCAAACATTTCCTGAAAAGATTCAAATGTTACATTGGGAGCCTTTAATTCCGAAACATGCGCATGACCTCCACGCTCATTAACAAATTTAATAAGTTTCAACATGTGGTCACGTTCTTCTTGCGACTGACTATACATGAAATTGGCAACACCTTCAAGACCTTTAACTTCTGCCCAACATGCCATTGCTAAATATATTTGTGACGATTCAGCTTCTACTCGAATCTGTTCATTTAATACGTTTTCAATTTTTTTAGATACCATAATTAATTCTTTTACGTAAAGTTACATAATTTTTTAAGGCTATTTGATTAGAAAAATTCAAAAACAAAAAAATGATAAATTATATTAATGGGACGCAAATTTAAGTCCAACAATTGACAGGATTAAAGTACTTATAAAAAATATACGCCAAAAATCTGCAGGTTCTTTAAAAATAAAAATACCTACCAATACCGTTCCAACTGCACCTATTCCTGTCCATACAGCATATGCCGTACCTATAGGCAAATGTTGTGTTGCTTTAACCAATAAAGCCATACTAATGCATAAACAAACAAGAAACCCAATAAACCATAAAGCAGAAACATGGCCAGTGGTTTCTTTAAACTTTCCTAAACAAGCTGCAAAGGCAACTTCAAATAATCCTGCAATAATTAATAATATCCAATTCATTTAAAAACATTATGAAAATAATTTTACACGATCCTAGTTCGCTTCATTTTGGAACTTTTAACAAAATTACTATTAAAAAATTGCTTTTCATAAAAAGTAATACGAATCCCAAACAATAGCACAAATCCGCCTAGAACCATTTGCAAGGTTATCGTTTCATCAAGTAACGCCCAAGCTAAGACAGAGGCTAAGATACCCTGCCCTAACAAACTAACAGACACACGTGTAGCACGCATTTTTTTTGTTGCATAGCTTATTAATAACCAAGCCAAAAGTTGGCAAATTATAGCTTGAACCAATAAAACAAGCCATCCTGCAGTTTCAAAGCCATAAAAAGGCTCTCCCAATGCATAGCTCAGAAACCCCAAATAAACAGACGATGCACCTAAACTTAACGTCATAAACGTTTGTATATTTAATTCTTTTAAAGCTGCCTTACTTATAAGCATGTAAAAAGCATAAAATACTCCTGAAAGAATACCAAAACTAAAAGCCAAATCGAAATCTAGATTTCTGAACGTTGAAAACCCGACTAATAACATCATTCCAAAAACAGCAATAACAGTTCCGATCCAGAAATTATTTCGGGGCTTATCTTTTAAAAAGAATAATGCCAACACACCCACCCATACAGGGGATAAATTAGTTAACAACGAGGCCTGTGTTGCGGTAGATTCCTGAATAGCGATATTCCAAACTGCTACGTCACTACCAAAAACAACACCACATACCACTGCTAATAATCCCACTTTTAGATTGGGGACTTTAAACTCTTTTTTATATAATACATAAGGTAAAAGAAATACAAAGGAAATTGCCATTCTGTAAAATGCAGAAATAACCCCTGGTGTTAGATTTAGTTTCACTAATATTGGAAACACAGAAATACATACGATGCCTATGATAAGAGCAATTTGAGCTTTTTTCATAACCTTAAAAAATTAGAATTAAACAAGGCGTAAAAGTAGTACCAAAGATGGATTCCTGTTGGTAGGAAATTGGCTATTTATGATGAAATATTATCCCTTTTAAATTGTAAGTTCCATTTTAGGCCAATTTAGTACTCATAAGTACACACTACTATTCTTAAATAGGTTTACTATTTATGTAATTTTAATTGAATACGTTTTCTTGGCACATCTACTTCCAACACTTTCACAATAACTTGTTGATGCAAACTTACATGTGCATTCACATCACTAACAAAGCTATCAGAGAGGTTTGAAACATGAATTAAACCACTTTCCTTAATTCCAACATCTACAAAGGCACCGAAATTAGTGATGTTATTTACAATTCCTGGAAGAAGCTGCCCCTCCTGCAAATCGGCAATGGTTTTAATATTCTGGTTAAAAGTAAAAACCTTAGCTTGCTCTCTAATATCTAACCCAGGTTTCTCAAGTTCCTTAACAATGTCTTGAAGCGTTGGTAACCCTACTGAACGTGTACAGTAATCTGATAAATTTAATTTTTCTAACAAGCTTACGTTTCCTATTAATCGGGTAATAGGTTCTCCTAAATTTTTAGCCATTTTTTCAACTATAGCATAACTCTCAGGATGAACAGCTGAGTCATCTAATGGATTTTTAGCTTCCTTTATACGAAGAAAAGCAGCGCCTTGCTCGAAAGCCTTATCTCCCAAACGCGGCACTTTTTTAATCGCACTACGCGACTTAAATACGCCATTTTCACTTCTATATGCTACAATGTTTTCAGCTAACTTAGGCCCAATTCCTGACACATAGCTTAATAGCGACGTGCTAGCCGTGTTAATATTTACACCTACCGCATTTACACAACTTTCTACAACAGTATCCAACTCATTCTTAAGCTTTGTTTGATCTACATCGTGTTGATATTGACCAACCCCAATAGATTTAGCCTCTATTTTAACCAATTCAGCAAGTGGATCCTGTAATCGTCTTCCTATAGAAACAGAACCTCTTACCGTTACATCATAATTTGGAAACTCTTCTCGCGCAATTTTAGAAGCCGAATAAATACTAGCTCCAGCCTCACTAACTACAAATACTTGAATATCATTTTTAAAACGGATTTTTCGAATAACAGCCTCCGTTTCACGTGAAGCCGTACCATTTCCAATAGCAATTGCTTCAATTTTATAAGCTTCCGCTAAAGAGCTAATTTTTTTCATAGCACCAATGGCATCATTTTTAGGTGGATGCGGAAAAATAGTTTCGTTGTGTTTTAAATTCCCTTGAGCATCCAAACACACTATTTTACATCCTGTTCTAAAACCTGGATCTATAGCTAAAACTCGTTTTTCACCTAACGGCGAACCCATTAATAACTGTTTTAAATTCTTAGCAAATACGCTGATAGCTGCTGCATCGGCCTTTTCTTTAGCGATTTGCAACGCTTCGTTACTTAATGATGGAAACAACAAACGTTTAAATGCATCTTGGATTGCAAGACGAATCTGATCGGCACAGGTATTTCGCGATTTGATAATACGGTCTTCAATCTTATATAATGCCTTCTCATGATCAATTTGAATTTTCACTTTAATAAACCCTGATTTTTCAGCACGTAAAATAGCCAATAACCGGTGTGAAGGAATACGACTTAGCGATTCTTCCCAATCAAAATAATCACGGAATTTCTGAGCAGTATCTTCATCTTTTTTTGACTTCACAGCTTTTGTGGCAATCATAGCAAAACGCTCTAATTGATAGCGAATTTGATTTCGAATATCGGTGCGTTCATTTATCCATTCTGCAATAATATGGCGAGCACCTTCCAAAGCTAGATCAGCAGATGAAACAGTATCATTTAAATATCTATAAGCTATTGCTTCAATATTGGAAGCATTCTGACTCATGATAATTTTAGCTAAAGGCTCTAAGCCATTTTTTCTTGCTGTTTCGGCTTTCGTTTTACGACTTTTCTTATAGGGTAAGTAAAGGTCCTCTAAAGTAGTTAGGTTGGTCGTTTGATTTATTTTTTGCTCTAATTCTGCCGTTAGAACATCCTGCTCTTTTAGAGCTTTTAAAATAGCACCTTTTCGTTTTTCTAAAGCTTCATACTGCTCCTTAAAATTAACAATTGCACCAATTTGCACTTCGTCCAAATTCCCTGTTGCTTCCTTTCTGTACCTTGAAATAAAAGGTATAGTACTACCTTCGTTTAGCAATTTAACGGTGTTTTTTACTGCAGATTCTGGAAGTTGTGTTTGGGCTATTATATAGGAAATCATAAGTGTCATTTAAAAGTCGAAAATACTAAAAAAACCTCGCAGTACATAGCCTACGAGGTTTTTCGTTATTACCGTGTTTATGATATTTCATTTTACAGCTTCAAAAACTGCTAACGGAGCCATTCTTGCTTTATTAAGTGTCATTTTACTACCGTTTAATGAGAAGTTATCTACTTTTTCTAGAGCGCTCATAAACTGATTTTCAACATCCATATTGGGGCAAGCCTTCATGGTAGATACCATTTTTGATAAACTTAATTGCGTTTCATTTTCTACTTGAAATGTCCCGTTAAAATTATTACATCCAGAATGCCCAAAAACCTTATTATTTTCAGTTGCAAAAGAAATAAAAGCTTCTGAATTAGTAATTTCCTTACCAAACAAAGCTACTAATTTCCACTTGGTATCAGTAAAAGCGATAGCATTAGCATCTTGTTTTTGTAGGATATATTTATCTGCTAATTCTCCAGTAATAGGGTCCCCAGATTGATCTAGGAGTGTTAACTTATTTTCGCCAACTTGGTAAGTTGTTTCATTTTCATCTGACAGCAAAATATTTTGACCACCTTCAAGCCATTTATAATAACCTGTATCTTCAAAAACAGTTGCATCCTTTCCTAAGTACTCACTAGTTTTTTTATACGTTAAATCTTCCTGCAATTGTATGGTAGTTTTTATACCTTCACAATCAGCACAAGGTAAAACCCCCATATAAGTACCTTTCCAATCTAACGAATTCTGACTGCTGCTAACATCCATTTTCTTCTCAGTTAAAGGTTTCTCAGAACCCGAAGCATCAGTAGCTTCTGTTTTATCTGTTTTACAACTTACAAAACTAATAAGTAGTACTAGGACTAAAGTTACAATTGGTTTTTTCATAATATATTAATTACTATTTTATTTTGCTGTCTCTTGTTGTGCATTATCAATCATTTCTTCATTAGGCACAATAGCAATGTTAACACGTCTGTTTTTAGCACGGCCTTCTGCCGTTGTATTATCTGCTATTGGCTGTTCCTCTCCAAACCAATGCGTTGTTAAGCGTGATGCGCTCATACCTTTTGAATTTTTCAAATAATTGGTTACAGCCTGCGCTCTATTTTTAGAAAGAGTCATATTATATGCATCGTTTCCGGTGTTATCAGTATGACCTACAACTAATAAATTAGTATCTGGATAGGCTTCAAAAACGGCTACTAATTTATCTAAAGTTTCTTGAGATTCACTAGTTATATTGTATTTTTCTGTAGCAAAATTAACACCACTATTCTCATCGAAAGTTACAACAATTCCTTGGTCTACACGTTCAACAGTTGCGCCTGGCACCTCCTCTTCTATACGTTGTGCTTGTTTATCCATCTGATTCCCGATAACCACACCGGCACCACCGCCTACAACACCTCCGATTAATGCACCTAACTCCGAATTACCGCTTCCCACATTGTTACCTATGATAGCTCCTAAAATAGCTCCACTAGTTGTACCAATAGCGGCTCCCTTTTGGCGGTTATTAGCATTATCGATAGCCTTACAACTGCTAAAGCAGATGGCTAAAACACTTATATATATTATTAATTTAAGCTTGTTTATTGACATAGTCATAATATTATAATTTTGTAAAGTTCATAAATATGGTAAATGGACTACCGTCCAAATTCACCGTTTGACGCCATTGCATTGTAGTACTAGTTATTCCTGCTAGTTTTAATCGGTATCCTTGGTTGGTAGCAGATTTTCCTTTAGCATCTGTAGGCTTTAATAGGAAATCGTACAAACCCGTTTCAGGATTTACTTCTTGAATACTGAATTTGAAATCTCGTGTACCAGTATCACAATTACTTTGAGTTATTTGATAAGTGCCCGTATTATTATTTGGAACAAATTCCCAAACACTATTTTCAAAACAATTGGTTGATGTATCATTAAACATATCAACTTGGAACGTTCCTGTTTTACTAAAGTTAAAAGAGTTTAAAGTCCAACTTCCCTTTAGATTTTTTTCGGAATCACGGACAACTTTAGAGCTACCACAGGATAATACACTTAAAGTTATTAGCAATAAAATAATCTGTTTCATAATTGTTGATTTTTATACTATCAAAATTACTTCAGAACTAGAAAACAGATTGATGCAAACAATTAAAAACAGGATGCTATTAAGAAGTAGTAAAAGGAATTACAGGAAGAAACCTGATGAAATAATTACAAAAAAAAGACTCCAAAAAAACCAATTAAAAAGGTTTCTTTGGAGTCAAAACTATTGCTCTCTTTTTAGAGCTGTTATTATTATCTAAGAAATTTGCAAACCATTTCCTACAGAAGCGTCATCAGGGTTAACAAAAACTAAATCGCCCTCTGGGTTTTCAGTCATTAATATCATTCCTTGACTTTCAACACCTCGTAATTTTCTAGGCGCTAGATTAACTAATACCGTTACGCGTTTCCCAATAATATCTTCAGGTTTAAAGCTTTGAGCAATACCAGACACAATAGTTCTTGTATCAATTCCTGTATCTACTTTTAAAACTAACAGTTTATTCGCTTTTGGCATTTTTTCGGCTTCTAATATAGTTCCAACGCGTAAATCTAGTTTAGAAAAATCTTCAAAAGTAATCGTCTCTTTTTCAGGCTCCACCTTCTTATTAGCGGCCTCATTAGCTTTTTTACTTGCTTCCAATTTATCTAATTGCAATTGAATTGTTTTATCTTCTATTTTAGAAAACAATAATTCAGCCTGACCAATTTTATGACCCGATGGTATTAAAACATCTTTAGTTGTAATGGAATCCCATGTATTGTTAACAGCGTTATCTTCTGAAACTTCTTCAGAGTTAATTTTTAAAATATGTTTTAGTTTATTGGCAGTAAATGGCAAGAAAGGCTCTCCTAAAGTTGCTAATGCCGATGCTATTTGTAGTGCCACAAACATAATAGTTTTAGTTCGTGCAGCATCGGTTTTAACCAATTTCCATGGTTCCTCGTCAGCCAAGTATTTATTTCCTAATCGTGCTAAATTCATAAACTCTTGCGATGCCTCACGGAATCTATAACGTTCTATTGAACTTGCTATCACAGCTGGATAAGCCTTTATAGCTGCTAGAGTTTCTTGATCTACAGTTGAAAAATCTGCAGGTTCAGGAATAACCCCTTCATAGTATTTGTCAGTTAAAATGACTACTCGATTTATAAAATTACCAAAAATAGCTACTAACTCGTTATTGTTTCTAGCTTGAAAATCGGCCCAAGTAAAATCGTTATCCTTACTTTCTGGCGCATTAGCTGTTAACGCATATCGCAACACATCTTGTTGACCTGGGAAATCCTCAAGATAGTCAGGCAACCAAACAGCCCAATTTTTAGAGGTTGATAATTTCTGACCCTCTAAATTTAAAAATTCATTAGCTGGCACATTATCTGGTAAAATATAAGAACCTTCAGCTTTTAGCATGCTCGGGAAAATAATACAGTGAAAAACAATATTATCTTTCCCGATAAAGTGCACCAATTTGGTATCTTCATCTTTCCAATAAGGTTTCCAGTCTTTACCTTCGCGTTCAGCCCATTCTTTAGTAGCTGAAATATATCCTATTGGGGCATCAAACCAAACATAAAGCACTTTACCTTCGCCTCCTTCTACAGGAACAGGAATTCCCCAATCTAAATCTCTAGTCACCGCTCTTGGACGCAAACCATCATCTATCCAAGATTTTACTTGCCCATATACATTGGGTTTCCAATCTTTTTTATGACCTTTTAAAATCCACTCTTTTAAGAAGTTTTCATGTTTATCTAAGGGTAAAAACCAGTGTTTTGTTTCTTTTAGAGTTGGTACATTTCCTGTAATAGCTGATTTAGGATTAATCAAATCCGTTGCGTTTAAACTAGCTCCGCAACGTTCACACTGATCGCCATACGCTTCTTCATTACCACACTTAGGACAAGTTCCGGTTACAAATCTATCTGCTAAAAACTGATTCGCTTCCGCATCATATAACTGCTCGGTAACCTCCTCTATAAATTCACCTTTATCATACAGCGTCTTAAAAAATTCTTGAGCAGTATCATGGTGAACCTTATCTGAAGTACGCGAATAATTATCAAAAGTAATCCCGAAATCTTCAAACGATTTTTTAATAATAGCATGATATTTATCAACAATATCTTGAGGCGTAACGCCTTCCTTTTTAGCTTTAATAGTAATAGGAACACCATGCTCATCACTACCACAGATAAAGGCAACATCGTTATTTGTTAGACGTAAATAACGTGCGTAAATGTCTGCAGGCACATACACACCAGCCAAATGGCCAATATGAATTGGACCGTTAGTGTACGGTAAAGCGGCTGTAATAGTATATCTTTTAGGTTGATTCATGGTAATTAATATGATGTCTGATGGCTATTACAAATACATGTCTAAGCCTTTAATATTGTTTTTTTGAAGTGACAAAAGTACGCATTTTAAGGTCTATTTAGAAAAAAAATGTACATTTACCCTATGTCAAAATTATCACTATTAGTTGTGCTGTGCTGCTCGGTTTTATTCATGGGATTTAATCGGAAAGAACCGACAGAAATAACAACTTCAAAAACAGAAAAATTGATACAACCTCCCTATTTAAAAGCAGGTGATACAGTGGCTATTGTGGCACCCTCCGGAATATTAAAAAACCGACAAACCGAAGTAAACCGTGCTATTAAGTTATTAGAAAGTTGGGGGTTACATGCTTTAATTGGCGATCATGTTTTTAGTAATGGTAATCATTTTGCAGGAACAGATACGGAACGTTGTGAAGATTTCCAAAAAGCTATGAATAATCCTACTGTTAGTGCGATTTGGGCAGCAAGAGGCGGCTATGGATCCGTTAGGATTTTAGATAAACTTGATTATAGCCAACTTAAAAAAAATCCAAAATGGCTTATTGGTTATAGTGACATTACGGCCTTACATAACGATTTCCACAATGAAGGCTTTAAAACCATACATGCCATGATGTGTACGAGTTTAACAGCCGATACTTCAGGGCTAGACCAAACAGTCGGAACTTTTAAAAAAGCGCTTTTTGGACAACCACTCTCATACACACTTCAAGGCTCTAACTACAATAAAACAGGTACTGTTTCTGCCCCAATAGTAGGTGGAAATTTAACCATACTTCATACAATGCTAGGCTCGGATAGTAGTATCGACACCACAGGTAAAATTTTATTTATTGAAGAAATAGGTGAATACAAATATCACGTAGATCGCATGCTCCAAAGCTTAAAACGTGCTGGATACTTTGATAATTGTGCCGGTGTATTGGTAGGCGACATGACTAAAATGCGTAGAAATACAACAAACTGGGGTAGCTCTATTGAACAATTAATTTTAGATGTATTATCAGAGTACGATTTCCCTGTAGCCTTTAACATGCCAGCAGGTCATGAAACGGATAACCGTGCTTTAATTTTAGGTAATACGATTAAGCTTGATGTTCGTAAAGAACAGTCTGTTGTAGAGTTTCTAAAATAAGCGTTTTTGATATTTATAAAACAACAGCGCTCCTAAAAAGTACAATATTACATCTACCAAATCCCTTGTGTAACGCGGATTTGTTTGTGGTAAAATCCACTCAAAATAAATTGAAAAATAGGCTGCTAAACATAAAACAATAGCTAACGATACATAGTAGTTTTCTAGTTTTTTAAAGAACCGTACAATTATTAAACACACACTTAACACTAGAGGCAAACACAAAAAATCATTTACGTAAAAAGAAACCCAATTTGGCAATGGCAGATTAAATCTTTGAAACAAGTAAATACCAATAGCTATAATAGCTGCTATATAAAAAACAGGATGTTTTATAATTCTCATGCTGCAATTGCTGAAATAAGCCAGGCAATAAACATCCCTATAGCCATAAATGCCATCCAAATAGCATGGGTTACTTTAGCAAATACACGAACAATTAAAAACCGATGCGTACTATATTTGTCATAAAAAGACGGTGAGTTTTCTTTCTCTAATTTCTGGCGTTCCTCGCGTTCTTTTTCGGCTTGTTCATAAGCCAATTTTCGTCTTTTCTTATAAGAAAGGAGTGTACCACAATTTGTGCAATAATCGGAGTCTGTACTAAAAACTCCACAATTAGGACATTTTATGTGTTTAGCCATACCATTTGTTTGATTATCTACGAAGATACAATTATAAGCTGTTTTATAGTGCGGGTATTTTTAGTATCTTGTATACAATTGGTTAAATTATACATTTAACATATGGCACAACATAACGATCTTGGTAATTTAGGAGAGCAATTAGCTGTCGCGTTTTTACAAGCTAAAGGCTATGCCGTTTTACAACGTAACTACAGATTTCAAAAAGCCGAAATTGATATAATAGCCCAACATGAAACCGAAATTATCTGTATAGAAGTAAAAACAAGAAATTCCGATTTTTTTGGAGACCCACAAGACTTTGTAAGCCCCGGAAAAATCAAACTACTTATCAAGGCAATGGACGCGTATATTACAGAAAATGCTATTGATCTAGATTGCCGCTTTGATATAATTGCCATACTTAAAAACAACACAAAGGAGCAGATTACACATTATGAAAATGCCTTTTATCACTTTTAAAATAAACCCATTTATTGGTTAAAATATGTCTCTAAGTCAGATACGTGATCTGGCTTTGCTAATATCGTTTTATTGGTATCTAATATAAAGAAAGAAGGTGTTGCCGAAATACCATATTCTTTAATTAGAGGGCTATCCCATTTTTTCAAATCATAAGTATGGGTAAAATTCGGAAACTTCGGAATAGTTTGGTTCCAGCTTCTTACTCCATCTTCCAACGCATAGGCCAAAACTTTAATATCCGGATGTTTTTCCATTAGTGTTTTTACTTTTGGAAGCTCTTCTAAACAATGACTGCAACCACTACTCCAAAAAATCAACAAGGTTTTAGATGTAGTATTAAAATGGTACAAATCAGTCTGAACAGCTTTCTTATTATCTAAATAGGTGAATTCAAAATTTAATGCTCTTTTACCTACAGCCGACTTGTTATAGCTTTCCAAAGTGTTTACCAAATAGGTTTTATTCCTCATTTTAGCCAAAGGCAACAAATACGTATCACTAATATAATTAGCAACTTCTGGTTGTTGCTGAGCAATCATTTGGTGCCATAAATTTTCAAGTACTATAATTTTAACCTCTGAATTATTACCTATAGCGGTTACCACATCATCAACAGCGTTCATATAATACTTAGGCTGCTCAGGCATGGCAAACACATACGCTTCTACACGCTCATTTAAAAAGTCGGAAATTTGCAATAACTTATTTTCAAATGCTATATAATCAAAATAATGAGCTTTTAAATTAGAAGCATAGGTATTTAGAGACTCATAAGTTTTAGGAATATAGGTTCTATTCGATTTCACAAACGGAGCAATCATCATATCGGCTGTTTCTGCCTCGAAATCCTTCTGGGTATTACTTAACGTTTTAAAAACTTCTGTAATCTGAGCTTCATTAGGTTTCTCTTTTGAATATAGCTTGCTAACTAAACCATTTAAGCTTTGAATACTATCTGAATACGTTTGCCAAATATCATTCTCTGCTGATTGTAATATTTGCAGACCTTTCTCTAAATCGTAGGTTAATGTAATATCTTCCTTTCCATTATAAAACAGATCAAAATTATTAGCTTCAATAGGTACTGCATAGACTACCTTATAAATACCTACTTGTGCATTTTCATCAAGCGAGAAAGTCCAACCTCCTGTTTCTGTTGTTTTTGATTGGCTTATATAATTAGCTCCTGTGGGTGTCACGTGATATAAAAGTGCAAAATTAAACGATTCCGCAGGTGTAAAAGTTCCTTGAATGCTATGTTGAGCCCAAGTAATAAGAGGCAACAAAAAGAAAAGAAGCACTAGTTTTTTCATAGTAATTTATTTTATAAACGATTTGCAAAAGGCATGCCGAAGCCGCCTTTTTTAATTCGGATTTGTAAGTGGTTTTAATGCCTGCAAAGCATCATTTACATTTTTAATATTTTCAAAAGTTAATAATAAACGTAAGCCATTCCTGGTTTGTTTTTCTTTCATCTTACAGGCTTTAGGGTGCGATTGTACAAATTGTAAAACCCGTGTAAAATTAGGGCTTTGATAAAAGCCACTTTTCTGGTCTGTTAAGAAATACCCAATAAGTTTTCCTTGCTTCATAACCACCTTTTCAAGTCCCATTTTAGTAGCAATCCATTTTAAACGCACACTATTAAACAAGTCGATAACCTGAGTCGGCAAATCGCCAAAACGATCGCGAATTTCTCCTTCAAACAAGACTAATTCTGCTTCAGTTTTTATACCGTTTAGCTTAGTATATAAGTTTAGACGCTCGGCAATATTATTCACATAATCATCTGGAAATAGAAGTTCAAAATCACTATCAATAGTAATATCTTTAACGTATTCTTTTTCCTTACCATCATCTTGATATAAGTCTTGAAATTCAGTTTCTTTTAATTCTTCAATAGCTTCATTTAGAATTTTCTGATAGGTATCAAAACCAATATCATTAATAAATCCGCTCTGCTCACCGCCTAATAAATCACCCGCACCTCGAATTTCCAAATCCTTCATAGCTATATTAAATCCACTTCCCAATTCTGTAAATTGCTCTAAAGCTGTAATTCGTTTTCTTGCATCGCTAGTCATGGCTGAATATTCCGGAGTTATAAAATAGCAAAAAGCTTTTTTGTTACTTCGTCCTACACGACCACGCATTTGGTGCAAATCACTTAAACCAAAATTATTGGCATTATTAATAAAAATGGTATTTGCATTTGGTACATCTAAGCCACTTTCAACTATCGTGGTACTTACTAAAACATCAAACTCACCATTAATAAAAGCAAGCATAAGCTTTTCTAGTTTTTTACCGTCCATTTGCCCATGTCCAATAGCAACCTTGGCATCAGGCACCAACCGTTGGATTAAACCGGCAACTTCTTTTATATTTTCAATCCTATTATGAATAAAAAATATTTGTCCGCCTCGTTGAATTTCATAAGAAACTGCATCCCGAATTGACTCCTCACTAAAACGGATTACATGACTCTCAATAGGGTATCGGTTTGGTGGTGGTGTTGTAATAACCGACAAATCACGCGCAGCCATTAGGCTAAACTGTAAAGTTCTTGGTATAGGTGTAGCTGTTAATGTCAAGACATCAACATTGTCTTTAAGCGTTTTAAGTTTTTCTTTCACTGCAACACCAAACTTCTGCTCTTCATCAACAATTAGAAGACCTAAATCTTTAAATTTCACATTTTTATTAACCAATTGGTGCGTACCAATAATAATATCTACGGCTCCAGATTCAAGATTTTCTAATGTTTGGCGTTTTTCTTTAGCAGAGCGAAACCTATTCAGGTAGTCCACAGTAACCGGAAAATCTTTTAGTCGCTGACTGAAACTTCTAGCATGCTGGTAAGCCAAAATAGTAGTTGGCACTAAAACCGCTACTTGTTTACCATTATCTACAGCTTTAAAAGCAGCCCGAATAGCAACTTCCGTTTTTCCAAAACCAACATCACCACAAACTAGACGATCCATAGGACGTTCGCTTTCCATATCGGCTTTAATATCGGCGGTTGCAGTACTTTGGTCGGGTGTATCTTCATAAATAAACGAAGCTTCCAACTCGTGTTGCATGTGGCTATCGGGATTATATTGATAGCCTTTTTCTAACTTCCGCTTAGCATATACTTTTATTAAATTGAAAGCTATTTCTTTAACCCTTGATTTTGTTTTAGCTTTAAGTGTTTTCCAAGCTTTACTACCTAGTTTATGAACTTTAGGTGGTTTACCATCTTTTCCATTAAACTTGGTTATTTTATGTAATGAGTGAATACTTAAATACAGAATGTCACGCTCGCCATAAATTAATTTTATAGCTTCTTGTTTATTCCCTTCGACATCTATTTTTTGAAGCCCGCCAAATTTTCCAATACCGTGATCAATATGTGTTACATAGTCACCAATATCTAAATTGGTTAACTCTTTTAATGTAATAGATTGTTTCTTAGCATAACCATTTTTAAGGCTAAACTTATGGTAACGCTCAAATATTTGGTGATCGGTATAACAGGTTATTTTATTATCATGATCTACAAAACCTTGGTATAAAGAAACTACGATGGTTTTATAATGAACTGTGGCTTCTGCATCTTCAAATATATCATGGAACCGTTTAGCTTGCTGCTCACTTACACAGGCAATATAATTAGTATAGCCACGGTCATGATGTAAATTTAAATCGTCAATTAACAAATTGAATTGCTTATTAAATGCAGGTTGTGGCGTGGTGTTATAGGTAATAACTTGACCTACACTACTCGCTTCTGCAAATACTGCTTTGCTGCCAAATTCAATTAAATTAAAATCCAACAACTGTTTTTTTAACAAGGTTGAATTACAAAACAACACTTCCGGTTCGGCATGTTGAATATCGGAAGACAGATTTTTAAATGCCTCTTCGGCTTTACTATAAAAATCATCAATTCTATCAAAAAACAATTGTGTGTTTTTGGTGAAAACAACTGTTTTTTGAGCTATATATTTAAAGAAACTTTGGCGACTTTCTTCTAAGAACTTATTCGCAACATTGGGAATAATGCTTATTTTTTTTATCTGCTCGGTGGATAGCTGTGTTTCCACATCAAAGGTTCGGATACTATCCACATCATCGCCAAAAAACTCAATACGATACGGTTCATCATTAGAAAATGAAAATACATCAACAATACCACCTCGTACGGAGAACTCTCCAGGTTCAGTAACAAAATCAACACGCTTAAATTTGTATTCAAAAAGGACTTCGTTTACAAAATCGATTGATAAATTGTCATTTACTGCAATTTTTAAGGTGTTTTTATCTAACTCTCTCCGCGTCACAACTTTTTCAAAAAGCGCATCCGGATAGGTTATAATAATTGCGGGTTTTTTACGGGAGTTAATACGGTTTAAAACTTCGGAACGCAATAATACATTAGCATTATCGGTTTCCTCTATTTGGTATGGGCGTCTATAACTACCTGGATAAAAAAGCACGTCTTTATCATTTAGCATAGCTTCTAAATCATTAAGATAAAAAGCAGCTTCTTCTTTATCATTAAAAATAAGTAAGAAGGGCTTTTCAGCTTGTTTAAAAGCTTGACTGATAACCAATGAAAATGCCGAACCAACTAGGCCTTTTAAATGTGTACGATTTTCGGTTTGGGCAATAGCAGTTTGCAGATTTTGCGTTTGCAAAGCCTGTGCATATGTTTGCGAGAGGATAGATTTACTCAAAAGCAATGGTATTTTATGCAAATATAAGTCTTTGATGCATTAAAATATACAAGTTTTATCTTTTAGTCGGCAGTTTGGGTGATACTTAAATCTAAAATAGTTAATGCTATTTGGAAGCCTAATTAAAGAAGTTTTTTACTAAAATTTAAACTAGCGCTAGTTTTTGTGTACAATTTATTAAAAACGCTTAACCCAAAACACGCATAATTGATTACAGTTTTCTCGTAAAATAGCATGATATATCTGGTTTTGTTTCTTTTTTGAGTACTTGAATCTCGCTTATAAGAAGTACTCAAACATCAATTTTTATTATACGCTAACTACCAATTAAAAAAGAAAAATTTATATTTTAAAGAGTGCTAACTTTATTTATATTTGTAGTCCCTAAATGTTGGGATTAAAAACAGAAAGATATGTCATTTTCAGATTTATTCGATAGCGGATTTAAAAAACGTAACGAAGATCATTTTGCAGCCATTGTTAGAGTAGCCATGGATGATGGTATTATTAGCGATGAAGAAAAAGCCTTTTTAGACCGATTAGCTAGAAACTTAGATATTAGCGAGGGCGATTATAAAATTATTTTAAAAGATTATCAATCGCACCCAATTAACCCACCTTCATCTTACGATAGACGTTTAGAGCGCTTATATGACTTAGCTCGTATGGTTGCTGTAGATTATATTAAAGACGACCACAAAGAAGTGGTATTACGTAAAATAGGTGTAGGACTTGGATTCTCATCTGAAAACGTTAAATATATTATTGACAAAGCATTAAGACTTGTTAATGAAGGTGTAGATTTAGACACATTTACAGAAGAAATGAAAAACATGAATCGTTAAGATTTATTATTTCACATATAAAAAAAGCCACTCAATGAGTGGCTTTTTTTTATATGTATTATGTATTCTAAATGAATACTTATTCTGCTAAACGCATAAATTCTTCGGCCTTTTCAACCATATTTTTACTTCCACAAATAAAAGGAACACGTTGGTGTAATTCCGTTGGCTCAATATCTAGAATTCTTTTAAAACCATCACTTGCTTTTCCATTTGCCTGTTCTGCCAAGAGTGCCATAGGATTACATTCATATAATAAACGCAACTTCCCATTAGAGGTTTTAGAACTCTTAGGATATAAATAAATACCACCTTTGATCATGTTTCTATGAAAATCAGATACTAAAGATCCAATATAGCGTGATGTATAAGGGCGGTCACCCTCCTCCATTTGGCAATATTTGATATAGTTTTTAATACCTTGTGGGAAATGAATGTAGTTCCCCTCGTTTACCGAATAAATTTTTCCATCCTCAGGAAAAGACATATCAGGGTGTGAAAGGTAAAATGTACCAATAGCAGGATTTAATGTAAAACCATTAACACCGTGTCCAGTAGTATACACTAACATAGTTGAAGTTCCATATACAACATACCCAGCAGCTACTTGTTGGTTTCCTTTTTGAAGAAAATCTTCAATCTGCACAGGGGTTCCAACAGGAGTTACACGTCTGTAAATAGAGAAAATAGTCCCTACAGAAACATTTACATCAATATTTGAAGAACCATCTAAAGGATCAATTAAAACAACATATTTATTATTGTTATTTTCATCCTGACTATTAATTGTTATAAACTCATCTTCTTCTTCACTAGCAATACCACAAACAATATTTCTATTTGTTAAGGTCTGAATAAACTTATCATTAGCATAAACATCTAGTTTTTGTTGATCTTCACCTTGAATATTAGTATCGCCGGCAGCACCTATAATATCAACTAATCCTGCTTTATTAACCTCATGATTTACAACCTTAGCAGCAAGTCGGATAGAATTAATCAGTCTTGATAATTCGCCAGATGTATATTTAAAAGATGCTTGATTTTCAATGATAAACTCTCCAAGAGTTTTATTTTTTCTAGACATAGAAGCCGTTTTATGGTTTCTGCAAATATCGTATTTTTTGTTAAACTATTACGTTTTCGTGAAAATTATATATGGCTAAATAGGCAAGTTTAGACTATATTTACGCCAAAATTAAGGTATGAGTATTACAGTCCGAAATGCCAAGAAATCTGATATGGCATCCGTTTTAAAACTGATTAACGAATTGGCTGTTTTTGAGAAAGAACCCGATGCTGTAGAAATTACAGTTTCCGATTTAGAAAAACAAGGTTTTGGTCCCAATCCAGCATTTCATTGTTTTGTTGCTGAAATGGGAGCTTCCGTTGTAGGCATTGCTTTAGTTTACATGCGTTTTTCTACATGGAAAGGTCCTGTATTACATTTAGAGGACTTAGTTGTAAATCAGCAAATGCGTGGTAAAGGTGTTGGCACAACATTATTAGACGCGGTAGTTACCTATGGAAAAAGTTTAGGCGTGAAGCGAATTTGTTGGGAAGTCTTAGACTGGAATGAACCTGCTATTAATTTTTACGAACAAAAAGGCGCAAATGTTATGCGTGACTGGGATGTGGTTCATTTAAATGAAACCGCAATAGACAATTATATTTCAAACATAAAAAATGCAAGTATTTAAATTTGGTGGTGCATCGGTAAAAGATGCTCAAGGTGTTAAAAATTTAGTGACTGTTTTACAAAAAACAGGTTATGAAAATACCCTAATTGTAGTTTCAGCTATGGGTAAGATGACCAATGCTATGGAGTTAGTTATTGGTAACTACTTTAATAATAAACCGGAATTACAGAGTTCATTTCAGGAAATAAGAAAATTTCATAATGCTATTTTATTAGATTTATTTGAAAACGAAAACCATGCTATCTTTAAACAGGTAGGCGATTTGTTAGATGAATTAATGATCTTTTTCGAACGCAATAAATCGCCAGACTACAACTTTGTTTACGACCAAGCTATTGGATATGGAGAACTAGTTTCTACAAGCATAATTAGTGCCTATTTAAACGAAGTTGGCCTTGAAAATAATTGGCTAGACGTTAGAGAATACATAAAAACTGATAATTATTACAGACGTGCAAACGTTAATTGGGAGGAAACGCAAACACTTATAACTGCTAATTTCAACAAGAACAAACTAAACATAACCCAAGGTTTCTTGGGGAGTGATGCTAATAATTTCACTACCACTTTAGGTCGTGAAGGAAGTGATTATACAGCTGCAATTTTTGCCTACTGCCTAAATGCTTCTGGTGTTACTATTTGGAAAGATGTTCCTGGTGTTTTAAATGCCGACCCACGTTATTTTGAAAATGCGCAACTATTAAACAAAATTTCTTATCGCGAAGCTATTGAGTTGGCTTTTTATGGTGCATCGGTTATTCACCCAAAAACCTTACAACCCTTACAGCGCAAAGAAATACCATTATACGTTAAGTCGTTTTTAAACCCTACAAACGCAGGAACATGTGTTGGTAAAGGTGTTGGAATAGAACCTGAAATTCCGTGTTTTATTTTAAAACATAATCAGGTATTAATATCGCTTTCATCATTAGATTTCTCTTATATTGTAGAAGAAAATATCAGTGAAATCTTTAATTTATTACATTTATATAAAATGAAGGTCGACGTTATTCAGAATTCGGCCATTAGTTTTTCCGTTTGTGTAGATGATGTTTATAAGAATTTAGAAAAGTTACTACAGCATTTAAAAGCTAAATTTAAAGTAACTTGCCATGAAAACGTATCTTTATATACTATTAGACATTATAATTCCGATGTCATCACACAATTAGAGCAGGATAAAACTGTTTTAATGAAGCAGCTATCTCAAGAAACTATGCAGATGATAACTGCTTAACCCCCTAATTAGGTATTAATAAATGAGTAACAAATCAGATAAAGGATTAGTAAGCGCTAAGGAAGTAGCAAAAGCTATTCAGCTTGATAAATATGGCTTTTTTGGCACATTTGCAGGCTGGAGTATTATGAAATTACTAAAAATATCCACCTTAAACGCTATCTATAATCGGAATAAACATTTATCTGATCTTGAGTTTTTAGATGCTATTTTAGATGAGTTTCAAATAAAATTTGAAATTCCTGAAGAAGACTTAAAACGCCTCCCAAAAAAAGGGCCATTTATAACCATTTCCAATCATCCACTGGGAGGTATCGACGGTATTTTATTACTGAAATTAATGCTAGAACAGCGTAAGGATTTTAAAATTATTGCTAATTTCTTATTAAATAGAATTGAGCCTTTAAAACCCTATATCATGCCTGTAAATCCTTTTGAAGGAAAAAAAGATGTACAATCTAGCGTTACAGGTTTTAAAAATGCCATTCTTCATTTGCGAGATGGACACCCTTTAGGAATTTTTCCTGCTGGTGAGGTTTCTACCTACAGAGATGGCAAACTTGTTATAGACAAACCTTGGGAACCTTCAGCCTTAAAGCTTATTCAAAAAGCAAATGTACCCGTTGTTCCTATTTATTTTCACGCAAAAAACAGTCCGTTATTTTATAAATTATCAAAAATTAGCGACACGTTTAGAACAGCCAAATTACCAAGTGAGCTATTAACACAAAAACGCCGAACTATTAATGTTCGTATTGGGCGAGCTATATCTGTAAAAGACCAAAATGAACATCCAACACTAGAAGGATTTTCAGAGTTTTTGAGACGAAAAACTTATATGCTTTCCAATTCTTTTGATGAAAAAGACAATTTGTTAAGTCATTTTCCAACCACTTTAAAAATGCCAAAACCCCCAAAACGGATTATTGGTCAGATAGATGAAAATCTAGTTATTGAAGAGGTTGATAAACTTCGTGAAGGCGATTTCCGCTTATTACAAAGTAAAAATTACGAAGTATTTTTAGCGCCAGCAACCAAAATACCTAATATACTTCAAGAAATTGGTAGACTCCGTGAAATTACCTTTCGTGAAGTTGGTGAAGGAACTAATGAGGCTATAGATTTAGATACTTTTGACTCCTATTACCACCATATGTTTTTATGGGATTCTGACAAAAATAAACTTGTTGGTGCCTACCGCATGGGATTAGGTTCAGAAATTTTTAAAAAATATGGAATAGATGGTTTCTACCTTCAAGATTTATTTCGTTTTGAGCCAGAATTACATAAAATGATGAGCCAATCCATAGAAATGGGTCGTGCTTTTATTATTAAGAGTTACCAACAAAAACCAATGCCTCTTTTCCTTCTTTGGAAAGGTATTGTACATACAACATTACGTTTTCCTGAACATAAATACCTTATTGGTGGTGTTAGTATTAGTAATCAATTTACTAATTTCTCAAAATCATTAATGATAGAATTCATGAAATCGCATTACTACGACCCTTATGTTGCTCAGTATGTTCACCCTAAAAAAGAATTTAAAGTAAAGCTAAAAGACGCAGATAAAGACTTTGTTTTTGATGAAGCCGAAGCCGATTTAAATAAATTTGATAAGATAATTGACGAAGTAGAACCAGGTGCATTACGTTTACCTGTTTTGCTTAAAAAATACATTAAGCAAAATGCCCGTTTGGTTGCTTTTAATGTAGATCCTTTATTTAATAACTCGGTAGATGGTTTGATGTATATCAAAATAGCAGACTTACCAGAAAGCACCGTTAAGCCTGTAATGGAAGAATTCCAAGCGGAATTAGAGCGCAAACTATCAGACCAAAGTGATACTTAATATTTACCTTACATAATAACACCCTACTGAATATTATAGAGCTTAGTAAACCAATATAATGCGTTATCTCTAGTTGATCTTTATAATCCAGTTTTTAAAATTATTTTAACGCACTATCAATAGGCTCCCAAAGTTCTATTTTGTTACCATCGTTATCTAAAATCCAACCAAACTTACCGTATTCATACTCCTGAATTTCCCCAATTATAGTAACTCCTTCGTTTTTTAAGGTTCCTAGAAGTTCTTTAAGGTTTTCAACCCTATAATTGAACATAAAGTCTTTTTTAGAAGGCTCATAATATGTGGTATCTTCCGGAAACGGGCTCCATTGAATAGATGTTTCCTTATTATCGGTGTCTTTACCCCAAAATGTACAACCATAATCATCTGTATTAAAGCCTAAATGTTTTTTATACCAATCTTTGGTTTCCTTTGGGTTCTTAGTTTTAAAAAACAATCCACCAATACCTGTAACTCGTTTTTTCATTTTACTTCTGTTTTATATTAGTTTCGTAAATATTTATCCATTCATCAGGGGTTAGTTTCCGGCATAACTCCGCAATTAAACCTAGAGGAATATCATCAATTCGTTTAAAACGGATACAGCTTTTACCCATATCTAGTTTGTATTTACTGTGCTTAGGATATTCTTTTACAAACCATTCATGAATTTCAGGTTTTGCATATATACCACTGTGGTAAAGATTTATTGAGTTTTTTTGTGATGCAAAACTCATAAATGGCAGTGGCTCTTTAGGATTACAATGATAGCCGTCAGGATATTTAGTATGCGGCACATAATAGCCAATCATACCATATTGTATTCCTTCCTGAAAACCATCCGGTAGATTATCTTGAATGGTCTCTCTAAGTTGCTTTAAAACACCCTGACGTTCTTCGGGCACCTGACTGATATAATCCTCTGGAGAAGTCGCTTTATATTGCATATTTTAAGATTTTCGTTTTAGAATAAGCCCTGAAATAATACTAATTATAACACCCATAAAAATTACTGTTACTCCCATGATAACAAAGTTAAACAGCGGGTTTTCAAAAAGGGCTTTTTGTGATTCTAGCTCTAATAGTTTCTCTTGAAAATCAGCCTCAGGCAAACTTATTCTTAATTTTTCTATAGAGTCGTTGTAATATTCAGTTGAAAAATTAGGATTAATAAAATTGCTATAAACAACATTAATAACACCAAACGTAAAAGCAGGAAAAAGACTAATTAAGACCCCTATTTTAAAAGCTTTCAGAAAACTAAGGAGTCCTTTATTTATTTCATCTCTAAACGTTTTTATACCAAAAAATATAAAACTTAGAGCTATAGTGATACTGATATAACCTATAATTTCACTAACTGAAAAACTTAAGGCCGTTTCAAAAATAAAAGCCAAGCTAAATAGCACAGTAAGTAAGCCCGCACTATATAATCCGTATTTAAATATGTTTTTTTTCATTAAATATGTTGATCAATTAAAATAGTATTACCATCTGGGTCTTTTAACACAAGGCTTGCCGGACCGTTAGTATTTTCTGGAACCTCCGCTATCAAATTAATATTATTAGATTTTAAATGACTTTGTATTTCTCTAACATCGGCAAAGGTCTTTTTAGCGTTAGCACTTTCATCCCAACCAGGATTAAAAGTGAGTATATTATTTTCAAACATACCTTGAAACAAACCTATAAGGGCATTTCCATTTTTCATGATGAGATAATTTTTAGTTATATCACCACCAAAAACAACAAAGCCAAGGGTTTCATAAAAGTTTTTAGAGTCTTCTAAATTTTTAACATTTAAACTCATTGAAAAAGCACCTAATTCCATCTATTTTCTGTTTTGTTATGCATTAATAAAATTATGATTCGCTATTTTATCAACTATTGTTTGGGCCAATTTTTCTTTACTTTCTATTGTCCAACCAGCCACATGAGGACTTAAAATTACATTTTCGGCAGCAATTAGATACTGAAATGCCTCAGGCATATTATTATTAAATAAACTTTCAAACGACGCTTTTTCATACTCCAACACATCTAATCCTGCACCTAATATATGCTTAGACTTTAATGCTGCTACTAAATCGGCTGTAACCACACTTTTACCGCGAGCCGTATTTATAAGCCAAAATGGTTTTTGAAAGCCTGCTATAAACTGTGCATCAACCATATTAAGGGTTTTTGGTGTTTGTGGTGTATGCAAACTAAGAACATCGGTTTGTTCCTGTAAAGTTTGTAAACTTACCTGTGTGGCATTATTATCACCCATATTAGGTTTGATATCATAACACAAAACCTCAACATCAAATCCACGAAGTTTTTTTGCAAAGGCTTTTCCCATATTACCATAACCGATAAGCCCTATGGTTTTCCCATCGAGTTCTACGCCTCTATTTTCTTCACGTAACCATTTACCGTGTCGCACTTCTTGATCAGCTTTATTAAGCTTATTAAATAACGCTAAAAGCATACCCAAAGCATGCTCTCCTACAGCATTCCTATTTCCTTCTGGCGCAGATATTAAGTGGATGTTTTTTTGTTTGGCATACGCTACATCAATATTTTCGACACCTGCTCCTACACGGCCAATAAATTTTAAGTTTGTAGCGGCATCTAAAAATGCTTTATCTATTGTAAAGCGACTTCGAATGATAAGCCCGGTATATTCGGCTATTTTCGATTCTATTACAGCTTTGGAACTTGTATAATCTTCATCATTTTGAAAACCTAAAGCCTGTAATTGTGTCATCATTAAAGGATGATTACTATCTATATGTAATATTTTCATGTATTAAAACCTGAGAATTTTGTTTTATCAAAGATACTAAAACCTAAATGGTGTTAGCAATTTTTTAAAACAGGCAATAATTGCGCTAGCGATAGCAACGGCATCCCTATTTTTTAATAAGAAAAATAGGATATAGTGAATAGCGCGACCTTTATGGTAGCGCCCAAAAGAGATTAAAAACCTAGAATTAATTTAGCAATTACAAAGTAGATTAAAATACCAAATAAATCGTTGCTAGTTGTTATAAATGGTCCTGTTGCTACTGCGGGGTCAATACCTCGCTTATCTAGAAAGATAGGAATAAAAGTTCCTACTAAAGCTGCCATAAGAATAACAGCCACTAAGGCAATACTAATGGTTATAGAAACGATATATGGTGTACTGAATATAAAATGAGTAATTAGCAACCCGATACAGGCAATAGCAAATCCATTTACGAGACCGAGTAATGATTCTTTTAACAGTCGCTTTATAATATTGCCATCTATACTGTTATTTGCTAAACCTTGTACAACAATTGCAGACGATTGGACACCCACATTTCCTGCTGTTGCTTGAATAAGGGGTACAAAACTAAGCAAAACAACAAAAGCTCCCATGTGGTCGTTAAATTGCTCGATTATACCGGCCGCTCCTAAACCACCAAACATACCAATTAACAACCATGGCAAGCGGGCTTTTGTAAGCTTCCAAATACTATCATCGGCTTCAACATCTTGCGAGATACCGGCAGCCATTTGGTAATCTTTATCGGCTTCTTCACGGATAACATCTACAATATCATCAATGGTAATACGTCCTAAAAGCGTATAATTTTTATCGACTACGGGAATGGCTTCTAAATCGTATTTCTGCATGACTTTTGCTACCTCCTCAACATCTTCATCCACAAAAACATAATCGACACTAGTGATATAAATTTCGCCAATTTTTTGATCGCTTTTAGCTACAATTAAATCTTTTAATGACAGGCGGCCTTTTAGTTTATTTCTTTTATCAACAACATAAATAGAATGTACACGACGAACATCTTTAGCTTGGGCACGAATGCGGCGTAAACACCCTGCTACGGTCCAGGTTTCGTAAACTTTTACAAGCTCTTTTGCCATAAGACCACCGGCTGTATCCTCGTCGTATGCTAAAAGTTCTGTAATTTCATCACGATGTTCAGTGTCTTCAATATGTGAAATAACTTCTACTTGACGTTCCTCAGAAAGCTCCGCAATTACATCGGCAGCATCATCGGTATCAAGCTCCTCAATTTCTTCAGCAATTTCTTTAGCTGAAAGGTTTTTTAAAATTTTCTCACGAGTATCTTCGTCAAGCTCAATTAAAATATCTGAAGTAGTTTCAGAATTTAATAGCTTAATAACATAAACAGCATCTTCAAGATTTAATTCGTCTAAAATTTCAGCAATATCGGCATAGTGAAAATCTTGAAACAAGACCTTCAACTCCTTATTATTAGAAGCGCTAATAAGGTTTTGAACCTGTTCTAAAAGCTCATCGGTAAGCTGAAATTGTATGTTTTTATTTTCTTCAGACATGCTGTTTGTTTTTGACGTTTAATTAAGACTTCTAAGACTCTTTTCTACTCTGAGGTATCGTTTTCTATTAACTGAGTTAGTCCTATAAAATCTGCAACTGCAAGTTGTTCTGGTCGTTTATTAAATATGATATTTTCTTTTAAAGTATCGGATAAATTGAACGTTTTTAAACTATTTCTTAACGTTTTTCGACGTTGCTGAAAAGCTTGTTTAACCACTTGAAAAAACAATTTTTCACTACATGGTAACTCATAATTGTCTTTACGTGTAAGCAATAAAACCCCCGAATCTACTTTTGGTGGCGGATTAAAAACACTAGGCGGCACGGTAAACAAATATTCTGCGTGGTAAAAAGCTTGTGTTAATACAGATAAAATACCATAAACCTTACTACCTTCTTTTGAGCAAATACGCTTTGCTACTTCCTTTTGGAACATACCAGAAAATTCTGGTACTTGATTACGCATTTCTAAGGTTTTAAAAACTATTTGCGTGGATATATTATACGGATAGTTTCCGATAATAGCAAAGTCTTCATTATTGAAAACTGTATTTAAATTGTATTTCAGGAAATCCTGCTCTATAACCCGATCGGCTAAATTGATATAATTACTTTTTAAATAGGCTACCGATTCTGTATCGATTTCTATTACGTGTGTTTTAACATCCTTTTTAAGTAAGTATTTTGTTAAAACCCCCATTCCTGGGCCAATTTCCAAAACATGTTTGTAACCTTTAAATGATAGCGAATTAGCAATTTTTTCAGCTATAGTTTCGTCGGTTAGGAAGTGTTGTCCTAAATGTTTTTTTGCTTTTACAGACATGATGGATGGTTTTAATTATGGGTTGGTACTAATTATTAGGTACGCGCAGTGAATTCATCAATAACCTCTAATTCCGTTCGGAATGCCAGCATTTGATCGGCGTATTTTTTAAGCGCTTCCATACGTAAGTTATCGGCATGGTTTTGATAATATTCATCTAAAGCTTCTCGGGAATGCGCACGGTATTGAACCGAATATGTTACACCACCCATTTCTTCTTCAATTAAAACGCGCGTTAGTTTAGCTTCTTTAAAATGTCCTGTAGCTAACACCTTGGGTATTTGAATGGTTTTCATCCATGATAACCAATCCTCTTGGATGCTATTTGCGACATTTATCGTTACATTATAAATAATCATGTGGGCGGGGTATTTGTTAACGGTTGAGATAGTACCAACTAATTTCTTGCAAATTACAGCAGTTCTCGGTCATCATCAAAGGGATTTCCATTTTTTTAATGGTTGGTACCTTATTTTTTTAATTTATAGTATCACCACGAAGGTTTCTATATTTTTTACGGGCTTCAACAAAGTATATACTATCTTGATAGTTAAAAATAATTTTGCCGTAATTTTCTTTTGCCTTTTCAGGATCGATAAGTTGGGTTTCATATAACATAGCTAAGGAAAAATAAGCATCATCAGCTAAAATATCATCACTAAAGTTCGCAATTATTTGCTGGTAGTTGGCAGCAGCTTTATCATACTGTTTTTTACTTTCAAATAATTTACCCTGCTTATACAAGGCTTGGTCTTCTATAGATTGACCTTTGTAGTTTTCTAAAATATCATTTAAGATATCAATAGCATCATCCGTTTTATTCTGAAATGCCATGACATCCGCTTTGGCATATAGTTTTAACGCAGCTTGCGTAGAATCCTCAAACTTATTATCGGTTATCAGTAACATTAAATCTAAAGCATCATTAGCGATAAGTTGTGATGTAGATGTTTTTAGGATTTTAAGTTGTGATTCGGCCCATTTAAAATCGCCTTTGTAATAACTGGTTTTTGCCACTCTAAAACGCGCTTCTTGCGCCAATGTACTGTTTTTTAAATTACGTTGAATTTGTGTGAAATAAATTAGCGCTTCATTAAATTTTTCTTGAAGCACCAAGATATCACCTAATTCTAACTTTACAGTACCTTCTTCAAAACTAGACAACGGCAGCTTGATACTTTCTTTTAAGAAGTTAGTAGCTTTTGCAGGCTCATGCTTATAAAATGCTAGAAAATGCGCGTAATACACCTGTAAATCTATGGTGTTTTGGTGTTTACCAAATCGCTCAAAAAGTTCTAAATAAGTAGCCTCGATAGCTTTTAAATCTGTTTGGGTTTTTAGGTCTATTTGAAGCAAATTATTATAAGCATTAATCTGCACATCTTGATTCTGTGCCGTTTCTGCTAGATACGTGAAAATATATTTAGCCGATTCATAATCGGGATCATTCATAGCTACAAAAGCCAATTCTTCAATACGGTTTAAACTTTCTGGTTGTCTGTTAAAAATAGCTTTTTCTTGAGCAAAAGCTTTCCTATAATCCTTTTGTTGTGTAAAAAGCCAACTTAACAAATCGTTCCAGAGTAACTGTGGCTCTTGTTGGATTTTTTTTAGCAACAAGCGTTTTAAAATCTGATTATTTTCATTCTCTGAATCTTCAGATATAAAATCGGTCATAGCCCGTTTAACCGTATTAAGGTAAGATTTATTAATATCCAAGAAGTTTAAATAACTACTGAACATTTTTTCAACGTTTCCTTGTTCGCCATAAATACGCGCTAATTGCACGTTAAAGTTAAGCTCTGGTTTAAGTTGCATTGCTTTTTCATAAGTCATTATTGCCTGGTCTAACAACGACCTGTTTTCGAAGAATTTACCGATTGAAAAGGCATAATTAGGGTTCTCTTCAAGAAATGCAATGGCTTTATTATAATTAATTAATGCTGTATCTGAATCATTTTTCAACTGATAATTATAGCCTAGTTCAACATATAATGCCGGATATTTTATACGCTCTATACGCCTATTTAATAATGCTTCAGCCTCATCTAGTTGTTCTAATTGCTGCTGGGTTTTTATCAGTTCTAAAAAGTAGGTATTGTTATTTGGATTTTGTTTAAAAAGCTGCTCATAAGCTATTAAAGCCTTTTCAAATTCACCATTTTTAAAATACTCTTTAGCTAGTAAGTCTTCTTGAGAAAACACACTAAAACTTGTTAGTAAAAGGGCTATTATTAGGAATCGCATAGTAATACTTTGTGTAAATATACTAAAAGTAACGAGTTGAAACTGCTCTAGTTTTTATAAAAAAAAATGCCTGAAGAAACTTCAGGCATTAACCAACCAAAATAAAAGTGCTATTAACCATTGTAATTACAAAATGATCCAGTTATCCGATTGGGATAGTTTAAAAACTATGAGGTTATTCGGCATGCAATAACGCCGTTGCAGAAATATGTTTTTTGGAAGTGATACTAAAATCAGAAACTAAAATTTCTTTAGCTAAAAGTGATAGGATAATGACAAGAAAAAGTCTGATTAGATTTTTCATAATACTAGCGATTAAGATTTAGGGAATACTAACTTCAACAATATTTTATAACAATCAAAGCAAAACACAAAAAAATCGTTAAACAGCAGGTGAAAACTGCATTTCAACGATTTTTTTTCTATAACTAAACCCTAAACAAGGAATTACCTTACAAAATTAATTTATAATAGTGAACCCAGTATAAGGCACTAGCACTTCCGGTATAACAATACCTTCTGGTGTTTGGTAATTTTCTAAAATACCGGCCAATACACGTGGTAACGCTAATGAACTACCATTTAAAGTGTGTGCTAATTCATTTTTTCCTTCACTATTTTTAAAACGTAATTTTAAGCGATTTGCTTGAAAAGTTTCAAAATTAGAAACAGAAGAAATTTCTAACCAACGATCTTGAGCTGTTGAAAACACTTCAAAATCATAAGTCATTGCAGAAGTAAATCCTAGATCGCCCCCACAAAGACGTAAAATACGGTAAGGTAATTTTAGCTCTTGTAAAATTCCTTTTACATGACTTACCATGGTATCTAAAGCTTTATAGGAATTCTCTGGGCGTTCAACACGTAAAATTTCAACCTTATCAAACTGGTGTAAACGGTTTAAACCACGAACATGAGCTCCATAGCTACCAGCTTCACGACGGAAACATGGCGTATAACCTGTAATACCTATTGGTAACTCTGTATCGTTTAAAATAACATCGCGAAAAATATTAGTACCAGGCACTTCAGCCGTTGGAATAAGATACAAATCATCTTCGGCAACATGGTACATTTGCCCTTCTTTATCCGGCAATTGACCTGTTCCAAAACCAGAAGCTTCATTTATTAATAACGGCAATTGATATTCAGTATAGCCCGCTGCTGTATTTTTATCTAAAAAGTATGCAATTAATGCGCGCTGTAAGCGTGCACCTTTACCCTTATAAACAGGAAACCCTGCGCCGGTAATTTTATTTCCTAATTCAAAATCTATGATATCATATTTTTTGGCCAATTCCCAATGCGGTAAGGCACCTTCATGAAGCTCAGGAATACTACCTTCACTAAAAACTTCTTCATTATCATCTTCAGAATTCCCAGGAGGCACCAATTCGTTAGGAACGTTTGGTATTTTATACAATAACTGATTTAAGGCATCTGCCGTTTTATTTAACTGATCGGTTAATGCTTTTGTTTCATTCTTTAATTCCGTAGTACGTGCTTTAAGGGTATTTGCCTTTTCAGCTTGACCGGACTTATAGAGCATACCTATTTCTTTAGACAAAGCGTTGGATTCCGCCAACATATTATCAAGTTGCGTTTGCTCTTGACGGCGTTGTTCGTCTAATTCAATGACATTATTAATCATTTCAGTGGCATCGATTTGGCGTTTTTTTAAACGTTCGATTACCAAGTCTTTTTGTGCTCTAATAAATGGTATTTGTAGCATAGAATAAAAAATTTAAGAGGCAAATTTACGGAATTAGCGTGTGAAATAATCTTGTTTTGGTGGTAAAATCCATTCACTATGTGTAAAAGCAGACCATTTTGCCGATCCCATATCGGTTTCAGGGTTTATAAGTTGACTATATGTACGACCATTCACACTAATTTTACAAGAAACATAAACCGCTACATCTTGTCCTTTTTCAGCAAAATGAGATTTAAGAAACTGCGAAAACTGCCAAATAACATCGGGTTTCACACTTGCTAAACGCTGCTGTTTTGGTGTTAAATAATCACTTAGATTTACATACGATTTTGTTCGTGTTTTTTTATCCACCACATGATAAATACTATGCCCACTTTTAGAGCGTAACATCATACGCCACGACATACGGTGCCCTTCCTCAGTCCATAATGCAGACATAGGAAATGCATATTGCCTAAGAGGAAGTAGTATTTGAATTGCAAAATAACAGGTAAAAACTATCAACATGGGCTTTTTATAAGAAGGAACAATAACTTCAGATCCAGTATAAAAAGGTTTCTTTTTTAGGAAAATACGATGAATAGTTTTCGGATCGAAAAAGAACAAAGTAAATGCTAAAGATAGATATGGAAAAATACCTACCTGAAAGACAAAGGAATTAAATAAATGAAAAAATATAGCCGCAAAAAAGGCATACTTACGTGTTTTCTTAATTAACAGCAAGGGTATAATTAAACCGTCGAATAAAATTCCACCATAAGCTAGAAAATAATGCATCCATTCGTTTTGTAACAGATTACCAACCACATAATAATGCTCTTTACTTTTCATTAATATGCCCATAACGGTGGTATCTAACCAATCTGGGTATAGCTTTGCAATAGCGCCATAGGTATAAACAATAAACATTTGAAGTACAAATATGTACCGACACCAATTAGGCATGGCTATTTGTTTAATATTTGGATGACGCTTAACGTCTAGGGAAGTGTTTTTATGAGCCGGCAGAATAGCCATAATAGCACTGAGTAATATTAATAGGTAGTAATGATTATTATAAGACGATTTTTGCATGAGGTAAGTTGCTGTCCACATTAAAGTAAACATCACCACACTAAAACGGTAGCGGTACCCTAACATGATAAAAAGGCCAAAAACCCCCATAATAACATAATACACATACATCCAAGAACCCGGAAGTGGTTGTAACCACTCAAAACCTATAAAAGAAAAAGTAAATTCAGGATCAATAAGTGTTCGTTTTACCCATCCTGTGAAAATAGCGCCTACAGATTCTAAAAAACAGAGTAGTCCAAAAATAATTCTAAAAATTATTAGCGAAGTATTATCTGTTTGTTTGAATAAAAAGTTAGTAAGCTGCATACGTTTCAATAAAATCTAAAGCTGTTTGTTTATCTTGTTTCAGTTGAATTTTTAATGCATCAACCGAATTAAATTTCTGTTCGCTCCTAAGCCTTTTTAATAATTCTACTTTTAACTTCAAACCGTATAAAGATTCATCAAGGTTAAAGAAGTTAATTTCAATAGACTGCTTATTATCGGTATTTACGGTAGGATTACTACCAATATTCATCATACCGTAATACAGTTGATTATTTATCTTTGATTGCACCACATAAACACCTTCTTTAGGAATTAGTTTATACGCTTCTTCAATATGTAAGTTGGCAGTCGGAAAACCAAAGGTCTTTCCAAGGCCTTTACCTTTTACAATAGTACCTGTTAGCATAAAATTATATCCTAAATAACTATTTGCAATTTGTATATCTCCTTCTTGTAAAGCTGCACGTATTTTTGTTGAACTAACCGAAACGTCATTAATATCCTGCGCTGAAATTTCTTCAACCTCAAAATCATGTTTTATACCGTAATTACGTAAATCGTGAATGTTAGCCGTTCTATTTCTTCCAAAATGGTGATCATAACCAATTATTACCTTTTTTGCTTGTAACTGATTGACTAAAATATCTGATACAAATTGGTCGGCTGTTAATCTTGAAAACTCTTTAGTAAATTTTTTAATTAACAGACAGTCTAGCCCCAAGGTTTCCATAATAGCTGCTTTCTCATCTAATGTATTAATTAGTTTAATATTAGCATCCTTCTGCAAAACCATTCTTGGGTGCGGAAAAAAGGTTAATATAGCAGCTTTAAGCTTATCTTTTTTAGCTGAATTAACCAGTCTTTCAATAATTTTTTGATGACCAATATGCACACCATCAAAAGTACCTATTGTAATAACGGTATGTGCTTTAAAGTTGCTATTAAGGGTTTTTATAATTTCCAAAGTGAAATGTATTTCTACAAAAATATAAAAGCGGATTGATATAAATACTAATACGCTTTTTTAGTTTAAAATAAAGTCTAGAAAAACCGTATTAACCTATTGAAGTACAATGTATTTCTTTATCAATTAAATCAATCGTTCTTACTAACATTTCACGATAACACAATAATTTTATATTTTTATTAGAAATTACACTCATAATATGTTAAATTTCAGTAAATTAACATACTTAATTAATCAATACCTTATGACATGAAAAATACCCTCTCATTTGACTTAAAGGATTTTAAATCTCTCTTATTAGTCATATTTGTTATTATTAGCCCGCTAATGATGGCACAACAATCAAAATTTTGGTCTCCTGTTTCGAAAGAATCATTACGCTCTGCCGACAAAGTACACAGGGCTTCTAAACCAAAGGACTTTAAATTATTTAATTTAAACGTACAAGCTTTTAAGACAGCCATCCAAGACGCTCCTTTACGTACAGGAACTGCTAGCCGCTCAAATGTAGTGGTTGAGTTCCCAACACCTGAAGGTAATTTTGAACGTTTTATGGTTTCAGAATCACCTATAATGGAAACAGGTTTAGCTGATCGCTATCCTATGATTAAAACCTATAAAGCTGTTGGTATAGACGACCCCACAGCAACTATGCGTTTTAGTATTACCCAATTCGGATTACACACCATGACGCTTTCAGGAAAACGAAGCTCTATGTATATTGACCCTTATACTGAAGACAGAAATTCCTATATGGTTTATGACCACTCCGCTTTAGGTCAAGATCTTCAAGGTTTTGAATGTTTGGTGGATGAAAATATCGATTTAGAATCTTTATCTACTGAACGCGCTTCAAATCGTGCTGATACTGATGATAGAAAATTAAGAACTTACAGATTAGCACAATCCTGTAATGGTGAATATGGACAAATTTTCGCTGGATCAGGTACAGTAGAAGAACAAAAAGCTAATGTACAGGCTCAAATGGTTTTAACAATAAACCGTGTTAACGAGATTTATGAGCGTGACTTAGCTATCACCCTTATATTTGTAGCTAATAATGACGATGTTATTTATTTAAACCCAGCAACCGACCCTTGGAACAACGAATTTAACACGACCACTGCGCAAACATTAGATGCCGTAATTGGCGTTTCTAATTACGACATAGGTCATAATTTTAACACAACTGGTGGCGGTAGTGCTGGTTGCTTAGGTTGTGTTTGCTCTAGCCAAAGTCAAAATGACTTCCATAAAGGTCGAGGTTACACAGGACGTCCCGACCCAACGGGTGATCCTTTTGATATAGATTACGTAGCTCATGAAATGGGTCACCAATTAAACGGATGGCACACCATGAATACCTGTAGTCGTTCTGGTAATGGATCAACAGAAGTAGAGCCTGCTTCAGGAAGCTCTATTATGGGGTATGCAGGTATATGTGCTACAAACGTACAAAATGCAAGTGATGCGCACTTCAACTATGTAAATATTCGTGACATATCTGACAATATTCAATCTGGTGTAAGTAGTAGTTGCGATGTTGAAACTGCCATTACAAACCAACCACCTGTTGCCGATGCAGGACTTGATTATACCATTCCAAAAAGCACTGCTTTTGTTCTAAGAGGTGCTGCTACCGATCCAGATGGTCTTGAATCATTAACGTATAACTGGAGTCAGAATGACCCAGAACGTGCACCGGGTAATGGTTCTCCAACATCAACTTGGACATCAGGCCCATTATACCGTTCTATTTTACCAACAACTTCACCTGATAGGTATTTACCACAATTAAGTGATGTTGTTGCTGGCAATTTAACACCAACATGGGAGGTTACGCCATCTGTAGGTAGAAACATGGAATTTGCCTTTATGGTTAGAGATAACGGTAGTGGATTCCCTGCAGGTATTGGGCAGACTGATGCCGATTTAATGTCGGTAACCGTAAACGGAACTGCAGGACCTTTTGTTGTAACTTCACAAAACACGTCTGGAATTGTTTGGACAGAAGGCTCTACAGAAACGGTAACTTGGGATGTTGCAGGCACCGATTCAAACGGTATTAACACTAGCCAAGTAAACATTTTACTTTCTACAAATAACGGCTTAAGTTTTGATACGGTTCTGGCATCTAATGTTCCTAATAATGGCTCATATACTTTAACTGTTCCTACCGCAATTACAACTACTGCCCGAATTATGGTTGAAGCTGTAGACAATATTTTTTACGCTGTTTCAAGCACTAATTTTTCAATAATTTCTAGTAGTCCAACATTTGTTTTTGAAAGTTCTAACGGGAACCAAGGCAGTTGTGGTGACACATTTGCTTCTTTCGAGTTCACCTATACTGCATTGAATGGTTTTACTGAATCTGTAAGTTTTTCTGCTACAGGAAACCCTGCAGGTAGCACCGTAAGCTTCACTCCTTCTAGTTTAAACTCAAGCGGTACGTTTATTATGAATGTTACCAATATAAACACGGCTAACACCGGAGACTATACTATAAACGTATTAGGAACTTCAGCCTCTACATCATATGATATAGATGTTAACTTATTAGTAAGTAACGGACTATGTGCTTCTGTAGCAAATACATCATTTGACACAGGCGTTCAAGGAGTTATTTTTAATGAAATAAGTAATTTAAATACCGGAAAACCATCAGGTTACAGCGACTACACTGATATTTCTACAGATGTTAACAGAGAAAGTGCCTACGACTTATCTGTATATTATAACCCGGATGGAACTTACCAAACCATAACTTACGTATGGATTGACTGGAATCAAAACTGTAGTTTTGATGACCCAGGTGAGCAGTATAATTTAGGTACAAACGAAGGAAGCGCAACTTCAACTAACTTACTATCTGCAAACTCTCCTTTATCTGTTGTTGTTCCAGCTAACGCTGCATTAGGAAGCACGATTATGCGTGTTACAAATAAATACACAGCACCTGATGCAAATGATTTTCCTTTACCTTGTGAAATGAATCATGATGCGGAAGTAGAAGATTATACGGTAAATGTTTTAGCTTCATTATCGGTTGACGAATTTAGTGATTCTGAATTTACAGTTTATCCAAATCCGAATAGCGGAATATTTAATATTAAGATACCACAAGTATCAGAAACTGTTTCAGTAACGGTTCACGATATTAGAGGCCGTAACGTATACAGTCAGGATTACAAGGCTACATCAAGTTTTAATGAATCCATAGATTTAGGCACTGTAGAATCAGGCATATATTTATTACAAGTTACAGCAGGAACTAAGACTATTACTAAAAAGATAATTGTCCAATAAGAGTTAGTTACATAAAGTAGGACGGTTATTAATCTGATAAGCAACCTATCAGATGTATTATAAAAACAGTGTTGAAATCATATTCAGCACTGTTTTTTCTTTTTTGGTGTTATTTACCATTAAAAGTGTTCATGGTATTATTTATACCCGCTGTCCCGAAAGATTTTATTATCTCAACAGACTTCTCTAAACGTTCTGGAAGCGCTTTTGTTTCAGTCTCTGTCCATTTCCCTAACACATAATCCACCTGTCTACCTTTACTAAAAGTATCACTTATACCAAACCTAAAACGATTGTACTTAGAAGTGTTTAGTTTGTCTTGTATATCTTTTAAACCATTATGTCCGCCATCACTACCTTTTGTTTTAACACGTATACTACCAAAAGGAAGATTTAAATCATCAGTAATAATTAAAACGTTTTCTAGCGGAATTTTTTCTTTTGTTAACCAATACAAAACAGCCTTACCACTTAAGTTCATAAAGGTGCTTGGTTTTAACAAAATAAAAGTGCGACCTTTAAATTTATAGGTTGTTAAATCGCCTAGCTTATTTGTCGTAAAAGTTAAGTCTTCTTTCTCAGCTAGAAAATCTAGTACTTTAAAGCCAATATTATGACGTGTATTATCATACTTCTCGCCTATATTACCCAGGCCTACAATTAGAAATTTTTTCATACTATCAGTTTCCGTTGTTTTAAAAGCAGTATTATTTTTATTTAAAAAATTCAAGAATTTGAACATGCTTCAAATTTATAAAATAAAAAAGCATCCTGAAAAATCAGGATGCTTAATATGTAATGGAAATAAACTAAGTTTATTCTTGAGCTTCTCCTTCAGCAGATGCACCATCTTCACCATCTTCATCATCTTCGTCGATAGTGATTGCCATAGCAGCTCTTGCACGTTTAACTTGGCAAATAACTGTATTATCAGCATGCATTACTTTGTAAGCATCGTTTTCTAATGCAGTAACGTATAATTTAGCACCAATTTTAAGTGGTGTAATATCGATTTCTATGAAATCAGGTAAGTTACTTGGTAACGCTTTCACACGTAATTTACGTGCATTTTTACGTAAAACACCACCAGCTTTAACACCTTTAGAATTTCCTACAAAACGTACAGGAATTTCCATAGAAATAGGCTTATCTTCAAATAACTGGTAGAAATCTACGTGTAAGATTCTATCTGTTACAGGGTGAAATTGAATATCTTGCAATATTGCATTGAATTCATCACCGTTATCCAAAGTAATTACAACTGTATGCGCATTAGGCGTATATACCAGTTTTGAAAATGCTAATTCTTCAGCATTAAAATGCACTGGCTTGTCACCTCCGTATAATACGCAAGGTACCTGTCCAGCATTACGTAAGGCTTTTGTTGCTTTTTTGCCTACGCTTTCTCTTTTAGATCCGTTAATTGAAATTGACTTCATTGTAAATATATAATTAGTATTAATATTCTTTTTTGGCAGCACCTTTATTAATAGGTACTACATAACAAATTTAGAACTGATAGATTTATTGTAGTGTACATTTTGCATCACTTCAGAAAATAATTCAGCACAGCTTAAAACACGAATTTTAGAACTCTCTTGTTTTAAAGGAATAGAATCGGTTACAATTAACTCCTCTAACTTCGAGTTCTCTAAACGTTCATAAGCATTTCCAGATAGAATTGGGTGAGTACAAATTGCGCGAACACTTAATGCACCACGTTCTATCATTAAATCAGCTGCTTTTGTTAATGTTCCGGCAGTATCTACCATATCATCAACAAGTACAACATTTTTACCCGTAACATCACCAATTAATTCCATATGAGAAATTACATTGGCTTTGGCACGTTGTTTATAACAAATAACCACATCACTCTCTAATGCTTTAGAGTAAGCGTAAGCTCTTTTAGAACCACCCATATCTGGCGATGCGATAGTTAAATTATTTAGGTTTAAACTTTTTAAATACGGTAAGAAAATTGTTGAAGCAAATAAATGATCAACAGGTTTTTCAAAAAATCCTTGAATTTGATCCGCATGTAAATCCATTGTAATAATACGTGTTGCTCCAGCAGCTTCTAACATTTTAGCAACTAATTTGGCAGCAATAGGAACACGAGGCTTATCTTTTCTATCTTGTCTAGCCCACCCGAAATATGGTAAAACAGCGGTAATGTGTCTTGCAGAAGCACGTTTAGCAGCGTCTATCATTAATAACATTTCCATTAAGTTTTCTGGGCCAGGATGTGTTGATCCGATAATAAATATACGGGTTCCACGTATTGATTCTTCGTAAGACGGTTGAAACTCACCATCACTATAAGTAGATGTAATGACATTACCCATGCTAATACCAAAAGCATCAGCGATTTTTTGAGCTAGTACTTTACTTTGTGTACAGGTAAAAATTTTGGCTTCTGTTTGTACGTTTGGCATATCTAATCAGTTGTAAGGTAACGATTTATATTAAGTTTTGTTTTACGAGGTGCAAATTTAGGAATTTATTTCAACTCCAAACGTATAAAAGCAGTATTTTTAATGGTTAGAAGCATTTTATTTTATAATTTTGCGTCCTACTTTGCTCAAGTGGTGGAATTGGTAGACACGTCGGATTCAAAATCCGATTCTTCGGAGTGCGGGTTCGATTCCCGCCTTGAGTACTAAAATAAGTCGTAAATAGATGAAAATCAATTGTTTACGACTTATTTATTTTAAAAATTGCCGAATATTTGCCGAAAAAATTTTAATTTCTACACCTTTAATTCAGCTTAATTTTCCTTAATCTGATTTAATTAATTTCAGAATTTTTCTAACGCTTTTATATCTACCTTTCTGCAATTATTACTATTTTAGTCTATCATTTCAACCGCAAACCATTAATGTCATTATATCAAACTTCTGTACTCAAGCAACATTTAAACCTTCAAAATCATGATATTGTTGTTCGAACTTATAAAAAGTACGCTAAATATTTCTTAAATCCTACCATACAAGACAACATACGCAGCTCTAAAGAAGAAGAATATCAAGGTATATTCCTTACTGAGTTATTTGTTAATATTTTAGGTTACACATTAAAACCCAATGCAGACTTTAATTTAGTAGCAGAATATAAAAATCAAACCAATGCACGAAAAGCAGATGGAGCAATATTAAATAATGATGTTGCTATTGGTGTTATTGAATTAAAAGGCACTAATACCAAGGACTTAGAAAGTATACGCAAACAAGCCTTTGATTATAAAGCCAATCAAAAAGGTTGTGTATATGTCATAACATCAAACTTTGAGAAATTAAGATTTTACATCAACGATGCTACAGAATTTGAAGAATTTAATCTCTTTGAACTTTCATCAGAGCGTTTTGCATTATTATATCTGTGCTTACAAAAGGATAACATTATAAATAATGTACCCTTAAAAATAAAAGAAGCTTCAGTAGTAGAAGAGGAGCAAATTACCAAACAATTCTATAAAGACTATTCTGTATTTAAGCGTGAATTATATAGAGACTTAGTAAAACGAAATGCCAAATCATTAAAAGCACAAGCATCTAGTGGTACCTTGAGCGCAGTAGAGCGTTCTCAAGAAGAACAATTAGAACTGCAACGCTTAGAAAAGAACGTTAAGCTAACCCTCTTTAAAAAATCTCAAAAACTAATAGACCGTTACTTGTTTATTTTCTTTGCAGAAGATCGTGGCTTACTACCACCAAACAGCACACAACAAATTCTAGACAAATGGAAAGCAGATATAGATTTTGGAGACGATAGACCGCTTTACAACCTCTTTAAACAATACTTTAATCATTTAGACCAAGGAAGAGCAGGAACATCTAAAAGAGCCGAAATATACGCCTATAACGGTGGTTTATTTAAAGAAGATAAAACACTAGATAGTTTAGATATTGATAGTGAATTACTATACAAGCACACCAGTAAACTAGCAGCCTACGATTTTGAAAGCCAAGTAGACGTTAACATCTTAGGGCACATTTTTGAAAACTCTCTAAACGAAATTGAAAGCGTTAATGCAGAAATTGAAGGTGGCGACTTCGATAAACAAAAATCTAAACGTAAAAAAGATGGAGTTTTCTACACCCCAAAATACATAACTAAATACATTGTAGAAAACACCATTGGTAAACTTTGTGAGGAAAAGAAAACCGAATTAGGCTTCAAAGAAGAAGAATATTTTAAAGGGCGTAAGAACAGAAACAAAGCAACAATAGCTAAATTAGTAACCATCTTAGACGATTATAGAGATTGGCTATTACAACTCACTATCTGCGACCCAGCATGTGGCTCTGGAGCATTTCTTAACCAAGCATTAAACTTTTTAATAGCAGAGCACCAATATATAGATGAACTTAAAACAAAAGTATTAGGTGGTGGTTTACAATTCCCAGATATTGAAAATACCATACTAGAAAACAATATTTACGGTGTAGACCTTAACGAAGAATCTGTAGAAATAGCAAAACTATCGCTTTGGTTACGTACTGCACAACCCAGACGTAAACTAAACGATTTAAGCAGCAATATTAAATGTGGAAATTCTTTAATTGATAGCAAAACAGTGGCTGGTGATAAAGCTTTTGCTTGGGAAACCCAATTTCCGCAAGTATTTGAAAAAGGTGGTTTTGATGTGATTATTGGGAATCCTCCTTATGTTTTTGCTAGGGATAATTTTTCTCAAGAAATAAAGGATTATTACACAAAGAGATATGTTTCTGCTCAGTATCAAATTAACCTATATTTATTATTTATAGAGAGAACGATTAATATAATAAAAGACAGTTCTAACTATGGATTAATAATACCAAATGCATGGTTAATGATTGATTCAGCTAAAGGATTAAGAAATTATATATTAGAGAAATGCGAACTTAATCAAATAATTAATTTATCAGGTTATTCTTTTGAAGGTGTTAATGTTGAAACAATAATTATTATCGCTTCAAAATTAAATTCGATTAAAAAATCAAATGAAGTTTCTGTATTGTTAAGTCACGGTAAAGAATTTAGATATTCACATAATAGAAAACAAATAGATTTTAGTAATAATGAAGGTTTTGAGTTTAAAGTTTTTTCCGATGAAGTAAGTGTTGATCTAACAAATAAACTAAAAAAGGGTTCAAAAATACTTGATGATTTAGTTTTAATAAAAGCTGGTTTGCAAGCTTATGAAAAAAATAAAGGCGAACCTAAACAAACTGTTGACGATGTAAAAAACAGACCTTATGATTATACTTTCAAATTTAATGAAAATACTTATAAATATCTTGAAGGAAAAGATGTAGGAAGATATTTTTTAAATTGGTCTGGTCAATATTTACAATATGGTAAAATGCTTGCTTCACCAAGAACAATTGATTTATTTGAAGGTGAGAAAATAATTATTAGAGAAATAACGGGTAAGTTTCCTCGAAGCATTATTTCGACCTATAATAACTCAATGTATTTATATAACAGAAGTAATATCGGAATTATTAAAAGAGAAGAAAAAGATATTTCATTACAATACATAGTTACTATTCTTAATAGTAAATTAATAGCTTATTATTTTGTTAAAAACACAGCTAAATCTGTTAGGAAAATGTTTCCTAAAATTATTTTAAATGATTTAAGAAAATTTCCAATCAAAGAAATTAGTGTCAAAAAACAAGAGCCATTTATAGAAAAAGCAAACTTAATATTAGATTTTAACAGAAGAAATGTCAGTTCTTCTATTAAATTCCAAACCTATTTAAAACAAAAATTCCAACTACAAAAACTATCCAAAAAACTACAAAACTGGCACGAGTTAGAATTTGGAGACTTTATCAAAGAGTTAAATAAAGCCATAAAAGCTAATAACAAATTACGAGAAAAAGCCGCTATAATAGATTTAGGTGAAAAAGAAGGTGAGCTAAAAGAAAGTACACCTTTTGAAATAGTGCCAACACTAACCAAAAAAGATGAGTTTGAGTGGTTAGACCTCTTTGAAGATAACAAACAAAAAGCACAAGCCTTACAAACCCAAATTAACCAAACAGATAAAGAGATTGATGCTATGGTTTATGAGTTGTATGGCTTAAGTGATGATGAGATTGCTATTATAGAGGATAGTGTTAAGCACTAAACTTCTGTTAAACAAAATCAATAGTTGTTAAATTTTCGTAACTTCGCAATTAATATGAAACAAGTATTCCATAAAATAATGTCTTTAGCAATGGCTTTTGTAGTGTTATTCTCTACAATGTCGTTTACGCTTAATATGCATTATTGTGGAGATACTTTAGTAGAAACGGCTGTTATTAATAAGGCTAAGGGTTGTGGTATGGAAATGCAAAAGCCATCTACAGAAGGATGTGCTATTACCAAGAAAAACTGTTGTAATGATGAACAATTGGTAGTTGATGGTCAAGACGAACTTCAATTACAAGTTGACAAAATTACATTTGAGCAACAAGTATTTATTGCTTCATTTGTTTACACGTACATTAACCTTTTTGAAGGTTTAGATAACAATGTATCTTCTTTTGAAGAATACGAACCACCACTCGTCATAAAGGAAATCTTCAAGATTGACGAGACTTATTTAATTTGATTTTTAAACAATAGACTGTTTTATCCAATGGCTTTATGCTATGTGGATAATTTGTTGTATTCGGTGTTTTCTTAATACCGAATGAACTTTAAAATGATTGATTATGAATTTGAATTATATTTTCTTTAGATGAAATAGAAAATATAAGCATAGCCAAAGTTACGGTTCTATTTTATATTGAAATATAAAGGAAATAGAAACGAATTCAATCGATTATTTTGAAGGTTATTAGGTATCCAACCAATGTCTAACTGTTTAATAATCAAACTATATGCTTAATAAAGCAATCAAATTTCTTATAGAGAATAAACTCGTTGCAGTACTACTGCTCGTTCTTTTCATAGGATGGGGAACAGTAAATGCACCTTTCAATTGGGATACAGGGTTTTTACCAAGTAATCCGGTGGCTGTTGATGCCATTCCAGATATCGGAGAAAACCAACAAATTGTATTTACAAAGTGGGATGGTCGTTCGCCACAAGATATAGAAGACCAAATTACTTATCCATTAACCACATCCTTGTTAGGTATTCCAGGAGTAAAAACCATTCGTAGTTCGTCTATGTTTGGGGTTTCAAGTATCTATATCATTTTTGAAGAAGATGTAGAATTCTATTGGAGTCGTAGTCGTATTCTCGAAAAACTAAACTCATTACCAAGTGGTTTATTACCTGAAGGTATTAATCCTGCATTGGGACCAGATGCTACAGGTTTAGGGCAAATATTTTGGTACACGCTGGAAGGTCGAGATGAAAACGGAAATGTTACTGGTGGTTGGGATTTACACGAACTGCGTAGCGTTCAAGATTACTATGTAAAATATGCTTTATCTAGTGCAAGCGGTGTTTCTGAAGTCGCTTCCATTGGTGGTTATGTTCAAGAATACCAAGTGGATGTTAATCCAGAATTGATGCGTCAATATAATATTGGATTGCAACACGTTGTAAAAGCGGTAAAGGAAAGTAATAAAGACATTGGTGCACAAACTATTGAAATTAATCAAGCTGAATATTTAGTGCGTGGTTTGGGGTATGTAAAATCCGTTGAAGATATTGAAAATGCTGTAGTTACTTCAGAGAATTTTACTTCAATTAAGATTAAAGACATTGGAAAAGTCTCTTTAGGTCCAGCAACAAGACGTGGCATATTGGATAAAGAAGGAGCAGAAGTTGTTGGTGGTGTTGTCGTGGCACGATATGGAGCTAATCCAATGGAGGTTATTAACAATGTAAAGGCGCAAATTGAGGAACTGAAAGGCGGATTACCTTCAAAAGTATTGGCAGATGGTAGAACGTCACAAGTTACCATAGTTCCATTTTACGATAGAACCGTATTAATTCAAGAAACTTTAGGTACACTCAATGAGGCCTTAACATTGGAAATTCTCATTACCATTTTGGTCATTATCATTATGGTGTTTAATCTTCGGGCATCGGTACTTATATCTGGACTACTACCAGTTGCGGTTTTAATGGTGTTTATAGCTATGAAGTTCTTTGGTGTAGATGCAAACATTGTCGCTTTATCAGGTATAGCAATTGCTATTGGAACAATGGTCGATGTTGGTGTCATTCTTTCAGAAAACATTATAAGGCATTTGGATGAAGATGATGGAACAAATTCCATTAATACGGTAGTTTATAACGCCACAGCTGAAGTTTCAGGCGCTATTGTTACCGCAGTAATGACAACAATAATTAGTTTCATTCCTGTATTTACTATGATTGGTGCAGAAGGAAAATTATTTAGACCATTGGCATTTACAAAAACCTTTGCGTTAACAGCATCTATTATTGTTGCTTTATTTTTAATACCACCATTTGCAGCATTTTTATTCAGAAAGAAAAGCATTAAAAACACTTTTAAATATGTTTTAAATGGTGTTTTAATAGCTTTAGGAGTCGTAGCAATAGTCTTTGGGTATTGGTTAGGATTGATTTTGATAGCTTTTGGAATTACAGCACTTCTCAATCTTCAAAGTAAGATAACAGACAAACAAACTAATCTTATCAATATCATTATTTCAGCATCTGCGATAGTATTCCTGTTAGCCGAATATTGGAGACCATTAGGCGTTGATAAAAGTATCTTTTGGAATCTCATTTTTGTAAGTATTATATGCTTTGGTTTATTAGGTGTTTTTTCGCTATTCATCAAATATTATACGCGTATTTTAAAGTGGTGTTTAGATAATAAATTATTGTTTTTGTCTATTCCTACTGCGATTGTTATTGCAGGGTTTTTCATAATGAAGAATACAGGAAAAGAGTTTATGCCATCCTTAAATGAAGGCTCATTTCTACTAATGCCAACCTCTATGCCTCATTCTGGCGTAGAAGAAAACAAACGAGTTTTACAGCAATTAGATATGGCGGTGGCCAGTATTCCAGAAATTGAAACGGTAGTTGGTAAGGCAGGAAGAACAGAATCAGCGTTAGACCCAGCACCTCTATCTATGTATGAGAATATCATTCAGTATAAATCAGAATATATGCTGAATGCAGATGGAGAAAGGCAACGCTACAAAGTAAATGAGGATGGTTTGTTTGAATTAAAAGATGGTCGTTTTATTTCTAATCCCAATAATTCCAAAAATGTTGCATATAGCACAGTCAAAAGCTCTCAACTAATCGAAGATGACGATGGAGAATACTATCGTAATTGGCGACCAGAAATTGAATCACCAGACGATATTTGGAATGAAATCGTAAGAGTTACCAAATTACCAGGTGTTACGTCAGCACCAAAACTACAACCGATTGAAACGAGATTGGTAATGCTTCAAACAGGAATGCGAGCACCAATGGGAATTAAAGTTAAAGGTCAAGACTTAAAACAGATTGAAGCGTTTGGAGTGCAATTAGAAAACATTATCAAGGAAGCTGAAGGTGTTAAAAAAGAAGCTGTTTTTGCAGACCGTATTGTTGGCAAACCGTATTTGCTTATTGATATTGATAGAGAAAAAATTGCACGTTATGGTATTTCTATACAAGATGTTCAAGACGTATTAAAAGTCGCAGTTGGTGGTATGGTTTTAACACAAACGGTTGAAGGTCGTGAACGCTATGGTGTTCGTGTGCGATACCCAAGAGAATTAAGAGCAAACCCATCAGACTTGCAACAGATTTATGTGCCAGTTGAAAAAGGCAGTCCTGTTCCATTAAGCGAGTTGGCAACTATTCGCTACGAACAAGGTCCACAAGTCATTAAAAGTGAAGACACCTTTTTAGTAGGTTATGTCTTGTTTGATAAACAAGCTGGTTTTGCAGAAGTAAGCGTTGTTGAAAATGCACAAGCATTGATTCAAGAAAAGATAGATTCTGGTGAATTGATAGTTCCAAAAGGAATCAACTATGCATTCACTGGAACGTATGAAAATCAGTTACGAGCAGAAAAAACGCTATCTGTTGTTGTGCCATTAGCCTTGGCAATTATCTTTTTAATACTGTATTTCCAATTCCGTTCTGTGGCAACCTCATTAATGGTATTTACAGGTATCGCAGTAGCGTTTGCAGGTGGATTTATAATGATATGGCTCTATGGTCAAGATTGGTTTTTAAACTTCAGTTTCTTTGGCGAAAATCTGCGTGATTTATTCCAGATGCACCCAATTAATTTAAGTGTGGCGGTTTGGGTAGGCTTTATTGCATTATTTGGTATTGCAACAGATGATGGTGTAGTAATGGCAACGTATTTAACGCAAACTTTTGATAGAAATACACCAGAAAACAAAAAGGAAATTAGAGCGTCAGTTGTTGAAGCAGGAGAAAAACGAATCAGACCGTGTTTAATGACTACAGCAACAACCATTCTAGCATTATTGCCAGTATTAACCTCTACAGGACGAGGAAGCGATATTATGATTCCGATGGCAATACCAAGTTTTGGTGGAATGTTAATCGCTTTAATCACTTTATTTGTTGTACCAGTTTTATATAGCTGGAAAGCTGAGTTTAAAGTGAAAATCTAAAAGTGAAAAGTTTAAAGTGAAGAGTTAAGAAATTAAAAGTAAAAAATTATGAGCAAAAGTATTTTAAAAGATAAGAGTTATGCTTTCGCAATCTTAATTGTAAAGCTATCTCAATCATTAGTAAGTAAAAAAAAGGAATATGTTTTAAGCAAACAACTATTAAGAAGCGGAACGGCCGTTGGTGCATTAATTCGCGAAGCTGAATTTGCTCAAAGTAAAGCTGACTTTATCAATAAAATGAGTATTTCTTTAAAAGAAGCAAATGAAACTTTGTATTGGTTAGACTTGTTAAAAGATACTGATTATGTAACCGAAGAAACGTATTTAATTCATTATAACTTAAATAAAGAATTGATTGCAATGTTGGTTAGTTCAATTAAAACAACAAAATCTAGATTGTAAAATGATAAATTTTAAACACATAAATCAAAAGCGGAAGCGTGTCGTAATTTTTAGTTTTTCACTTTTCACTATTCACTTCAAAAGCGTCTTAATTACTGCTATTTTACTTTTTTCTATCAATTCAATAAATAGTCAATCGCTGGATGTATTGGTAAACGAAGCTTTGGAAAACAATCCCGAGATTCAAAAATTTGAATTGCAATACAAAAGAGCTTCTGAAAAAGTAAATGAAGTCAATACGATTCCTAATACTGAACTTGGTGTAGGTTACTTTGTGAGTGAACCAGAAACACGAACAGGAGCACAACGCTTTAAAGTATCGGCTAAACAAATGTTACCGTGGTTTGGTACAATTACATCAAGAGAAAATTATGTGAGTTCGTTAGCCGATGCAAAATATGAGGACATTGTAATTGCAAAGCGAAAATTGATGGCTTCTGTATCACAATCCTATTATAATTTATACACTAACAAAGCGAAACAAAGGGTGCTAACAGAAAACATTAAACTATTGGAAACCTATGAGACATTAGCACTAACTTCTGTTGAGGTTGGTAAAGCATCTGCTGTAGATGTGTTGCGATTGCAAATGCGTCAAAACGAAATGCAACAACTAAAAGATGTTTTAAGTCAACAGTTTTTAGCAGAACAAACGAATCTTAATAATCTTTTGAATAGAGAAAATGATGTTGCTGTTACTGTGGTAGATAGTTTAATTATGCCTTCAGAAGACTTTGAAATCATTACTGAAAATTTAGCATTACATCCTGAATTGTTGAAGTATGATAAACTCTATCAGTCCATAGAACAATCAGAATTATTAAACCAAAAAGAAAGCAGTCCTATGATTGGTTTTGGATTAGACTATATCAATGTTTCCGAAAGACCAGATATGAATTTCTCGGATAACGGTAAAGATATTGTGATGCCTATGGTTTCCGTGTCAATCCCAATTTTTAATAAAAAATATAAATCTCAAACCAAGCAAAATAAGTTGCAACAACAGGAAATTACGGCTCAAAAACAAGAACGTTTAAACACTTTGGAAACGCTTTTAAGTAAAGCAATTAATGAGCGTATTTCGACAAGAATAAGTTATGAGACTCAAACCAAGAACTTAAAACAAGCCAAAGATGCTGAAGACATTTTAATCAAAAGCTACGAAACAGGAACGATTGATTTTAATGATGTTCTTGATATTCAAGAATTACAACTAAAATTTCAAATGAACCAAATAGAGTCTATTAAGGGCTACTATGTGCAAAGCACAATTATTAATTATTTAATTCAATAACAATGAAACATATATATAAAATTACAGGAATGACTTGTGGCAGTTGTAAAGCATCTGTAGAAAAAAGTTTAAGTAACATTGATAATATTACCAATGTTGAAGTTAATCTCGAAAAAGGAGAAGCTGAAGTTACAATGAGTAGCCACGTGGCTACAGAAACTCTTAAAAAAGCCTTACCTGAAAAATATACGCTTTCTGAAAAGGAAGTTAAAAATGTTTTTGCTTCTACAAGTACATCAAGTTTTGAAATGGAGCAAGAAAAAAGCAAACTACAACAATTAAAACCCTTACTACTAATCATCTTTTATATAGCAACCGCAAGTGTATTATTACATTATAAGGATTGGAGTTGGAGTGCATTTATGCTCGACTTTATGGGCTTATTCTACATTGTGTTTAGCTTCTTCAAGATGTTAGATTTAAAAGGCTTCCCAGAATCTTTCAAAATGTATGACCCATTAGCAAAACGAGTTCCTGCTTATGGTTGGATTTATCCATTTATTGAAACTGCTTTGGGTTTAATGTTTTTGATGCGATTTGAAGTTAAAATTGCATTAATAGTAACACTTGTTGTATTAGGTATTACAACCATTGGTGTAACGAAAACATTATTAGATAAAAAATCTATTAGATGTGCTTGTTTAGGTACAGCTTTAAAGTTACCAATGACAGAAGCCACTTTTATTGAGAATGCCATTATGATTGTGATGGCAGTATTAATGCTGATAAATTAAATAATAACCACTAAAAATTTGAAAATATGAACGCGCAAGAACACAAAAACAACGAAAATGGTATGAGCAATTACACTAAATTCTTTTTGATGTTAGGCTCATCATTTGTTGCAATGTATATCACAATGTACTTAAATACTTATGAATTTGACCACGTATGGTTTAGTCTAACACGATTTTATATGGTCTGTTTAGGTATTGCAGCTATGGCTTTAATTATGTTTTTCTTTATGAAAAATATGTACAAGAATAAAAAGAAAAATATGGGTATAGTCATAGGAAGTATTGCGCTATTTGCAATTGCTTTAGGATTAGTACGTGACCAAAAATCAACTGTTGGAGATGTTTTATGGATGAAAGCTATGATACCACATCATTCCATAGCAATATTAACAAGTGAAAGAGCAGACATAAAAGACCCAGAAGTCAAAAAGTTGGCAGAGGATATTATAAAAGCACAGAAGAAGGAAATAGAAGAAATGAAAGCAATGATAAATCGTTTACAGAATGAAAAATAATAAAACAGTCATATACATAGGATTACTCGCAGTAGGTTTGCTTTTGGGTTGGTTACTTTTTGGTAGTTCATCAAACGAAGAGACAGAACATAATCACAATGAAGTTTCAGAAACCAATCAAATGTGGACCTGTTCAATGCATCCACAAATTATGCAACCAGAACCAGGTGATTGTCCTATTTGTGGAATGGATTTAATTCCTGCCGAAAGTGGAAGTGATGGCCTGTTAGCAGACCAATTCAAGTTATCCGAAAACGCTATGGCATTGGCAAATATTCAAACAACCATAGTCGGTAATGGAAATGTTGATGGCAACACTATTAAATTATCTGGTAAAATTACTGAAAATGAAGAAGCTAATGCAGTACAAGTCAGTTATTTTTCGGGTAGAATAGAACGTTTGAATATCAGTTTTACAGGAGAAGAAGTCCGTAAAGGTCAATTACTAGCAACCATTTATTCGCCAGAATTGTATGCAGCACAACAAGAGTTAATTACAGCATCATCTTTAAAGGAATCACAACCTGCGTTGTACAAGGCGGTTCGTAATAAATTGAAGTTGTGGAAGCTATCTGAAAATCAAATCAATCAGATTGAAGAAACCCAAAAAGTAAAAGAAAACTTTCCAGTTTATGCAACCGTTTCAGGAACAGTAACCGAAAAATTAGTAGAACAAGGCGATTACATAAAACAAGGTCAACCATTGCTTAAAATTGCAAATCTCAATACGGTTTGGGCAAACTTTGATGTATATGAAAATCAAATCGATTTATTTAAAAAGGGACAAGAAGTTTTAGTGACTACAAACGCTTATGCTAATAAGGAATTTAAAGGGAAAGTAGATTTCATTGAACCAATATTAAATACCAAAACAAGAACAGTAACCTTACGTGTGGTGCTTAATAATAAAAACGATGTATTTAAACCAGGAATGTTTGTAACCGCCAATATTGAACGAGTTTCAAGAAGTAATGATGAGGTATTAACAATCCCAGCATCTGCTGTACTTTGGACAGGTGAACGTTCTGTTGTCTATTTAAAAACCAATCCAGACCAAACCGTTTTTGAAATGCGTGAAGTTGTTTTAGGGAATCAAATTGGTAATGAATATGAAGTTTTAGAAGGCTTATTTATTGGAAATGAAATCGTGACTAACGGAACTTTTACGGTTGATGCAGCAGCTCAATTACAAGGCAAAAAATCAATGATGAATAAGGAAGGTGGTAAAGTAATGACAGGTCACGAAGGACATTTAGGAATGGATAATAATGCATCAATAAAAGAAAGTGGCCATACTAATATGAACGAAAGATTGACAGTGTCAGAGAAATTTCAAGAACAACTAAAAGTTGTTTACAATGACTATATCAATTTAAAAGATGCTTTAATTAAAGAAGATTCAAAAAATACTTCAGTTGATGCAACAAGTTTAGTAAACAATTTAGGTAAAGTGGATATGAAATTATTATCAGACAATAATGCTCATACACATTGGATGTCATTAGTAGGCGACATAAAATCTTCGGCAACATCCATTTCTAAAACGTCAGATATAAACGCTCAAAGAGACTATTTCAAACACCTATCATTACACTTAATGAATGCTGTACAACTGTTTGGTGTTAAAGAAAAAGTGTATGTGGAATTTTGTCCAATGGGTGATAACAATAAAGGAGCATATTGGTTAAGCAAAGGAGAAAAAGTAATCAATCCATATTTTGGCAGCGCCATGCTAACCTGTGGCGAAGTAAAACAAGTAATAGAATAATAATAACTCAAATAATATCAATTAAATTTTAAAACAATGAATTTATCAATGAAAAATCAAGAACACAAAAGTAAAAATGTAAACTACGTGAGTAAAAAAGTAATTTTAAGTGTAGCTGTAATAGCAGCATTAGGTTTAACAAGTTGTAAAAACGAAACCAAAAACGAAACCACAACTACTGAAATATCAAAAGATATGGCAATGACGAACCTGTCTTTTGGTGTAAGAGGAAATTGCGGAATGTGTAAAAACACTATCGAAAAAGCAGCTAACGGTGTTGAAGGCGTTGCAAGTGCCAATTGGGATGTCGATAAAAAGAAGATTGATGTCTCTTTTGATGATACAAAAACCGATGCAATGGCAATCCATAATGCTATCGCAGCATCAGGTTATGATACTGAAAAAGTTTCAGGAAGTGAAGAAGCCTATAAAGATTTACCAGGTTGTTGTCAATACGACCACGAAATGATGATGAATCAATCTGGTGAAGAAGAAAGTGATGACCATTCAAATCACGACCATTAAGCCAATAATTTAAGAGTCTTTTTCGAAAGGCTCTTTTTTATTCCCCACAACCCAAAACCCAGTTTTCTCGTACCTCAAAATCCTCTGTCTTTTGTGTTGTTCCGCGCGCCACCACATAGTTGGTTTTATGTCACAATAGTTGTAGCCAACGCTCAAATCCGAACTTTTAATCACATTTTGAGTACTTATAAAATCCGTAATTATCTAAAAAAATAGATTATTACGGTTTTTTTTTACTCCACATTTACCTTACATAAAATTTCTATACTCCACTATTAAGCAATGCGTAACTCAGACGACTGCATACTTAAAATTAAGGAAACAGGCTCGACTAACGTAGTTAAAATAAACTCAATGAAAAAGCATACAATAATAAACCTGTTGTACCTTAACTGCAATAGCACAGGTTAGTTTTTCAAGCTAAATTTATAGTACACATTAATTCATTTAGGGTCATAATAAAAGTAAGATCTTAAATTTTTATTGTGCATCAAACCAAAAATCGATACCTACTTTTTCAGCCTCTGCATCTAAGCCTTGACCGCCGCCACTACGGCCACCACCGCTGCGTCCGCCGCCGCTTCTCATTCCTTGACCACTGTCTTGACCACGAGACCTATCAGCATCAGCACCTCCTCTAGTGTTCGTTACAACACCAATAGATAATTTAGAAAAATCGGTGTCCGCATCAGAGTCAATTCTAACCTTTGGAATTCTAATAGAAAACTCAAACAACTGGTTTGTTGGTGAATATTGACTTACAATAGCAATATCTAAACTGTTTAAATCTTTATTAAATTCCTGCTTTTTATCAAAATAGCCATATTCTGCTTCTGCAGGCTGTTTTTCAATCATGCTGCTTAAATCAACACCTTCAACACCAGTACCCATTTGCATCTCTTGTCTTGACTCTCTTGGTCCTCCTTTAGCAACAGGGTACTTCACATAAACATTCTTCTTTTTCTTACCTTTTATATCATAATATACCGTTACTCCGTTTCTAATTACCGTCATAGCAGTTTTAGAGTCCACCGTACTAATATTAATATTTACATACCGGTTATCTTGAGTAACTTCATATAAAACGCCTTCATTTCCAACTTGAGTCGTATCTGAAGCGACATGCGTATTATTTGCTGCTGTGGTGTAAAACCCTGTAAGTGTAAGAATTAAAATTAAAAAATGTTTCATGTAATATTTATTTAGTTTTTGATTGGATTAAATGATGTTTTATTGTTCTATAAAGCCTACTACTTCATAAGCTCTAGTACCATTTTGTTGAATTTTCTCGTAAAGCACATTGTCAAATTCATAGTACGAATCACCATCAATTTCAACGCGTTCAGAATCATCAGGAAGCTCATAAATAACAGTACCCATCTCTGGCTCTACTACCTCATAAGCATCTTCAACTTGACTGTAAAAAATACCATTAAACCAATAGTAACTTCTATTTGGATGTGCAATTTTAACATAACCTACCGGCAAGCTTTTTATACGAAAACCAGGTTTTGGAGCAATTGCAATATATCGCCCTCCCGAATAGGTATAATATCGGTTATTTGAATAGTAGTAGTTTACTCCTTTATGTTTAACTACAGATCTATTATTAGGTAAAGTTCTTACCGAAACAACCTTTTTTTTAGGTTTTTTATAAACTACTTGTTGACTAGAAACGCGACGGGTATTTTTTTTAACCGCCACAGTCTTCTTATTCGTTTTAGATTTCTGTGCGTATACCTGCGCATTCCCTCTACCGAAAAACAGCATGGCAAGCAGAAACGAAAGTCTTATTAAATTTTTCATAAAAACAGTTTTACTATGAAATAAAGACTCTTTTAAACTGAAATGGTTTAATACCTTTCAAAAAAAAACATTAATTAGCAAAGCACAACTACCTCAAAAAATAGTTATCCAACAAGTTACCACATGACTTATTTTGCCCTGCCGAGTGAACTTTGTGAAGACTTCAAAAACTCATCAGATACCAGCTACATTTTCATATTCAGAATACAGGAGCAGTGAATTAGCAAGCGGCCACGCAAAATTATTTACCCAACACTATTGTGAATAGTGAATTAAAAAACAACTAATTTTTACAAACGCTTTTAAGTATTCAGGGAGATTAAGCACAAACTATAACGTATCAACCAAAATCCGATCACAGATAGATTTCCCTAAAACCACACCGCTTTTTGCCTCATAGGAAACTGTTAAACTTCCATCAAAACGTTCTATATGAGTAACTGTTATTTTGGTATCAAGTTGAATGGTTTTATTGTTTAGAAACAATAAAAAATCTGTGGAACTATCCCGTAATGCTTTTACAACTACCGTCTGATTTAGGGGTATTTCTGAAAGTCGACTATAGTTTGGTTTATTAAAATTACCATTCTTATCAGGTATAGGCGAACCATGAGGATCTGTAGTTGGAAACCCCATCAACTCGTCCATTCTATCAAAAAACTTATCGGTTTTTATATGTTCTAATTCCTCTGCTATTTCATGAACCTCTTCCCAACCAAATTTCATTATCTGCATTAAAAACATTTCAGACAAACGATGCTTTCTTATAATCATAGCTGCATGTTGCTTGCCTTTTTCTGTAATCTTTATAGGTTTATATTTTTCCGAAACCACAATACCTTCGGCTTGTAATTTTTTTATCATATCGTTGGCTGTCGGTTTACTTACTTGCAACTCGTTTCCTAAATCAGATAAGGAAATATCTGGATTCTTTTGATGTAGATAAAACAATACCTTTATATAATTCTCTTTTATATCCGAAGCCATGAAATAGTTTTTAAACAAAAATATAAATAATTATCGAATTATTTTGTTAGACTAACCTAACTTATTAGTTTTGCGTCACTAAATAAAGTCAGATTTCATGAGACATATCATTTTTTTACTAGCATTTTTCGCCTTAAACAACTCCGTAGCACAAAACCAAAAGAGCCAAATTTCCGGAACCGTAACCTCTAAAAACAATCCCGTTCCTTATGCCGATGTTTACATTAAAAATACCACAGTTCGCACTAGTACAGACGAAAATGGTAATTTCAGCATAAAAATTCCATCAGGCACAAATAGTTTAGTTGTTCAATCGCAAGGGTACCGCTCTCAAACCCTATTAATAAATATTAAAGCAGGTGACTCGAAAGAAATTAATTTCTCTCTTACTGAAGATGCGCTTGGCCTTGAAGAAGTGGTTATTAGTGCTACCAGAAATCGTATCAGTAAAAAAGAAGCTCCTGTAATTGTAAACGTATTAAGTCCAAAATTATTTAAAGCAACCCAATCTATCTCACTAGCCGACGGTCTAAACTACCAACCTGGTGTTCGCGTAGAAACCAATTGTCAAAATTGCGGTTTCACACAAGTCCGACTTAACGGTTTAGAAGGTCAGTACACCCAAGTTCTTGTAAATAGCAGACCCGTATTTAGCGCACTAAATGGCGTGTATGGACTAGAACAAATTCCTGTTAGTATTATAGAACGCGTTGAAGTTGTTAGAAGTGGCGGCTCAGCACTATTTGGCTCTAATGCTATTGCAGGAACTGTAAATGTAATCACCAAAGAGCCCGTAAACGATAGCTGGGAAATAAATACCAACCTTGGAATTATTGATGGCACGACATTAGACCGTAATGTAAATTTAAACGCATCACTTATAAGTGAAGATCTAAATAGCGGTGTAACCGTTTATGGTATTTATAGAAATCGCGATGCCTACGATGCCAATAATGATGGTTTTAGCGAAATAACAAAACTAAACAACAACTCCTTAGGCGCCAAAGCATTTCTACGTCCTAACGACAACAGTAGGATTGGCTTAGATTTTACAGCAATCCGTGAGTATAGACGCGGTGGAGACCGTATCGATTTAGCACCTCAGTTTACCGACATAACAGAAGAACTTGATCATAATACGGTATTTTCAGGTATCGATTATGAACTTTTTGATGATAGCGGTAAGAATTCTGGCTCGGCATACATATCAGTTCAACATACAGACCGAGATAGTTATTATGGCGGATTAGGTGGCGGCCAATCTAAAACTGATTCTATTGCTGCAAATAATGCTTTTGGTAAAACCACCGATTTAGCTTTAGTTGCTGGAGCAAAATACACTCACAAATTTAAAAGAGATATCATCACAACTGGAGTTGAATATCGACTAAACGACACAAATGATGCCATTATAGGATACAATAGAGTTGTTGACCAAAAAGTAAACAGCATAGGGCTATACACACAATACGAATGGAAACCTTCAGAGAAATTCACAGCTCTAGTAGGCGCACGCCTTGATCACGTTAATGTAGATGGTTATTACACCATACAAGACATTGCACGATCATCAAATGTAAATGAAACCGTGCTAAGCCCCCGATTAACCCTGTTATACAATATAAACAGTGCCTTACAATTTAGAGGTGGATACGCTAGAGGCTTTAGAGCTCCACAAGCTTTTAATGAAGACTTACACATTTCATCTGTAGGAGGCGAACAACTTTTTGTTATCCTTTCAGAGGATTTAGAAAGTGAATTTTCTAATGCATATACAGCATCTTTTAACTACATAAAAGATTTCAATAAAATGCAAACCAATTTCTTGGTAGAAGGCTTTTATACCACTTTAGAAAACCCATTTACAATTGTAAGCACCGGAGCATCTTTACCTAACGGCTCTATTTTAGAAGAATCAAGAAACGGTTCTGGTGCCTATGTAGCAGGAGTTAATTTTGAATTAAGTATTTCCCCTAGCCCCGTTTTTATGTTTCAAGCAGGCACAACTATTCAACGTTCCACATACAAAGACGACCAAGTTCTTTTTGAAGCCGATGGTAGTGTTCCCGAGGAAGAAGATGTTATCTTGGATGAGTTTGTGCGCTCACCCAATGTATATGGTTTTATAAATACCAATTGGACTCCTAACGAAGCTTTGAAGTTTGATGTTACAGGAAGTTATACCGGCTCCATGATTACCCCACATGTAATTAGCGAATCAGGCTATATAGACTTGGTTGACACCGAAGCCTTTTTTGACATGACAGCCAAAATAACCTATCACTTTGATCCGATAGAAAATTTTCATGTAGAATTGAGTGGTGGCATACAGAATATTTTTAATAGCTACCAGAATAATTTTGATAGCGGACCTTTACGTGATTCCGTTTTTATTTATGGTCCCAACCACCCAAGAACTTACTTCATCGGATTGAAGTTTGGAGATTTTTAAAATAATTTTCATGAATAAAAACAAATGCTTGATAACCATATTTTTAATTGGATTCTTCTTTGCAAGAGCCCAAAACATCACAACTATTAATTGGAAAAACTGGTCTGAACTAGAACAAGCCTTAATAAAAAAACCAAAGCCCGTATTTATTTTTTTTCATGCAAAATGGTGTGCATACTGCAAAAAAATTGAACGAGAAATTTTCACCAAACCAAAAGTAATACAAAAACTAAATACCGATTATTATGCAGTAGAAATGAATGTAGAAAGCAGAGACACAATAACTTTTGAAGGCACTAATTTCACAAATAAACAAGCCCTCACCAAACGTAATGGTGTACATGAAATCCCTTTACTTTTAGCCTCTAGAAACGACATACCTTTCTCTCTACCTGCTACAATAATTCTCAATAAGGATTTTACAATCAAAAACCGGGTATTTGAATATTACACATCTAAACAGCTTCTATGTTTTTTAAACTAAGTCATCGTTACAAAAACTTAAAATAGAAGTTAATTAAAACGGTAAATTTATCGTTTCAGGGTCAACAAATTCTTTAGTATAAGGATTTTCTAAAAAGCTAAGCAATGGCTTTTGCGGCTTCAAAACATCATCACGCTGTATACCATAAACCTGTAAATAATTTGAAAGTAATTGGGCATAAATTGCATCGTCCCAAACACCTAAAACAGGCGGCTTCCCTTCTGAGTCTACAGCAATATGCATACCATCATCTTCACTTGCAACTTGGTATTTTGGTTGATACTGAAGTATATAATCTGTATAATGAAATTTAGCATATAACTCTTCAAACTGTGCCGGATGCAAAGTATGTCCTTTCATTTTACTTAAAATATCTTGTTGTGACTCCTTTATAACGCCATTATCCTGCAAACAAGCTATAAAACCAAAACCATTAACACCAAATGAAAACATCAGGTTAACAGCATCATCACGGTAACTAAAAATATCAGCAGAATATTTAAGAGGAAAAACAACTATACTCCACGGTTTTTTACCTTCAAAATGTATCGGTTCTACAACAGACTGAAGCATTAAATGAAAGTATCCGAAACGTTTTTTTAAAGCGGTAGACAGCTCAAAAGCTTCACCACGCTTTAACAAACGATCTCTTTCGTATATCATTTCATAATATAGTAAACCGTAAACCATTCTACCTGTCCACTGGAAAAGTAAGGTTTCATCTAACTCAGCCATACCATCAAAACCTTTATCATAGGCCGCTTTAACTTTTACATCTAAAGCTTCAAAGGCTGTTTTCACACGTAATGAACACGGTAATTTTAAATCGGCATAGGTATAAGCTTTTGATTTATCCATCATTTCAATGCGCTCATCACCAAACTTAAAATGTGCCATTAACCATTCTGGAAAAACCGAAATTGTATCATTGGTTAAATCACCTGTAAGGAAACAAAAATGCTCATCAAAGATTAAATCGTTAAATGGATTGAAAAGTAATTGCGACATAGATACTTACTAGGTTTAGAATTAAATTTTTGGCAAAGATAACCATAAACCATTATTCTATACCTGACATATTAGAAAAACTAACTTTTAAAAGCTTCCACAAAAAAAATCAATATCGTAAGCAAACCTAGAATTTTCAGTATCTATTTCTATATCTTTGTTGGACACCTAACACCGTATACACGATGATTTTCATTGACAACGAAGGACATACTGATCCAAAATTAAATTTAGCTCTTGAAGAATACGCTTTAAGACATTTTGATGCCTCAACTGACTACCTATTGTTTTATATTAACGAACCCTCTATTATTATTGGTAGAAACCAAAACACTCTTGAAGAAATAAACCAAGAGTATATTGATGCTCAAAATATTCATGTAGTACGACGTGTATCTGGCGGTGGTGCAGTATATCATGATTTAGGTAATTTAAATTTTAGTTTTATTACGAATCATGATGGTAAGAGCATCAGCAACTTCAAGAAATTCACAGCACCTGTTATTCGTGTTTTGAATAACATGGGTGTTTCAGCGGAACTTAAAGGTCGAAATGATATTTTGGTTGAAGAAAAGAAAATATCTGGTACGGCTCAATTTTCAACAGGAAAACGCATGATTAGTCACGGAACACTTTTATTCGACACGAATATGAGTGAGGTTGCTAAAGCCCTTCAGGTGAAAATGAGTAAAATCCAATCTAAAGGCCATAAGTCAGTTAGAAGTCGCGTAGCAAATATTACAGACTTCCTTGAAACACCAATTAGCATGGAAGCTTTTAAAGAGCAACTTTTTATTGGCTTACATGAAGCTAGCGAACCTTTTAAAATTCATAAATTAACAGATGCCGAATGGGAAGCTGTTTATAAATTAAAAGCCGAAAAATACGACTTATGGGATTGGAATTATGGCCGATCGCCAAAGTTTAATATTCAACGAAACAAACGTTTCCCAATAGGAGAAATTGACCTACGAATTTTTGTAGAAAAAGGTCACATATCTGAATTTAAAGTGTTTGGTGACTTTTTTGGAAGAAAACCCGTTTCTGAAATTGAAAATAAACTAATAGGCGTCCCGTATGATAAAGCTGAAATAAGCAAAGCCCTTAAAGATGTTTCTATAGAAGCCTATTTTGGAAATATTGATTCCTCCGATTTTTTTAACCTAGTTTATGGAAACGATTAACTAATCTATCTAAAACAAAACCATGGCTAAACTTTTAAGTTACATATATCCTATCACTAAAAAAGTGACATCGGACATAAACGGCATACTTGAAATAACCTGGTACAACGGAAAAAAGCATTTAAATTCTAAAAACGCAAATTACTCCTACGGTTCTTTACAACGCATTTTAAAGTTTGGATTAGAACAGATAAACCTCAAAAACACCCATAACATACTCCTTTTAGGACTTGGTGGCGGCAGCGTTATTGAAACACTTCAAAAAGACTACAACTACACTAAAACTATAACCGCAGTAGATATTGATCCACAAATTATAGCCGTTGCCAATAGTGAATTTGGCATTAAAACATCCGAAAACCTGAACATTGTTTGTGATGATGCATTTCAGTTTTTAAATAAAACAACCGACACTTTCGACCTCATCATTATTGACTTATTTATAGACACTACAGTTCCCGACAAATTTTTAAAATTAGATTTTTGGGAATCTATTATAAAAAAGAAAACACCCAACGGTACCATTCTCTTTAATGCATCTTTAGAAACCGATATTTCAGAAAAATTAAAGCACATTATTAGTTATTTAAAGTCTCATATGTTTGAGGTTGTTGTTTTTGAAAAGGTTAACCAAACCAATACAGTTATAATTGGAAAACCCCTTTAACGTATAAAATTTTCTTAGCAAGAAAATTATTCATATTTGAGCGCAAGTACTAGGATAAAAATCACTGTATATCAAATAAGAAGCATTTTTTGTTAACAAAAAATTAAGAGTTTTTATCTATATTTGATAAAAACCAAACCATATGCGCTATAAATCAACTAATAAATACTTGGCGGCAGTATACCTCTTTCTAATACCGCTACTAGGCATGGCAAACGAACACGAAAGTGGCTTAGAAGATAGTATTGCCGAAGTTGTAAGTTGGATAGTCTTAATTATTGCACCTATTGCCATGATTGGAGGCTTTCTTTTTGTACATGTGCTTCCTGAAAAAATTGCTGAAAAACGAAATCACCCTCAAGCACAAGCCATTAAAGTGCTATGCTTTTTATCGCTTTTATTTGGAGGGCTATTATGGCCTTTAGCTTGGTTATGGGCGTACAGCAAACCTGTATTCTACAAAATGGCCTATGGCACAGACCAAGGCGATTATCATGAAACAACCATGAAAGAATTCAAGGAGCAGAAAAAAGAAGAAGCTCTTGATCAAACAGATTCCGAAACAGAAGCCTAACAAAATTAACACCTTATAACCACCAATCATGGAAATATTATTACTACTTATATACGCTGGTATTGTATGGCTTGTATTCCATAAGTTTAAATTACTCCCTTGGAACACTTTAACTCAAGTTATTGTTTACATTATCCCAGTAGTAGCCATTTCATTGCTTATTCTCTTTTTAAATATTGTTGCTCCTTCCTCTCACGATGTCAGAGTTTTAAATTATAATGTTGAAGTTGTTCCTACCGTAACAGGTATGGTTACCGAAGTGAATGTAAAACCAAATCAGCATGTTAAAAAAGGAGACACTTTATTTAAAATAGACCCTGTACCATTTCAATTGAAAGTGGATAATTTAAAATCTAGAATCCCCGCTTTAGAAGCCAAAGTAGTTAGTGCAAAAGCTTATGATCGGGAATTAGAAGATCAGATTTCCGGAGCAAACAACCAAATTGGTGTTATTGATGCCCAATTAGAATTAGCAATAAAACGGGAGCAGCAAACAAAACAATTAGCCGATTTAGGAGCTGGATCGAAATTCGATTACGAACAAGCGCAAGCAAATCTTAGAAATTTACAAGCACAAAAAGCTGTAGCTGTATCTCAAAAATCGCAATATTTACAACGCGTTTCTGCCGTTACAACCGATGGTGAATTATCTGAAATCACACAAGCTCGTGCCGATTTAGAGCAAGCTCAAGTTGCTTTAAAAGAAGCCGAATGGAAACTTTCACAAACCGTATATCTTGCACCTTCTAATGGTCGTATTGTTAATTTACAATTACGTCCTGGAACCATAGCCGTACAATTCCCAATAAAACCAGTATTGACTTTTATTGAAGACGAACAGTGGCTAATTGCATTATATCACCAAAACGAAATAAGATACGTTAAAGAAGGAGATCCTGCAGAGGTCACTTTAAAAACCTATCCGAATAAAGTTATAAAGTGTAAAGTAGATCATATTATTTGGGCAAATGCACAAGGACAAATTACCGCTAGCGGAAGACTACCAGACACGCAAGAAAATCATTTAACCGAAGGCCGTTTCGCTGTAAGATTAAGTGTTACCGAGCAAGATAAAGATTTATTTTTAGCACCAGGAGCTGTTGGTGCGGGTGCCATTTATACCGAGAAAGGTGCCTTAATACATCTGGTTAGAAAAGTAATTGTGCGTGTAGGTACAAAATTAGATTGGTTAGTACTTAAACTACATTAGGCATGCAGCATCATATAACACACATATATAAATTTGCATTGCTACTCTTTGGGTTTTGCTGTGTTCAGGGATGTGCCGTAAAAGCGCCCATAGATACAGAAGAATTACAGGAGCAAGCGTTTGCAAACTTTATTTTGCCATCGACCTGGCAAAACAGCGCAGATACAACCGCTGTTGAAAACAATTGGTTAAGCAACTTTAACGATCCTGTGTTAGACACTTTGGTAAAAGAGGCCTTAGTCTATAATCCAGATTTACGTATAAGTAGTGCTCGTATTGAAGAAGCAACGGGATATGTTGAAGCGGCTCAAGCAGCACTTAGACCTGCATTTTCTATTTTAGGACGTGAGAGCACCAAGCTCGGAGGGACTTTTGGAAACGGACTTAACGGCGCTTTGTTTGCGGCTTCATGGGAATTAGATATTTGGGGGAAATTACGTAATGCCCGAAATGCTGAAGAAGCAAATCTTCAAGCCATGCAAAGCGAACGATCTTATGCACAATTATCTATCGCAGGTCATGTAACACGTACGTATTATTTGGCTTCGAAAACGTATTTGCAAATGCAATTAGCATCGCAAATGATTGAACTTTCGAAGAAGATGAAAACCATTTCTGAACACCGCTTTGATATTGGTATCGGAACGCAAATAGATGTAGTGATTTCTGATGCAAACCTAAATAGTTTGGAAGATGCTAACAGGCAATTACAACTCGCTTATAACAATCAATTACGTGCTTTAGAACTTTTACTAGGACGTTATCCGAGTGCAGATATTGAGGTTAAAAACGACTTAATCACTTTAGATAACGACATCCCAACAGGAATTCCGTTACAAATTTTAGAACGCAGACCCGATGTACTTGCTGCTCAATATCGTTTTAACGCTGCATTTTACAGAGTTGGTGAAGCCGATGCAGCCCGTTTACCGCAATTGAGTTTAACCGCGAGTATTGGTGTATTAGATAGTCAGATTTTTAAATTATCTGATGATTTTTCAAATCCGATTAGAAGTCTCGGTGGCGAATTAATTGCCCCTGTTTATCAAGGAGGTGCTTTAAATGCCAATGTTTCTATAAGAACAGCGCAACAACAACAAGCTTTAGAAAACTACTCCAGTACAGTGCTTAATGCCATGGCTGATGTAGAAAACACTTTAGATGCTGTTAAAACCGTAGGCGAACGTGAAATATTTATAGAACAATCGGTATCAAGTAATCAGAAGGCATTTGAATTAGAAGAAATCAGATTTAAAGTAGGGCAAGTAGATATGCGTGATTTAATAGATCAGCAAATGGATTTATATAAAGCGCAAACAGATTTATTAAATATTAAAGGCGAACAGATTATTCAGCGTATTAATCTGTATATCGCACTTGGTGGGAATATGTAATACTTATAATAAATACAAACAATTAAACTCGTTATTAATATCCATAATATGAAAAAAACATGTCCAGAATGTGGTGGAAAAATTGTTGGAAGGATTGATAAAAAATTCTGTGGCGATGCCTGCAGAAATGCATATAACAATCGTATAAATGCAGACAGTAAAAATCTTATCAGAAATACCAATAACAGGTTACGGAAAAACTACCGGATTCTCGAAGCTCTTAATCCAGAGCAAAAAACCAGAACATCGCGTGCCAAATTAATCGAACATGGTTTCGACTTTAACTACTTCACTAGTATCTATACCACAAAAGCAGGCACTGTATATTATTTTGTTTACGACCAGGGTTATCTTCCTTTAGAAAACAATTATTACGCCTTAGTAAAACGTGAATCTTAAATATTTATTTCCAGTTATGTCCTTTAAGCTGCATAGCTGCTTTTAAAATATCTTTCTGACTAATTTGACCTATTAGCTTCCCGTCTTCAATAATGGGAAATCGTCTAATTTTAGAGTTCAAAAATTTCTTAGACGCTTCAAAAACATCCATATTACCATCAATCGTTTCAACCTGCTTAACCATTCTATTTTCAACAATATCCTGAGTTACTGGCATATTGTAGTAATGACTTTCACTTATCTGTTTCAAGCAATCACCTTCTGAAATAATACCAACCAACTCTTGGTTCTCGTTAACTACCGGACCTCCGGATATTTTAAACGAGATTAAAGCATGAATAACCTCATCAATTGTTTGATCTGGTTTAAACGTTATTAAATCTTGTGTCATATAATCACGAACCTTAAGTTGTTGATTATCTGTAGTTGTATTTTGCTGCTTACGAGCTCCCTGAAAACTTTTAATTGCCATAATATTAGATATTTAAGAACTATAATATACGCATTTTAATGGTGAAATCCTAAAAACTAACTAAGACTAAAAAACCTCATAAATTTATGTACATTTAGGTTTTGAAACTAACAACCTTTTTCGCATGATTAAAAAAATAATAGCGTTACTTCTTATAATTTCTGCTATATACTGGAGTTTTTTAGCATTATTACCCACACAAATTACTAAGCTAGACACGCCTGAAAACACATTTTCTACCGAACGCGCGTTAGTACACTTAAAAAAAATATCGGAAGCACCACATTATTTAGGAAGTAAGGAGCATAACCGAGTTAGAAATTACATAGTAAATCAATTAAAAACTCTAGGTCTAGAAACAGAAGTTCAAGAGGCATTTTCCATGAGTCAATGGGGAAATTTGTCCAAACCTAAAAATATTATTGCACGATACAAAGGGCAGAATAACGCTAAAGCATTACTTCTTTTAACCCATTATGATAGCCACCCGCATTCATCGTTTGGTGCAAGCGATGCTGGGTCTGGAGTTGTAACTATTTTAGAAGGACTTCGTGCATTTTTAACTGAGAATAAAAATCCGAAAAATGATATTATAATCGTAGTTACCGATGGTGAAGAATTAGGTTTAAATGGGGCTGATATTTTCGTTAACAAACACCCATGGGCTAAAAATGTTGGTTTAGCTTTAAATTTTGAAGCACGCGGCTCAGGTGGACCAAGTTATATGCTTGTTGAAACCAATCAAGGTAATGCAGAACTCATGAAACATTTTGTAGCTGCTAATCCCGAATATCCGGTTGCGAATTCATTGGCATACAGTATTTATAAAATGCTTCCTAATGACACCGATTTAACCCGTTTCCGTGAAGATGGGAATATTGATGGATTTAATTTTGCTTTTATAGATGATCATTTTGATTACCATACAGCTAATGACAATTACGAACGATTAGACAGAAACACCCTTGAACATCAAGGCAGTTACCTAATGCCACTTTTAACATATTTCTCTGAAGCTGATTTAACAAATGTAAAAAGCACCGAAGACTATATTTACTTTAACGTACCGCTTTTTAAAACTGTTATTTATCCATTTAGCTGGATTTTCCCTATGTTAATATTTGGAATTGTAGCTTTTATCGCCCTTTTAGTATATGGTTTTAAACGAGAAGCGTTTATTGGCACCGAAATTAGCCGTGGATTTGCGGCATTCTTTATAGCGCTTATTGCGTCTGGAGGAATTGGCTTTGGACTTTGGACTTTGTTAAAAATAACATATCCACAATACCAGGAAATTCTACACGGTTTCACATACAATGGACATACTTACATAATAGCTTTTTCAGCCTTAGCTCTTACAATCTGCTTTGCGGTATACCATAGATTTTACAAACCTAGAAACACAGCTAGTTTATATATTGCCCCTTTAGTCTTTTGGCTACTTATTTGCTCCCTGATTGCATTTGTATTACCGGGTGCAAGCTTTTTTATAATCCCTGTGTTTTTTGGTTTAATAAGTCTGTTTATCTTAATCAGACAAGCCAAACCAAACCCTATATTAATGGCTCTTTTAAACTTTCCAGTATTAGTAATCATGGTGCCATTTATAAAAATGTTTCCGGTTGGTTTAGGTTTAAAGATATTATTTGTGTCTTGCATACTAGTTGTAATAATCTTTGGATTGTTAGTATCAGTTTTTGGTTTTATAAGACGAAAAAAACTACTCACTATTCTCAGTTTAGCAACGACAATTATCTATTTAATTATAGCTCATTTTCAAGCCGATTTTTCAGAAAACCGCCCAAAACCAAACAGCTTAAATTATGTTTGGGATAGCAATAACAACACAGCTGTATGGACAACTTACGATTTAGAATTAGACAGCTATACAAAACCCTATTTAACAGAAACCCCAAATAGCGCCACTAATTTAAATAAAAACATATCCAATAGTAAATACCAGTCTGGCTTAAGCTATACAAAAGAAGCACCTTTAAAAACGCTTCAAGCCCCACAGGTAAACATCATGTCTGATACAATAATTAACAATAGTCGAGAAGTAATTGTTCAAGTTATATCTTTAAGAAATGCTAAACGCATTGATGTTTTTGCCGACAGTACACACCTGTTTATTAACGCCCGCATAAACGGTGTTATGGCAACTAAAAGAGCCGATGAAGATTATGCGTTTCAAAATCGTTTAAACAATCGTTTGTTTACCTATTTTATTTCAGATAACGACTTATTAGAAATGCACTTAACATTACCAATAGACCAAGAAACAACTTTAGATATTTATGAGGCCACTTACGATCTATTAGAAAATGACCAATTTAATATAGCAAAACGAACCTCTAAAATGATACCAAAACCCTTTGTTCTTAATGATGCTGTAATTATTAAAAGAAGTATAACCATTAAATAATTTAGTAAGGATTTAAGAAAATAATTCGTTAATTTTTATAGCTTTGACCCCTATTAAATAATCCAATATGAAAAGATTTATTCTTGTTTTCCTTTGTATTCTAGGCTTTGAAAGCCAAGCACAAACTAATACACAGTTATTAGACCATTATCGCGCCTATTACAATCAGATGAAAATTCAAGGTGATTCGCAAGGCATAATTAATGGTTTAACCCATTTAATTGTTTTATCACCTAACGACAGACAAGCCTATAAAGATACGCTTGCTATGGTTTATATGAGTGAAGGCAATCATGTACAAGCCTTAAACACTATTGGAATTGACAAAAATACTAGTGACTCTAATATAGCTGTTGAAGTAAAAGCAGTGTCTTTAAAAGCTCTCAACGAAGTGGACAGATCGCTTGCTCAATTTGAAGAGTTATTTAGCAGAACACCAGATCCGTCTATAGCTTATGAACTTGCTGAGTTATACTTACAAAGTAATAAACTTGAAGAATCTAACACGTATATCGAATATGGATTAACTAACGCAAAAGAAAATATGGGTAAAGTTTTCTACGAAAGTCAACAACCTTATAAAGTACCTATTAAAGCTGCTTTTTTATATTTAAAAGCTTTAGCCACTTTCAACGAAAATAAAACAACCAATATCGATTCGGCTATAACTATTATGGATGAAGCGCTTGAATTGGCTCCCAATTTTAATTTAGCACAGATTAGCAAAAATGCATTGATTAGTCAAAAAAACAAACCTGAAGAAAAAAAATAATATAAGGTTACTTTTTATAAAAAAGCATCAATATACAATCGTATGTTGATGCTTTTTTTATGCTTAAAAACTTAAAATTACGCACTTATTATTTATTAAACAAGATGCGACAATTTTCATCTAACACCTGAAATTCTTCAATAAAACCGTTAAAAACCATCTAAATAAGCAGCTTTTAGACTTAAACACAAATGTATCACTAAAAAACATACAAAAACACACAAACAACTGAAATTCAATGTTTTAAATTATATTTTTAGCTTTCAAATTTCGGTAATTATTAAAGTGTAGTCCTTTATATATAGTAATTCTATTCTTAAATTTAGAAATTCAATTACTAATCGTAAACTCATAATTTTATAAAGCGCTTGGTAATAACACACTAAACTAATTATTCATTTAACCGAAAAACAATGAGAAAAATTACGCTCTTATTTATGATGCTTTTAAGCATCACGGCATTCTCTCAGGTAGAGATTGTTGAAAATTTTGATAGCCTTACAAGCGGGACTCCAACAGGATGGTCTGGTAGTTTGTCAGCTACAACACAATTGAGCTGTGGAGGTTCAGGATCTGGAATGATTCAGAACATAGTAGCTGGTGGTAACGGAACTTTAACCACTCCTAATTATACTGCTACTACTAATACAACAGCATTAACAGCAAGCTTTAATTACAACATAGTACAGTTCCAAGGTTTTGGAGGGTTTAACCCGCCACCATCTGACTGGGGAAGCATCTCATTAGAGTACACAACCGATGGTGGTGCTAATTGGGTAAATGCAATAACGGTAAACGGAACAGATTTTACTTACACAGATGAGTTTACATGTGGTGTAGCTAGTGTAGTTATACCTGAAGGTACATTTACTGCAGGATTAGATTTCCAAGCACGAATTTCTGTATCAAACTTAGCTGCAAATCCTAGTTTAATTTATATTATAGATGAAGTATCTTTAACTCAAGAAGCTACAGAAGCACCTAGTTGCGACGCTGCTTTAATTTCTCCTGCAAACGGTGAAACGGATGTAGATATAGACGTAACACTAACTTGGTCTGCTGCATCTGGATTAGCTACAAGCTATGCTGTTTCTGTTGGAACTCAAGATGGAGGCACCGATATTTTAAATGCTGCAACAACTACAGATTTAAATTATGCTTTAACAGGATTAGACTATAGCACACTATACTATGTAACTATTGTTCCATCAAATGCATTTGGAGCTCCTACCGACTGTATAAGTCAAACGTTTACAACACGATCAATTCCACTTGAAGGCGCTACATGTTCAAACCCTATTATTGCGACAACTTTATTAGAATCTATTAGTTTTTATGCTGATCAAAATGACACAAATAATTTTGAAGACAATATTGATGTAAGCCCTTGCAGCAACTCTTACATGAATGGTAAAGATGTATTTTATGAAATAACACCTACCCAAGACATGTCTATAGATATTGAAGTTTCAAATATCAGCGGCAATCGATCGGCTGTACACGTAATTGAAGGCTGCCCAGATTCAGGCTCTGCTAACTGCATTGATTATGTTGGTAGTTATTCTGGAACAGAAAGAAGCTTAACTGATGTTGTTTTATCAGCTGGAAACACGTATTTTGTAGTATTAAGTTCATCTTCAAATACGGCAACTTTTAGTTATAGTTTAATTATCACAAAAAATACATGTATCAACCCTACTATAGAACTAGAACCTGTAGCTGCTTGTGAAACTGGAGAGTTTTACGTTAATGTTAATGTAACTTACACAGGAGATGCACAAACACTAACATTATCTGATGATTATACTGGTACTAGTGATATTACAGGTATTACTTCAAATGGAATAATTAACGCAGGTCCTTACCCTACAGGAACATTAGTAAACTTTACTTTATCTAATGATAATAGTACATCATGTTATTTTGATGCTTCTACAACATACAACTGCCCGCCTTCAAATGATGAATGCGCTACGCCAACGTCATTAACAATAAATACAGATGGTAGTTGTACTATTTTAACTCCAGCATCAAACGCTGGTGCAACAGAAAGCACAACTGATCCTAATGGATGTTCTGGTGGCTCTAATGATGTTTGGTACTCTTTCACAGCCAACCAATCAAATTATATTTTAGAATATTTAAATGCTGTTTCTGTAGATGGTGGCGGAACCATCATGAACACAGAGATATTAGAAGGAACTTGTGGATCATTAACAAGCATAGCATGTTACTCAACTAACTTTATGTTTTTATCTGATTTAACACCAGGTACTACTTACTATGTAAGAAATAGAGGAAACATATCTAGCTCTCAATCAAATTTTGATATTTGTTTAAAAACACCAGCTGCACCACCAGTAAATGATGAATGTATCAATGCTACTTCAATATTTGCATCTACAGATGATTCTTGCAACAACAGTGTTAATGGAACAACAGTAGGCGCTACAAGGTCAGCAGAATCTACATGTGCAGACACAGCTAACACCAGATATTCAGATGTATGGTATGAATTTTCACCTACAGAATCTGCTTTTTACGAATTTAATTTCGTTAAAAACTCAGGACCCGCAACTTACTACTACATTTATAGCGGAACTTGCGGTAACTTAACTGACTTAAGTACAAGCTGTACAAGTACAAATAATCAAGTTTTAAACTTAGATGCTACTGAAACTTACTATGTAATGGTAAGATCTAGCCAAAGTGATGAAGGTGCTGATTTTGACTTATGTGTATGGCAATTGCCACCAGCCGCTGCAAATAGCGACTGTACTGATGCAACTGCATTATTAGAATCTCCTGATGATCAAGGTGCTAATACTATTATTGGAAACTTAAATAACTCATACCCATCACTTGAAAACTGTAGAGATGATTATAGTTCAGTATGGTACAACTTTACTCCTCAATATTCTGGTGTATACAATTTTGATTTCACACGAACGTCAGGTTCTGCTTATTACACTATATATGACACCAATGATTGTTCTTTAACATCGGACAACGGAAGTCCAAACTATGTTGAAGGAATAGGTAGCTGCTTTAACTCTTCAGATAGAACAGTTACTTTAGTAGGAGGTAACACGTATTTAGTTAGTGTTTTTGGTTCAAGCTCAACACCAGAATTTGAATTATTTGCTTACCCAGATCCTTCATTAAGTGTGGAGAATAATACTTTTGAATCTTTTAACTACTATCCAAACCCAGTAGTAAACAGCTTAACAATTGAAGCTGGAAAGGCCATTTCAAGTGTTAGTATTTACAGTATTTTAGGACAACAAGTTCAGACATCAAAACCAAATAACTTGAAAACAACAGTAGATATGAACAACCTTGAAAACGGTGTTTACTTTGTAAAAGTTACTATTGGTGATGCTCAAAAGACTTTTAAAGTTATTAAAAAATAGTTTTAAACAAGGATTATATTGATTAATAGCAAAATTCTCGGGTGGTATTTAATCGTATCACCCAGAATTTAATCAACTAACCGAACTAACTTAAAACTAGTTCCCAAAACCTATAAGTCTCAACTTAGTTACTCAAACGGTAATTAATCCATCAGTAGAGATTTATATTTACTCTGAAGAGTAGTTTTTTTCAAAAAAAAGCAGCTGAATTTAGCTGCTTTTTTATTTATAATACTCACTCTACTTAGCACATATTAGGCTTCAGGTTGCTTTAATATTATACTAATAGTTTACTTAACTATAGAATGACAGTTCCCTCCTTAAATGTTTCTCTGAAAAACTATAGAGTTCAGAATAAAAAACTCTCACTAAAACCTACTACACTTTCTAATATTACAATAGACATCATGTTTTCTACCTCTAACATTTCCATAAAAATGATGTGTAAATTATTATATAAACAGATTCTCTACTAACAAATAGAGATAAAAAAAAGAGCAACTATTTCTAGTTACTCCTTTTCATAATTTACACTTAAAAAATTACCTACCAGATTCTCACGCGATCTTCTGGAGCTATATACATACTATCACCAGCCTTAATATCGAAAGCTTCATAAAAAGCATCCACATTTAATAACGGTTGTACAGCACGATTCATTCCTGGAGAATGAGGATCTGTTTTTATACGTGTCTTCAAAGCATCATCACGCATTTTAGTTCTCCAAACTGTTGCCCAACTCATAAAAAAGCGTTGCTCAGGAGTAAACCCATCAATTGGTTCTGGCTTACCACCGTCTTTATAACTTAATTGTAATGCATCATAGGCTGCTAAAACACCACCTAAATCTCCAATGTTTTCTCCTAAAGTAAACTTACCATTAATTGTTACATCAGGTAAAACTTCAATAGCACTATACTGATCAGCTAATTGATTCCCTAAAGTTTCAAATTGCTCTAAATCTTCATCAGTCCACCAATTATTTAAATTACCATCTTTATCATAACGCGCACCTGAGTCATCAAAACTATGAGAAATTTCATGACCAATTACAGCACCTATTCCACCATAATTAACAGCATCATCAGCCTTATAATTATAAAATGGTGGTTGTAAAATTGCTGCAGGAAATACAATCTCGTTAAATGAAGGGTTAAAATATGCATTAACAACCTGAGGTGCTAAATACCATTCACTTTTATCAACTGGCTTACCTAACTTATTAATATCTTTATTAAAATTCCAAGCACGAACATTTAAAGAATTCTGTAAATAAGACCCGCCATTTTCTACACTATTTATTTCTAATGCCGAATAATCTTTCCATTTATCAGGGTAGGCAATTTTTATTGTAGTTGCTTGTAGTTTTTCAATAGCTTTAGCTTTAGTTTCCGAACTCATCCATTCAAGGTTAGAGATACGATTCTCAAATGCTAAAATTACATTATGAATCATTTTTTCCGCCTTAGCTTTAGCTTCTGGAGGAAACATTTTATCTACATAAAGCTTCCCTAATGCTTCACCAATAGAACCATTTAAAGTTCCTAATGCACGTTCATCACGAGCACGTTGCTTTTTAGCGCCGTTTAATTCGCGTCCGTAAAACTCCCAATTAGCCGTTTCTAATTCCGTACTTAATTTACCCGCTGCACCATTAAAAGCATGCCAGCGTAAATAAGCTTTCCAATCATCTACATTATCTTCAGCTAACACTTCTTGCAAACGGTTAAAGTAATTTAAATCACCAATAATAACCGTATCCACAGCTTTAGCGCCAATACCGTTTAAAAAGTTTTTCCAGTTTACAGCAGGAACCATTTCCTGAACTTGCTCTATTGAACGTGGGTTATAACGTTTTCTAGCATCACGTCTGTCTACTTTATCCATTTTAGCTTCTGCTAAACGTGTTTCGAAAGCCAATATTTGCTCAGCTTGCGTGTTTGCTTCTGCTTCGGTATCGCCTAAATACTGTAACATTCTAGTAATATGCGCTACATATTTTTTTCGCTTTTCCTTAGAGTCTGCATCGTCTTTTACATAATAATCACGATCAGGTAAACCTGTACTTCCTCCTCCTAAATATGCAACATTTCTATTACTATCTTTAGGATCAGACCCAACACCAAAACCATACAGTCCACCACCACCAAGCGGTTCCATCTCTATCATGTAAGCCTGTAAATCTTCATTATTTTTAATTGCATCAATTTTTGCCAAATATGGTTTAATAGGCTCTAAGCCTTGGTTGTTTCTACCAATAGTATCCATAATTGTTTGATATAAAAACACAGCTTTTTCCTGATCGGAACCTGGTAAAACCTCAATACGTTCCATATCTTTATCATCAGACATTGCCGCTTCTAAAATACGTAAGGCATCTGCATCTGTTTTCTTACGAAGCTCATTAAAACTTCCCCAAGTTGATTGATCGTCTGGAATTTTAGTGTTCTTAAGCCATGTTCCGTTCACATAATTGAAAAAATCATCATTTGGCTTCACATCGGTGTTCATATATTCCAAATTAATCCCTGGAATAGACGACTCCTCTACAAGTGCCGTTTCTTGCTTGGCATCATCTTTACACCCAACAAGTCCCATAAAAGCTACGGCACTCAATAAGGATGCTTTTTTTAATTTTGAATTCATAAGTTTTGTGTTTAGTTTAATGGTACAATTTACCACAATTAGCGCTTTAGTAAATATAGCTTGGTGTTTATTAACATAATATTAATAAAAAAAAGACCTTATTCAGGTCTTTGTATACGTTGTGATCTTTTTTCTAATTGCTTGTTTAACTGCAAATTTAAATTTGAATAAGCCGTTAACAATTCTTCAACAGCTTCTAACAAACTACCCTTAGTTGGATTTGATAAATTAACCTGATTTTCCAACTTATACATTTTGGTTTCTATGGCTAAAATTCGTGCATCAATTAATGGCGAACTAACAGTTTCAGGCACCGTAGTTTTTAACTCATTATTTAGCGTGGCTACTAAAGATTTATTAGATTTAAAAAATGAGAGATTAGCTACTTTTACATCCTCTAATATCTTACCTAACTCATCATATTTAGCCCAACCAGTGATACTTTTAACCACATTGGCATCCAAAACATATTCAGTATAATCCAATGCATCAATATCAGATTTATTAATGATCGTTTCGATAATATTTTCTGTACGCGACTCTTTTAAATTGCTTTCTGTTTCTTGACAAGACAACAAACAAAGCAGTATAATTACAAAAATGTTTTTCATATTTTTTTTAACTGGAGTTACAAATATATTGTATTCGTGGGTTTTAACTCTCAAGAATAACAATACTTTATTTTTAGTCGATTATTTTAAGTTAAAATTATCAATTCATCATTAAATTCTTATTATTTTTGAATGATTTTTTAAATATACATCTTAATGAAATCTAAAATTTTAATAATTGGCGCTTGTGGCCAAATTGGTTCAGAATTGACATACAAATTACGCGAAATCCACGGTGACGAACAAGTTATTGCTAGTGATATTAATTACGGTAACTTAGAGCTTGTGAACTCGGGTATATTTGAGATTTTAGATGCTCAAGACACAAACGGTCTTAAGGTATGTATTGAAAAATACAAAATTAATACCGTTTATTTAATGGCTGCCATGCTAAGTGCTACTGGTGAAAAATACCCTATGAAAGCTTGGGATTTAAACATGAGTACACTTTTTAACGTATTAGACTTAGCAAAAAACGGTTTAATTAAAAAGGTGTTTTGGCCTTCTAGTATTGCCGTATTTGGACCAACAACTCCTAAGGAAGACACACCACAATATACCGTTATGGAACCATCTACCGTTTACGGAATTACCAAACAGGTAGGCGAACGCTGGTGTGAATATTACTATAACAAATATGGTGTTGATGTTAGAAGCATCCGTTACCCAGGTATCATTTCCTGGAAAACTCTTCCTGGTGGCGGAACTACAGATTACGCCATAGATATTTACCACAAAGCACTTGCTGATAATCATTACGATTGTTTTTTAACTGAAAATACAGAACTTCCTATGATGTATATGGACGATGCTATAAAGGCAACCATCCAAATTATGGAAGCTCCAGAAGAAGCGATAAAAATTCGATCTTCTTACAATTTATCAGCTATTAGTTTTACACCAAAAGATATGGTGGCATCCGTGAAGAAACACTTAACTAATTTCACTATCGCTTATAAGCCAGATTTTCGCCAAGAAATTGCAGACTCATGGCCTAAAAGCATTGATGATACTAACGCACGTGAGGATTGGGGCTGGCAACACACTTTTTCTTTAGATGATATCACCGAAGAAATGCTAGAAAACTTATCTGAGAAGGCTGCACTTTAAGACTTTTCTTTATATACGTTTTTAATGTTTTTTACCGTTTAGTTTCTCTATTTTAGCCTGATAACTAACCAATAATAACATGAAAAACATTTTTGCATTGACACTATTGCTTGTGTCTACCACTATTTTTGCCCAAAAAACAAAAATCACGGAAGGTGACTGGAAAGACCTAAAAGGTATTTCTGCTTATAATTTAGTATTTGAATACACCGATTTACAGATTCCTAAATATGATTCAGAAGAAGAATTTTTAGAGGATAAAATGAGTAAACGTGAAGAAAAAGAGATTGGAGCAGGAGAAGAATTTAAAAAAAATTGGTTTGACGATCGTGAGTCTCGTTATGAACCTAAATTTATCGAGTCTTTTAATAAGCGTTTTAGTGATGGTGAAGTAAAAGTAGGTAAAGACATTGGTGCTGAGTACACCATGAGGATCCACACAACTATGATGTATCCTGGTTATAACGTTGGTGTAATGCGTCAGAATTCTAAATTAGAGGTAACACTTTATGTTTACAAAACAGAAACACCAAACGACATCCTATTTTCGGTAGATTACACGAAAGTTGAAGGTAAAGGTTCCATGGGTTATGATTACAACTCAGGCTACCGTATTTCTGAAGGATATGCTAAACTAGCTAAAGAATTAGCTAAAACCATAAAGAAAAAAGCCAAGTAATACACAGAGCTTTTTTTATAAATACAAAAAGCGCATCTAAACAGATGCGCTTTTTTCATTTTCCATATTAATTAAATGGGCCAATGTTTTTACAATACGTTTATGCTTGGTAACAAACGGATTCGTTTCATCCCAAACATAACCTGCCAAAACAGCACATATTTGACGCTTTACGTCTGGGTTTTCTGGTCTGTGAAAAAATAAAGTTTGTAAATTACCGGTATACCATTCCTTCACATAGGTTGCAAATACATCTACACCCGATTTTATATAATCGGCATACTCAACATCCCAGTCCACAGCATCTCCCTGTAATTGTTTGGTAATTAATTTAGCTGATTTAATAGCCGACTCTGTAGCAAAGGTAACCCCAGATGAAAATACTGGGTCTAAAAATTCGGCACTATTACCCGTTAACGCAAATCCGTTTCCGTGAAATTTAGTAACAGCTTTCGAATAATTACGAATACTTTTAGGTTCAAATAACAATGGCGCGTCCTTAAAACGCTCATAATAATAATCGGATTGTTTAAGCATGTTTTTTAAACGCTCAGACGTATCACCTTCAAAACTGTCTATGAATTCATTTTTTCCTACAAAGCCTAAACTTGTATTCCCATTCGAGAACGGAATCACCCAAAACCAAGTATCCTTATCAAGCACATCAAAGGTAATTAATGTACCTTCTTCTCCTTCGGGCCTATTCACATCTTCAACATGTCCAAAAATAGACGAGTGTTCAGGAATGTTGGACGGCTTATCTAAACCTAACAAACGTGGCAACACACGCCCATAACCACTGGAGTCTATTATAAATTTTGCTTCTACATGATACGGCACACCATCGGCATCATTAATAGTTGTACGCGACACTCCATCAGCATCTATTTGCACATCTACAACTTCATGCTCAAAAGAGAGATCAACACCTTTTTTTATAACTTCGTTGGCTAGAATATAATCAAAATCTGCTCTTGGCACTTGCCACGTCCAATCCCAACCATCGGTATGTTTATCACTAAAATCAAAATTACAAACAATATCATCTCTTAAAAACCGAGCCCCTTTTTTAACTTCAAAATCAGCTAACTTCAAAGCTTCTAAAAGGCCTGCTTCTTCAAAATGTTCCATACATCTTGGCAACAAACTTTCTCCAATTACAAACCTAGGAAAAAGACTTTTTTCGACAACTTTCACTTGTAATCCTTGCTTTTGCAAATAAGCTGAAGCAACACAACCTGATGGGCCGGCACCAATTACTAAAACATCAACTTTCATATCACTTGTACCCATAGTAGTATTAATTCATTAATTATTATAAATTTGCAATCCAAAATAACTACTTTAGTGCTAGTTATTCGAACAAATTTATTGAAAAAAAATATCATATCATAGATGCTTATATTTAACGGAGAATTAGGAGTAGAGGATTTTTACAAAGTCATATTTAAAAATGAACCTATTCAAATAGCGGATACCGTTCTTGAAACTGTAGAGAATAGTTTTAATTTTTTAAAAGAATTTTCCGAAAACAAGGTCATTTATGGCGTTAACACAGGCTTCGGACCTATGGCGCAATATAAAATAGAAGACTCTCAACGCATCCAATTACAATACAATTTAATTCGCAGTCACGCTTCTGGAACGGGACAACCCATAGCTCCTATGTATGTTAAGGCCGCTATGTTAGCGCGTTTAAATACACTTTCTTTAGGACATTCAGGTGTTCATGTTTCGGTAATTAAACTTATGGCCGAATTAATAAACCGAGATATTACACCGTTAATTTACGAACACGGTGGTGTTGGCGCTAGTGGTGATTTAGTACAATTAGCTCATTTAGCATTGGTTTTAATAGGCGAAGGTGAAGTATTTTATAAAGGTGAACGTCAAAGCACCGAGTCTGTTTTTAAACAAGAAAACCTAAAACCTATTTCAGTAGAGCTACGTGAAGGCTTAGCCTTGATGAACGGAACATCTGTAATGACAGGTATTGGTATCGTAAACACACTTTACACACGTCAGTTATTAGGTTGGATGACTAATGCGTCTGCAGCAATAAATGAAATTGTAAAAGCCTATGACGATCATTTATCACTTGAATTAAACCACTCTAAACGTCATGTTGGACAACGTGAAATAGCTGAAAGTATGCGCACGCATCTTGCCGACAGTAAATTAACACGTAAGAGAGAGCACCATTTATATAGTAAAAATGAAGACGTTTCTGTTTTTAAAGAAAAGGTACAGGAATACTATTCATTACGTTGTGTCCCTCAAATTTTAGGTCCGGTTTTAGATACGCTAAATTCTGTTGAAAGTATCTTAATAGAAGAAGTAAATTCAGCCAACGACAACCCAATTGTAGATGTGGCTAAAAAACATGTATACCACGGCGGAAACTTCCATGGCGATTATGTTTCATTAGAAATGGATAAGCTTAAAATTGTAGTAGCCAAAATGAGCATGCTTTCTGAGCGTCAATTAAACTACTTATTAAACACAGGTTTAAACGAAATGCTACCGCCTTTTGTAAATTTAGGGAAGCTTGGTTTAAACTTTGGAATGCAAGGTGTTCAGTTTACAGCAACTTCAACTACTGCCGAAAACCAAATGCTTTCAAACCCAATGTACATACATAGTATCCCAAACAATAACGATAACCAAGACATTGTAAGTATGGGAACAAATTCGGCTTTAATAACTAAAAAAGTCATAGAAAATGCCTTTGAAGTTGTCTCTATTGAACTTATTACAATAGTACAAGCCATCGAATACCTAGAAGTTCAGAATGATATTTCATCAAAAACTAAGAAAATGTATGATGAAATCCGCAAGCTAGTCCCAGCATTTACCGAAGATGTAATTATGTACCCTTATGTTAACCTTGTTAAAGATTATATCATTAACAATAAAACATAAAAACATACACATTATGAAAACAACTTTTTTATGCATGTTCCTTTTATTTTTAGGAATATCCACTCAGGCCCAAGAATTAGCTTTAGCAAATGAAAATGGCAACTATGGCTATATTACTAAATCGGGGGAATGGCATATAAAGCCACAGTTTGTACTTGCTAAAAATTTCTCAGGAGATTTAGCCGAAGCCACAAACGACAAGAAAAAATGGGGCTTTATTAACCGTAAAGGAGAGTGGGTTATTGAACCAAAATTCGATAAAACAAAAAGGTTTGATTCAGGAATAGCTGTTGTATTACTAGACAAAAACTGGATGTACATCAATACCAAAGGGGAACAAGTACTCGAAAATATTTCAACTGAAAAATATTACGATTTTAAAAATGGCTATGCTATTTATAGAACAGATGCTGGTGTTGGATTTATTAATACGAAAGGAGACATTATAACAGAACCAAAATTCACCAAAGCATTCAATTTTATAAATGGCTCTGCTAAAGTATTGGAAAATGACCAATGGGGTTTAGTTAATACCTCGGGCGAATATCTAGTAAAAACAGAATATGATGGCATTAGCAACAACTATAACAACCTAATAGTTGCTAAAAAAGGAGAACGTAACGGACTGATTATAAACGGTAGCTTTAAAGAAGTATCGGGTGCTGAAAAAATTTGGGATTTCTCAAACAATCCAGAACTAACCTATGCTAAAAAAGATGGTAAACTAGGTTTTATTAATGCCAATGCCGAATGGGTTATTGAGCCATCCTATGACAAAGCACGTGCATTTAAAAACGGTTTAGCTCCCGTACAGAAAAACAAAGAATGGGGCTACATAGATTCTTCTGGAAACGTCGTTATACCATTTCAGTATAAAGATGCCGAAATATTTAGTACCGATGGTTTAGCTCCGGTAAAACTTAAAAAAGAATGGGGTTTTATTAATACTTCGGGCGAATTAATCATTGCGGACGAATATGAAATTACTGCAGGTGGCTTTTCTGTATTTCAAAAAAACAATCAAAAAGGATTTGTTGATGGATTAGCACGTGTGAAAAAGAAAAAAACATGGACGTATATTAATCTAAAAGGCGAAGCACTAAACAATATGTGGTTTGAAAATTTAGAATTATTCCATTAACAACCCTATTTAACCTAATAGCTTAAAACTAACAACTACATGAAATGCGCTTTAGTAACAGGTGGATCTAGAGGAATTGGCAAAGCAATTTGCATACAATTAGCTCAAGACACCGACTATCATATTTTAATAAACTACAATAGTAACGAAACAGCCGCTTTAGAAACTAAAAAGGCTGTTGAAGACTTAGGAAATACTGCTGAAATATTACAATTTAACGTAACCAATGCGGAAGACGTAAAAACAACTTTAGATAGTTGGGAGGCAGAAAATAAAGACGCCCTTATAGAGGTCCTTGTAAATAACGCTGGAATAACTAAAGATGGTCTATTCATGTGGATGCCCGCATCCGATTGGCAAGATGTTATTAATACATCGTTAAATGGTTTTTATAACGTAACCAATCATATCATTCAAAAGCTATTACGCAATCGGTACGGTCGCATTATCAATATCGCATCGGTTTCTGGTGTAAAAGGTACTGCAGGGCAAACAAACTATTCGGCTGCAAAAGGTGCATTAGTAGCTGCAACAAAAGCATTAGCTCAAGAAGTAGCCAAACGTAAAATAACAGTAAATGCTGTAGCTCCTGGTTTTATAAAATCGGACATGACAGCAAGTTTAGATGAAAAAGAGCTTAAAAATATGATTCCTGTAAACCGTTTCGGCGAACCCGAAGAAGTTGCATACGCCGTGTCATTTTTAGCTTCCAAAAAAGCATCATATATTACAGGCGAAGTTATTAATATAAACGGAGGTATTTACTCATAAACAAATAGAAAATGAGGAGAGTTGTTATTACCGGAATGGGAATTTATTCTTGTATAGGCGAAAATTTAGATGCCGTTAAGCAATCATTATACAATGGTGATTCTGGTATTGTAGCCGATGAAGAACGTAAAGCTTTTGGTTACCGATCGCCATTAACTGGAATGGTAAAAAAACCTAAATTAAAAAACTTATTGTCACGCAGACAACGAATTAGTTTAGGTGAGGAAGGTGAATACGCCTACATTGCGACTTTAGAAGCTTTAGAAAATGCAAAAATTAACCAAGACTTCTTAGACAAGCACGAAGTTGGTATTTTATATGGTAATGATAGCACAGCAAAATCCATTGTAGAGTCTGTTGATAAAATACGTGAGAAGAACGACACCACATTGGTAGGTTCGGGTGCTATATTTCAAAGCATGAATTCTTCGGTTACCATGAATTTATCGACAATCTTTAAACTTCGCGGTATAAATTTCACCGTTAGTGCAGCCTGCGCCAGTGGTTCCCACTCCATAGGTATGGGCTATCAACTTATTAAAAGTGGGCTTCAAGACTATGTAATTTGCGGAGGTGCCCAAGAAATTAACGCCGTAGCAATGGGAAGCTTTGATGGTTTGGGTGTTTTTTCAGTAAACGAAAACCCAACTCAAGCTTCACGCCCTTTCGATAAAAGTCGAGATGGTTTAGTCCCAAGCGGAGGTGCTGCAACATTAATATTAGAATCCTATGAATCTGCCGTAAAACGCGGTGCTACAATCTATGGTGAAATTCTTGGCTATGGCTTCTCTTCTAATGGTGACCATATTTCTACACCCAATGTAGACGGCCCTGCTCGCGCAATGAAAATGGCTATCAAACAAGCAAATATTAAAGCCTCGGATATTGGTTATGTAAATGCACACGCCACATCTACACCTGTTGGTGATGCCAACGAAGCTTTAGCTATTTTAGATGTTTTTGGAGAAAATGGTCCACATGTTAGTTCAACAAAATCTATGACAGGTCACGAATGTTGGATGGCTGGAGCTAGCGAAGTGTTATATTCTATTCTGATGATGCAAAATGACTTTATAGCACCGAATATTAATTTAAACGAACCTGACGAAGCTGCCAGCAAATTAAATTTAGTTAACAAAACGTTAAACAAAAAATTTGATGTATTTTTGTCCAATTCATTTGGATTTGGAGGTACAAATTCAGCTTTAATTATTAAAAAATAACTGTGTGAAAATGACGAAAGAGGTTATTATTGAAAAGATAAACGACTTTCTAATTGATGAATTTGAAGTAGAAAGCGAGGATATTTCCCCTGAGGCCAACCTTAAAAACACTTTAGAACTAGATAGTCTGGATTTTGTAGATTTAGTAGTTGCCGTGGAATCTAATTTCGGGGTTAAATTAGTAGGTGAAGACTTTATTGACGTTACAACACTTCAAGATTTTTACAATCTTATTGAACGCAAATTAAGCTAAACTTAGCAATACTTTTATGGCTACAGAATGGCAAGGAAAATCAAGAGGAACCGTTCTTGGATATAAAATATTTGTATTCTCTATGAAACACTTAGGAATGGGCGTTGCCTATTTCGTCTTGTTTTTTGTAGCAGCATATTTCTGTCTCTTTTCAAAAGATAGTACAAAAGCTATTTTTTATTACTTTAAAAAACGCTTAAACTACTCTACTTTTAAAAGCTGCCTAAGCATATATAAAAGCTATTATGTTTTTGGACAAACCATTCTTGACAAAATTGCTATTTCATCTAATTTAAGTGACAAGTTTACTTATGAATTTGAAGGGGGTGAAACCATAATAGACACGTTAAAAGAAAAAAAAGGAGGCATTTTAATTAGTGCACATGTTGGTAATTTTGAAATATCAGAATACTTTTTCAACCAACTAGAAGATAATGCTTCCATAAGCTTATTAACGACCGACGTAGAGCATACCGCTATTAAAAACTATTTGGATTCTGTTCGTAAGAAGTCAAATATCAATTTAATCATCATAAAGGAAGATTTATCACATATTTTTGAGGTAAATGCAGCTTTAGCTAGAAATGAAATAGTTTGCATTACGGGCGACCGTTATACCAATGGCACAAAATATTTATCGGAAAATTTATTAGGAGAAACAGCAAAATTCCCCGCTGGTCCTTTTATGCTAGCATCTCGATTAAATGTACCGGTATTATTCGTTTACGTTATGAAGGAATCTAAAAAGCACTATCATTTATATGCAAAACGCTCGCAAGCAAAACACAGAGATGCGCAAGGGCTTTTAAAGGAATTTACAGATAGTGTATCATGGATGCTTAACAAATATCCTTTACAGTGGTTCAACTATTTTGATTTTTGGGATTCAAAAAACAGCTAATATGAAACAGGTTTTAGTTATACATTATTCACAATCCGGACAACTTACCGAGATTATAACCAATATCGTTTCAACCATGCAAAATGATGAAACGGCTTTTACGTATTTAAACATTGAAATGGAAGACCCGTTTCCCTTTCCTTGGAATAAGGAACAGTTTTTTGGTGTGTTCCCTGAAACTTTTCGTGAAGAACCTAGAAAAATCAAACCTATTCCAGAAGCTATTTTAAATAAAAAATACGATTTAATTTTATTCGGTTATACCGTATGGTATTTAACACCCTCCCTGCCAACCACATCATTTTTAGCCAATCCAGATGCGCAAAAACTATTTGCAAATACACCTGTTATAACTATAAATGCTTGTAGAAACATGTGGATTATGGCACAAGAAAAGCTAAAACGTAAACTAAAAAAACTCAACGCCAACTTAGTAGGACATATTGTTTTAGTTGACCGACACATAAACCACATTAGCGTTATAACTATTGTACAGTGGATGTTTACAGGCATTAAAAAACGCTTTTTAGGAATATTTCCAAAACCTGGTGTTTCTAAAAAAGATATTGATGAGGCTTCAAAATTTGGAACCGTAATTTCTAAGTATTTACATCAAGACACTTATCAAAACTTACAAACCGATTTATTAAAAATAGGAGCCGTAAAAGTAAAACCGTTCCTAATTACTGTAGATCGTAAAGCAAATGTGATATTCACAAAATGGGCGGCATTTATAAGTGCTAAAAGTGAAAAAAACACAAAAAAAAGACGCACATTAACCAAAATGTTTAATTATTATCTAATAATTGCCATTTGGTTAATTTCACCACTAGTTTTTATCTTATTTTTATTGACTTATTTACCTTTTTATGGTCAAATAAAAAAAGATAAAGTATATTACGCATCAGTTGCATTAAAAGAGAAGTCATCATAAAATGAAGGAAGTTTACATTACTAAAATCTCAAAATTTCTCCCAAATAATCCCATCAGCAATGATGAGATGGAAGACAAATTAGGAATAATTAACGGAAAAGTTTCCAAAGGGCGCCGTATTGTACTACGTAACAACCAGATAAAAACAAGGTATTACGCATTAGATGATGACGGAAATGTAACCCACAATAATGCCCAACTAGCTAAAGAGGCTATTAACGGTTTATGTGATGGAGATTTTAAAGTATCAGATATAGAAGTTCTTTCATGTGGTACCTCTAGTCCTGACCAAATACTACCATCTCACGCGGCTATGGTTCATGGTTTTTTAGAGGCTGGAAATCTAGAAATTAATTCTCCTTCTGGAGCTTGTTGTTCTGGAATGAATGCCTTAAAATTCGGCTATTTATCAGTAAAATCTGGACAAACGCATAATGCTGTTGCTTCCGGTTCGGAACGTATTTCATCTTGGATGAAAGGTCATATTTATGAAACTGAAATTAAGCATTTAGAAGCATTAGAAGAGAATCCAATATTAGCTTTTAACAAAGATTTTTTACGTTGGATGCTGTCCGATGGTGCTGGTGCATTTCTTTTAGAAGACCAACCAAAAGGTGAGCTTCCTATGCGTATAGAATGGATGGAAGGCTACTCCTACGCACACGAAATTGAAGCCTGCATGTATGCCGGTGGCGATAAATTAGATAACGGTTTCTTAAAACCATGGAGTGAATACGAAACAGACGATTGGGCAAACAAATCTTTATTTGCCATAAAACAAGATGTTAAGTTATTAAGTGCTAACATTCTTAAAAAAGGTGTTGATAGCTTGAAGAAAGCTATGGAAAAACACGATTTAAAACCTAGTGATATAGACTATTACCTACCTCATATTTCATCGCATTTCTTCAAAGACAAACTTTATCAAGAAATGGTAGATAACGATGTAGAAATCCCTTGGGAAAACTGGTTTATGAATTTAAGTAAAGTAGGAAATGTTGGCTCAGCATCTATTTACTTAATGCTAGAAGAGCTTTCAAAATCAGGACAATTGAAAAAAGGCGATAAAATACTATTATCAGTACCTGAAAGTTCACGTTTTTCATACGCTTATGCACTTTTAACTGTATGCTAAAAAATGACAACAAACGTATTACCAATAACCGATATTAGGCACCTCATCCCACAAAAATCACCATTTGTAATGGTAGATACTTTAGTGGCATTTACAGCCGAAAATTTGGAGTCTAAATTTACAATTTTAGACCATAATATTTTTGTAGAAAACAACCTTTTAACCGAGCCTGGATTGGTGGAGAACATGGCACAATCTGTTGCTTTACATACAGGCTATGATTACTTTTTAAAAAGCCAACCAGCACCCGTTGGTTATATAGGTTCTATAAAATCCGTTAAAGTAGATAAGCTTCCGCAGTTAAACGAAACTATTGAAACCCATGTAAAAATCCTTCATGAATTTATGGGCGTCACTATGGTCGAGATTCGCGTGTTTAATGAAGCTCAAGAAGAAATTGCTACAGGCGAAATGAAAACTGTTATTGCTGATAATTAATGGATTTTAGTCAATTAGATATCGCAAAATTTTTACCGCATCGGCCACCTTTTTTAATGGTAGACCATGTTTTATCTATTGATGACTCTCATGTTACAACTTCATTTTTTATAAAACCAGATTGTATTTTTAATGAAAACGGCGTATTTAATGAAGCTGGACTAGTTGAAAATGCCGCACAAACCTGTTCTTCTATTGTTGGAAAAAGTTTTTTTAATGAAGATGATATAGAAGGCAAAGGCACAAAACTTATTGGTTACATAAGTGCTATAAAAAAAGTAGTTATCCAAAAATGCCCTGTAGTTGAAAGCGAGATTGTAACAAATGCTACATTAATATCTCGTTTTGACACATCAGAATACAGCATTTGCACTATAAATTGTGTTATTACACAAGACAAAATAGAATTACTATCTTGTGAATTAAATTTAGTAATCCAAGAACTTAAATAACTTTCGGATGAAAAAAGATGACGTTCCACAGGACACAAGTAATTTAGAGACCGCCAAACTTAAAGAGTTGTGCTATGCTATTGATGAAGATGGCAATTACACCACAGTTAATAGTTCCGGTTGGGACCCTAAAACCATAGCCCTAAATCAGGCTATTGAAGAAATAAATGCGCGCATATTAAATGCTAAAAATCGTGTTTTAAATAACGAAACTAGCCCAATAGAATACTATATGGAAGTTCATAAAATGGATCTTTCTATACTTGCTAGTTATGTAGGAATGTGGGCTTGGCGTGTTAAACGTCATTTCAAACCAAATGTTTTCAATAAACTTTCACAAAAAACACTTCAAAAATATGCCGATACTTTTGAAATTTCTGTGGATCAATTAAAAGATATTACCAAGCATGCAAATTAATTTTACGCATCATCAAACGGCACATTGTGAAAACGGTGTGATTTCCAACTTAATGAAGCACCATGGCTTTGAAATAAGCGAACCCATGGCCTTCGGTATTGGCTCAGGCTTACTTTTCTGTTATATTCCTTTCCTAAAAGTAAACCATGCGCCTGCGTTAACATATCGTGCAATGCCTGGTTTTATATTTAAACGTTTTGCTAAACGCGTTGGCATACAAATTAAACGTGAAAAATTTAAAAATCCTCAGGAGGCTAAAGCACGATTAGATGCCAATCTAGACAAAAATAATCCGGTAGGTCTACAAGTTGGCGTTTATAATTTAGTGTATTTCCCTGATGAATACCGCTTTCATTTTAATGCCCATAACTTAATTGTATATGGTAAAGAAAATGACACTTACTTAATTAGTGATCCCGTAATGGAAACCGTTACAACACTAACAGAAAAGGAGTTAGAGAAAGTACGCTTTGCCAAAGGCCCTTTTGCTCCTAAAGGACACATGTATTACCCGATAGCATTCCCAAAAAAATTAGAACTTGAAAAAGCTATTGTAAAAGGAATAAAACATACCTGTCGCGATATGCTTGCGCCGATGCCAGTTTTAGGCGTAAAAGGCATTCGTCATGTAGCGAAATTAATACGAAAATGGCCGAAGAAAAATGGTGTAAAAAAAGCCAATCACTACTTAGGTCAGGTTGTACGTATGCAAGAAGAAATAGGAACAGGTGGTGGTGGTTTTAGATATATTTTTGCTGCTTTTTTACAAGAAGCTAGCGATGTTTTAAAGAATCAACAATTAGCCGAATTATCTAAAGAAATGACCTTAATTGGTGATTTATGGCGCGATTTTGCATTAGATGCCTCTAGAATTTATAAAAACAGAAGTGCTAAAGAAGACGCCTATAACAATGTAGCTACGCAATTGGAAACAATAGCCGACAAAGAAACTGTGTTTTTTAAAAAACTTAAAAAAGCCGTTAAATAAGTGATTAGCATTCAGGACATATCCAAAAAATACAAGGGTGCCGATAATTATTCGGTTACTAACTTAAACCTAAATATTGAAAAAAAGGAAATATTTGGATTGTTAGGTCCCAATGGAGCTGGAAAGACAACCTTAATTTCCATTTTATGTTCACTTATAAAACCAACTTCTGGATCGTTCACAATTGATGGGTTAACCTATCAAAAAAACAAAAACACACTCAAACAACTTATCGGTATTGTACCTCAGGAGTACGCCCTATACCCTTCCTTAACAGCTTTCGAAAATTTAAAATATTTTGGAAGTATGTATGGTCTTAAAGGCTCTAGTTTGGAAGCTAAAATAAACACCGCATTAGAGCATTTAGGCCTTTTAGCCTTTGCCCATAAAAAAATAGATACGTTTTCGGGAGGCATGAAACGCCGAATAAACCTGATAGCAAGCGTATTACACAACCCTAAAGTCTTATTTTTAGATGAACCAACTGTAGGTGTTGATGTCCAATCAAAAAATGTTATTATTGAGTTTTTACAGGAGCTTAATAAAAAAGGGACTACTATTATTTATACATCGCATCACTTAAACGAAGCTGAAACGTTCTGTACACGTGTGGCCATTATAGATCATGGTCAATTAGTTGTAAAAGGAGACCCCAAAACACTTATTGCTACTCATCAAGGCGCTCATAATCTAGAAGATGTTTTTATTAATATAACCGGTAAAGCATTACGTGATCATGCATAAACTATGGGCCTCAACATATAAGGAATTCCTATTACTAACTAGAGATATCGGTGGTATTGCTATACTGTTTGTTATGCCTTTAGTATTAATTATAACCATAACACTTATTCAGGACAGCACGTTTAAAACTGTAACTGATGCAAAAATACCCATCCTAATTGTTGATAATGATAACGGCGGTGTTTCCGAAACAATTATAAATGGTTTAAACGATTCGGGCTCTTTTCTAGTTATCCCAGAAGAAACAGAAGTTATAGCGCGTGATTTAGTTTTTAAAGGAAAATACCAATTAGCAATAATTATTCCGGAAGATTTATCAAGTAATTTAGAACAAAAAATCACACAAAACGTAGATGGCATTATTGCAAAATTTGGATTAGAAGAACCGTCAGAGAATGCTAAAACCGAAATAATACAGGGTAAAGAAGTTACTCTATATTTTGATCCAGCTACACAGTTAACCTTTAAAAGTTCGGTGAAAAATGGTATTGATAAAATGATTTCTAAAATTGAAACGCAATCTATTTACAAGGCCTTTCAAGAACAGATTTCAGATGACCCTACAGATGCTATATTCGAAACAGACACGTTTATTACATTTAAAGAGATCCTCCCCAAAAGCGAAGACAAAGAAATAATTCCAAATTCGGTACAACACAATGTACCAGCTTGGACATTATTTGCTATATTTTTTATCATAGTACCGCTTTCAATAAACATTGTTAAAGAAAAAAGCCAAGGAACTTTTGTACGTTTGCGAACAAACCCAGTTTCTTATGCTACCGTTTTAGGAGGTAAAACGCTCGTTTATTTAATAGTATGCTTAATACAATTTGTATTAATGTTACTTATTGGAATTTTTGTTTTTCCTGCTATAGGCTTACCAACTTTAGATGTCTCAGGTAGAGTTCCCTTACTGTTTGTTGTAGCAACATTTGCAGGACTAGCAGCAATAGGATTAGGATTACTACTAGGAACAATAGCCAAAACCCAAGAACAATCGGCTCCTTTTGGAGCAACATTTGTTGTTATTTTAGCCGCTTTAGGAGGCGTATGGGTTCCTGTTTTTGTCATGCCAAAACTCATGCAAACACTATCTCATATTTCACCTATGAATTGGGGATTAAATGCATTTTACGATGTATTTTTACGCAATGGCTCTTTTCTAGATATTTTACCTGAAATCAGCTTATTACTAGCTTTTTTCTTAGCTACAACATTAATTGCAATTATTTATAATGAAAAAAAGAATGCCGTCTAAACATCAAGAAATTGTTCATACTAGCCAAGTAAGGGTGCGTTTTGTAGAAACAGACCCATTAGGTATTGTATGGCATGGTAACTACATTCAATATTTTGAAGATGGACGTGAAGCCTTTGGTCGCGAACACGGTATTTCCTATTTAGATCAGAAAAAATATGGTTTTGCTACACCTATTGTAAAATCTAGCACAGACCATAAGCTCCCATTACGCTATGGTGATATGGCTACCGTAAAAACTATATATATAGACAGCCCTGCAGCAAAAATGATGTTTCGTTACGAAATATACAATCAAGATAGCCAACTTGTTTGTACTGGTGAAACCACTCAAGTTTTTGTTGATAAAATTGGTGAAGGCGATTTGTCTTTAAACATTCCTCCGTTTTTTAAAGCTTGGAAACAAAAAGTAGGTTTACTAGATGAATAAAATTTACGTTTCATATAATAATATTGTTTCAGCTTTAGGCTTCACTAGTGAAGCTGTGGTTGAAAACGTTAAAAATGAAAAATCGGGATTACAACGAATTCATGATGAATCTATTTTACCTAATCCGTTTTATTCAGCACTAATTGATTCAAACCAATTAGAAGACGCTTTTCTAAAATTAGCACCGCAAGATAGCTATACTAGATTGGAAAAAATGATGATTACATCATTACAGTCTGTTATAAACAAATCTAATATACAATTAGATGAACGTGTAGGACTTATCATTTCAACTACAAAGGGAAACATTGATGCTTTAGACGCAAACAACCCCTTTCCTAAAGAACGTGCATATTTACATGTTTTGGGGCAAAAAATCCGTGATTTTTTCGCTTTTAAAAACGATGCTATTGTCGTCTCAAACGCTTGTGTATCTGGTATTCTTTCTGTGGCTATTGCTAAACGTTATATTCAACAAAATACTTACGACCACGTATTTGTAGTAAGTGGCGATGTAGTAAGTCCTTTTATCCTTTCTGGGTTTAACTCATTCCAAGCATTAAGTAGTGAACCTTGTAAGCCTTATGATGCCGATCGGACAGGTATTAATATTGGTGAAGTTTCAGCATCCGTTTTGGTTACAAACAATAAAACAGGCTTACCAAAAGAAGCCGTAGAAATTTTAGGCGAAAGCTCTTGTAATGATGCCAATCATATTTCAGGTCCTTCACGTACTGGTGAAGGTTTACATCGTAGTATAGAATTAGCACTCCAACAGGCTCAACTAAAAGCTTCTGATATTGCATATATTTCAGCTCACGGTACGGCAACGGCTTTTAATGACGAAATGGAAGCTATAGCATTCAACCGCTCTAACCTCCAGGATACTCCTGTAAATAGTTTGAAAGGGTATTTTGGCCACACACTTGGAGCTTCCGGCTTATTAGAAACTATTATTGGTATGCACAGTTTATCTAACAATACCTTATATGCCACTAAAGGCTATGAAACACTTGGTGTTACCAAACCAATAAATATTATAAAACAAACACAAAAACATAAATCGCTTAACACCTTTTTAAAAACTGCTTCTGGTTTTGGAGGGTGTAATACGGCTGTTATATTTAAAAAACCATCTAATTAATTATGTCAAAAAAATCTATCAGAGCTATTGATGCTGTTCAGGAAGCTGAAAAAATAGCCTTTGCCCCTTTTGTTTTCCAAGCCGTTGTAGCTTTAAGAAAATTAGGAATTTTTAATCTTATATTTAAAAATCGAAAAAAGGGAGGCATCTCATTAGAAAATATTTCTGAAGAGCTCAAACTAAGCACCTATGGTGTTGGGGTTCTTTTAGAAATAGCAGAAAGCTATAATATAGTTGATAAGGATGAAAACAATCATTTTGAACTAACAACTACTGGATACTTTTTAGCTTTTGACAGAACAGTTGATGTAAATATCAATTTCACTCAGGATGTTTGTTATAAAGGTTTATACCATTTAACAGAAGCTATTGAAACAGGAAAACCTGCTGGTTTAAAAGAATTAGGTAACTGGGAAACCATATACCAAGGGCTTTCGGTATTACAACCAGATGTACAAAAAGCATGGTTTGAATTTGATCACCACTATTCTGATGAAGTATTTCAAGAGGCTTTAGAGTTTGTTTTAAGAAACAACCCTAAAGTCGTTTATGATGTAGGTGCTAATACTGGGAAATTTGCCATAAGCGGCAGTAAATACAATAAGGATGTTTCGATTAAAATGGTCGATCTACCTGGACAATTGCAAATAGCTTTAAAAAATGTGGAGTTAGCCGGATTTAAAGATCGCGTAACGCATCATAAAATAGATTGGTTATCAGAAAACCCACAACTACCAGTTGGCGCCGATACCATTTGGATGAGTCAATTTTTAGATTGTTTTTCTGAAGAGGAAATTTTGGTTATTTTAAAAGCGTGTGCAGCAGCTGTAAAAGATGATGGTGAAGTATTAATTATGGAAACCTTTACCGACAGACAGCGTTTTGATAATGCCAAGTTTATTCTAGAAGCTACATCACTATATTTCACAGTAATGGCAAACGGCAACAGTAAAATGTATCCTTCCACTGTATTTTTAAAACTAATTGATCAAGCTGGATTAAAATTAGTTGAAGATCGTGCTGTAGGAGAATATCACACAATTTTAGCTTGTAAGAAAAAGTAATTATGGCATCGAATTATCACATATCGGCCTATTGCAAAATTAAAAATCAATCGATTTCCTTAAATGGAAATACGATATTTTGTGATGATTCCGAAGATTTTTCAACTTTTATAAAAAACGCCTACAGGGCAGAAGAAACAAAGTATCCTAAATTCTTTAAAATGGATAACTTAAGTAAATTGGCCTTTTTAGCGGCCGATATTTTACTTAAAAATCAACCTTTAGAATCCGATAAGGAGAACAACATAGCCATTGTATTTTCTAACAAAGCATCAAGTTTAGATACCGATAGAGCCCATCAAGAAGCCATACAAGATACGGATAACTATTTCCCAAGTCCTGCCGTGTTTGTTTACACATTACCAAACATTTGCATAGGTGAGATAAGTATTAAATATAAACTGTTTTCCGAAAATAGTTTTTTTATATTTGAAAACTTTAACCCAGAACATTTAGCCACGTACACCAACAGCTTACTAGACACAAATAAGGCTGAAAAAGTACTTTGTGGTTGGGTGGAATATGAAAACGACAACTATGAAGCATTTTTATATTTAGTTAGTAAAAATGGCGAAATAGCACATAATAATAAACAAATAACAACATTATATAATAGATAATATGGAAGCACTAAAACAAGAATTGAAAGAAAACATTATCGAGCAATTAAATTTAGAAGATATGACAACTGCTGACATTGCTGATGACGATATGCTTTTTGGTGATGGCTTAGGGTTAGATTCTATTGATGCTTTAGAACTGATTGTCATGTTAGATAAAAACTATGGCATAAAATTAACAGACCCTAAAGAAGGTCGTCATATTTTTGAATCGGTTAATACTATGGCAGCATATATTACCGAAAACCGATCTAAATAAAACAGTTAATTACAGTTTTTAAAAACCACTATGAGTCAAGGTGTAGCAATTACAGGTATGGGAATAATTTCAGCTATTGGAAACAATGTAGCTGAAAATTATGACGCACTTATATCTAAACAGAAAGGAATAAAACGCATTTCTAAAATTGATACCATTCATAAAAATGACATCATGGTTGGTGAAATTAATTACAGCAATAAAGAGCTCGAAGCGTTGCTTGGTCTCCCGCCTGAAAACAATTATTCTCGTACGAGTTTTATTGGGGCAATTGCTGCCAAAGAAGCTGTAAAACAAGCTGGCATCTCAGACATGTCTGCCTACAAAACAGGATTAATATCAGCCACTAGCGTCGGTGGTATGGATATGACGGAAAAATATTATTACGATTATTTAACCGACACGAACATCCAAAAATATATTGCATCTCATAATGCTGGAGATTCTTCTCAGAAAATAGCTCAACAATTAGGCATTAAAGAAAGCCTAGTTACAACTATAAGTACGGCATGCTCCTCAGCTGCCAATGCCATCATGCTTGGTGCGCGATTAATAAAAGCTGGAAAATTAGAACGAGTTATCGTTGGAGGGACAGACTGTATGTCGAAATTTACCATTAACGGTTTTAAAACTTTAATGATATTATCGGACACCTATAATACCCCTTTTGATGATAATCGAAAAGGTCTAAATTTAGGTGAGGCAGCAGCCTATTTGGTACTCGAGTCAGATGCTATTGTAAAAGTTGAAAACAAACCGGTTTTAGCCTATGTAAAAGGCTATGGAAATGCCAATGATGCGTTTCATCAAACTGCTTCATCCGAAAATGGAGATGGTGCTACTTTAGCCATGAAAAAAGCTTTAGATATTGCCAATTTTAAGCCAGAAGACATTGATTATATTAATGCGCATGGTACTGCAACAGGAAATAACGACTTATCAGAAGGTCGTGCTATAATTCGAGTATTTGGAGATGCCATTCCAGAATTCAGTTCCACTAAGCCTTATACAGGTCACACATTAGCAGCTGCTGGAGCTATAGAAGCTGTGTATTCAATTTTAGCGCTTCAAAACAATGTTATTTTCCCTAATTTGAATTTCGAAACTCAAATGAAGGAATTTTCAATAACACCCGAATTAACACTAAAACAAAAACCGCTTAAAACGGTCATGTCTAATTCATTTGGATTTGGAGGTAATTGTTCAACTGTAATATTCTCAAAAGAAGCCTAATGAAAAATGTATACATTACTAGTTTTGGTTCCGTTTCAACACAGAATACTACGGAAACTTCCAACTTTCTAAAGGACATTGTATCTTATACAGATGTAGTAATTCCTGCTATAAATCCTAATTATCGCGATTTCATCCCACCTGCCGCTGCAAGACGCATGGCTAAAGGTATAAAAATGAGTATTGTAGCCTCAAAATTCGCACTTAACAATGCGGGGATTGAAAGTGTTGACGCTATTATTACAGGTACTGGAATGGGTTGTTTACGGGATTCCGAAAAGTTTTTAAGCACGATTATAGATAATGATGAACAGTTTTTAACGCCAACGTTATTTATCCAATCAACCCACAACACCGTAGGAGGACAAATTGCTTTAGATATTCGATGTAAAAGGTATAATTTCACTTACGTTCATGGTAGTAACTCTTTCGAGTCGGCATTATTAGATGCCAAACTTCAATTAGAATTAAACGAGGCCAAACATATATTAATAGGAGGCGTAGATGAACTTGGTGATCATACCACCGAGCTTAATAAAGTTATTTCTCATATTAAAGAAACACCTGTTTCAAGCGCTGAAATTTTAGAATCGCAAACCAAAGGAGCTGTTTACGGCGAAGGAGCTAATTTCTTTGTTGTTTCAAATGAAAAACAAGACGAAACATTAGCTCAAGTACTATCAATTGAAACGTTTAACACATTAGATATTAATGCTGTTTCCGAAAAAGCACGTCAGTTTTTATTAGAACAAAACTTACAACCATCAGATATTGATGCTTTAATTTTGGGTAATAATGGGGATGTAGAGTTTGATGGCTTTTATAATCAACTAACGGCTAACGATTTTAAAAACACACAACAAATAGTATACAAGCCATGGCTAGGTGAGTTTAACACGGTGTCTTCCTTTGGATTTTTGTTGGGTGCTCATATTTTAAGCGAACAAAGGGTCCCAAACACCTTTATATTAAATGAGATTTCGTGTACTAATTACCAACACATACTTTTATACAATCAGTATCGTGGAGAAAACCATAGTTTCACCTTACTTCGTAGATGCTAAATTTTAAATCGGTAAATGTAACATCCGCTGTTATTTTTATAGTTTTATTAGTTATCTCACTAATAGAACCAATATCTATTTGGTGGTTTGTAGCTCTCTTTTTTGTTTGGTTTACATTAACAGCCTTTGGCTCCGGCTTAGTAAGTTGGAAATATTATATTAACATCCTTAATGTTTCAGCTACAAAAAATTTAAACCATGTATCCATAACATTTGATGATGGACCACACCCTGATTTCACTCCAAAAGTTTTAGAGTTACTTAAAAAGCATAACGCAAAAGCTACTTTTTTTTGTATTGGAAAAGAAATAGAATCCAACCCAACACTTTTTAAACAAATACTACGTGAAGGGCATACTATTGGAAATCATTCATACACACATGCTCATAATTTTGGCTTTTTTAACACAGAGAAGGTTCAAAAAGAATTAGAGAAAACAAATAATATTATCTACCAGTTAACTCAACATCAGGTTAAACTATTCCGACCACCATTTGGTGTAACCAATCCCAATATTGCTAGAGCTGTAAAACGTTTAAATTTCACCACAATAGGTTGGAACAAACGCTCATTAGACACCACTAGTTTATCGGAATCAAAAATTTTAAAAAGAGCTACTAAAAACCTAAAACCCGGCGATGTTATTCTATTACATGACACGAGCGAAAAATCGGTTAGGGTTTTGGAACGCTTATTGCTATTTTTACAAGCAAACAATTTACAAAGCGTTACAGTTGATACTTTATTTAACACCCAAGCCTATGCGTAGTCTATTTATAATTAGCTTCTTTTTCATGTTTTATTTACAGGCGCAAACACCTATGAATGAAACCGAAGCACTTACATTAAAAACGTTAGTAAAGCAGCAGGCTAAAACAACTAAAACCATTTCAAGTGACTTTGTTCAATACAAACACATGGACTTTTTATCTAATGATATTGTAACTGAAGGCACTTTACACTTTAAAGTTCCAAACCTTATTAAATGGGCTTATACAAAGCCTTTTGCATATGCTGTTATTTTTAAAAACAATACCATGTATATTAATGATGCTGGCAAAAAAAGCGATATAGACATGAGTTCAAGCAAGCTATTTAAAGAACTTAATAGCTTAATTATAAATAGCATAAAAGGTGATATGTTTGACACGAATGAGTTTGATATAACCTATTACAAACTTAACGAAACAAGCATAGTGCATTTTATTCCTAAATCTCAAAAATCAGCTTCTTTTATTAAAGCTTTTCACCTAACGTTCAATCAACAAGGTAATGTTGAAATCGTAAAAATGATTGAACCTTCAGGCGATTACACAAAAATTGTTTTTAGCAACAAAGTATTAAACAACAACATTTCAGATGCGATTTTTAATAATTAGTTGCTTACTAGTCATGGTTAGTTGTGCTTCGTATCCTAAAAAGCAACAATTAGAGCTTCAAAAATCATTAACAGACAACATATCAAACTCGTATTTTTCTAACTTACATCAAGACTATGTTTACAAAGCTAGCATTGATGTATACGATAATCATTTTGGCGGCCTCCTAATTATAAAGAAAATGGACACCTTTAAACACCGAGTTGTTTTCACAACCGAAATGGGTGCCAAACTATTCGATTTTACATTTGAAAAAGACGCTTTTCATGTTAACTTCATAAGAGAGCAATTAAACAAAAAACTACTAATTAATATTCTTAAAAAAGATTTTAAAGTATTAATAACTGAACATATTAATACGCAAAACAAATACATAGATAATAACACACATGTTTACGAGACTTCAATCTACAAGAAAAAACACTATTACTCTTTCGAAAACAACCAATTAACAGAAATTATTAAAACTAAAAATGGAAAAGAAAATGTTCAGTTTTTATTTTCAGAAATAAATAATCATATTGCCAAAAAAATAGAAATAAAACATAACTCTATTAAACTAAACATTCAACTAAAATCAATAACCCCATGAAAAAACTATTACTTACTTTAGTATTTACTACCATTTCTATAGTTTCATTTTCACAAGTAAAAGTGAGACCAGGTTTAAAAGTAGGTATGAACTCTTCAACTGTAACCAATATAGAGAATGCTTCAAGAGTATCGGGGTTACAAGCTGCCATGTTTTTAAATATTCACTTTTCACGAGTTTATGAATTACAAATAGAAGCATCTTATTCCAACCAAGGTTATAAACAGGATGCATATACTTTAACCAATCCCTATAACAGCCAATTACAACATGTAAACGGCAAGGAAGTTACCATTAATTATATTGGGGCAGCAGTATCTAATAAATTCTTTTTTATCCCAGATGTAGGCCTTCATATTTTAGTTGGCCCTAGCTTAGAGGTTAATGTATCTGACAGTTCTCATGGTGATATTATCCCTATTGACTTAGCCTTTTTTGTAGGTATCGGTTATGAGTTCCCTATGGGACTAGGTCTTGAAGCACGTTACAAACAAGGAATCGTTGATGTAAGAGATAATTACTATTATGACCCATATTTTGATCCGGATTACAGCTATTCCAATGACTATTATTACAATGGAAACAACGGACTAAATTCTGTGTTCCAGTTTAGCGTGTATTATAAATTCGGATTCTAGTTATGAAGAAACTCTTTATAACTATATTATTTTTATTATTAATAAGCCTTTCCTTTTCTCAAACTGAAAAAGGTATAGGTTTTCGTGTTGGTGTTAATACATCTAAACTAACAAATGCCGATATAAATTATAAAACAAATGCTTATTTTAGTATACTTTATCACGTACGCTTTTCAGATTTGTACGCTATACAGCCAGAATTAGGTTATTCAAATCAAGGTGGAATAGATAAAAATAAACAAACTATTTATTTAGAATACATAACACTTGGCGTAGCAAACAAGTTATATTTTGTTCCTAATCTAGGCTTATATATGCTTTTAGCACCAGGTTTTGATTTTGATATAGATGATACTCTAATTGGTTTAGCAAACAGGAATGATAATGATGGAAATGATGCCACTTTTATAGATTTTAAAATTTCTTTTGGTTTGGGTTTTGAACTTAAAAATGGATTATCTTTCGAAGCACGCTATAAACAAGGCTTAATTGATGTGTATTCAGGTTCTTTTCATAATTTTGAGTCTGAAATATATGAAAACGAGAACCAATTTAACGCTGTGTTTCAAATTGGTATAGCCTATAAATTTAACTTGACAAAAAATTAAACAACCATGTTGCTAAAAGACTTTTATAACGTAATAAGCTTAGAACATTCCGAAGGAAAAGCAATTGCTAATATTACTATAAATAAAGATCATACTGTTTTTGAAGGACATTTCCCTGGAAACCCAGTAACACCAGGAGTATGCATGATGCAAATAATCAAAGAATTAACGGAAGAGATTCTTTCAAAAAAACTATTTATGACATCGGCTAGCAATGTTAAATTCATGGCTATCATAAACCCGAATGAAACACCAGATTTAACCTTATCTCTAGATATTTCTGAAACAGAAAATGGATACCGCGTTAAAAATATTACAAAGTTTAAAGATACTGTGGCATTAAAATTGACAACAAATTACAAAGTCCTTTAAACGCTTATGAAATACCTAATTATTTGTTTTCTTACTCTTTTTACAATTACTCAAACGTTAGAATTAAGCGAGGTACGCATAGCCTATAAAGAAGCTGCGCAAACACCTGAAAAAGTAGATGTATTTTACAAACAATTAGCAACAGTTACCAAAGAAGATAATATGGCATTAGTAGCTTACAAAGGAGCTTCTATTGCATTAAAAGCCCGCAGTGCAAAAACCTTAAAAGCTAAGAAAAATGGTTTTATTGAAGGTGTAAGCTATATTGAATATGCTATTGATACCGAACCGAACAATATTGAAACACGCTTTATTCGCCTTGGAATTCAAGAAAACACCCCTAAAATTTTAAACTATAAGTCCAATATAGAAGAAGACAAGCAATTTTTATTAAGTCAGTATCCTTACATTTCTTCAAAGAACCTTAAAACCCATATAAAAGATTATATTTTACAGTCCCCTAGCTTTACTGATAACGAAAAAACAATAATACAAAACTAACCACCTCCAAAATGAAAAAAATCAAAACATTATTACTTTTACTTTTTACAATTAGCCTAAATGCCCAAGATGTTATTTTAACAACCTCAAATGAAGAAATTTCAGCTAAAATAGAGGAAGTACTTATAAAAACCATTTCTTATAAAAAAACCAGTAACCTTACAGGCCCATTATATCATATAAATAAATCAGAAGTTTCAAAAATAACCTATGCAAATGGTGAAGTTGAAACGTTTCAAACTGTTACTTCTGAAACAAAAGAAGAAATTTCTATAGCAGAAACTAAGGCATTTTTAGTTGAACATATTGAAAAGTATTGTTTTGAGCATAATAGTCATTTAAGAAAAGGCTATAAAGCTGTTTTTGAAGGTGATTACCTTAGATTAACCATCATGAACAAAAAAGGCACAAAAGCAATCCTATCCATGCTTTACGACTTTGAAAATGTTTATGCCTACAAACGTGTTGATGAAAGAAAAAACGACCAAGCTTATTTAAATATTTATGTGCCGTTTTTGAAAAACGAAAAGAAAAACAAATGGGAAAAAATTAAATTAGTTATGAGTGTGGATGGTCATGACAATGCTGAGTCTATTTTAAATGCCTTTAAACATTACACGAAATTACTAAAAGGGCAAAATAAAAAACCTGGAAAGAAATTTTAGTTCTTTCCATATTAGAGACTCATAATTATCAAAATTTTATTACTTTCCAACTGCTAAACGCAATGTAACTGTGGAAACCCATCTTATTACACAAAAAATAACCGATTTAAACGTTTGTATTCTTATACCAACGTATAACAATCAGCATACCCTTAAACGGGTTATTGATGGCGTATTAGGCTACACCAATAATATCCTAATTATAAACGATGGCTCTACAGATACAACTGCTGAAATTTTAAAAGACTACCCAAAAATACAGTGTCTTCATTTTGAGGAAAATAAAGGTAAAGGCATCGCACTTAGAACAGGTTTTAAGCATGCTGTTTCCTTGGGTTATGATTTTGCAATTACTATCGACTCGGACGGACAACACTTCCCAAGTGATATTCCAAACTTTATTGAAAAACTAGAAGAACACCCTACGAAAGAGCTCCTAATTATCGGATCTAGAAATATGGAACAAGAAGGAGTTCCTGGAAAAAGTAGTTTTGGAAATAAATTTTCAAATTTTTGGTTTTGGTTTGAAACTGGAATTAAACTTAAAGACACACAATCAGGTTTCCGATTGTACCCATTAAACATATTAAAACAACTGAAATTTTTCACTTCAAAATTCGAGTTTGAAATTGAAGTTATTGTAAAAGCTGCCTGGAAGGATGTAGATGTTTTAAACATGCCTATACAAGTGCTTTATGATGAATCTGAACGTGTATCACACTTTAGACCATTTCAAGACTTTACGCGTATTAGTATCTTAAATACCTGGCTAGTTTTTTTGACGTTTATCTATTATAAGCCACGCCAATTATTCCGAAATATTAAAAAAAAAGGCCTTAAACGATTTTTTATAGAAGATTTCCTAGGCAGTCATGATTCGCCTAAAAAGAAAGCCTTATCCGTTGCACTAGGTACTTTTATTGGGCTTTCGCCACTTTGGGGACTACATACCGTTTTGGTATTAACATTAGCCCTGTTTTTTAAGCTTAACAAGACTATTTCCTTTGCGTTTTCAAACCTAAGTATACCACCATTTATTCCATTTATAATTTTTGCAAGTCTTGAATTAGGACAATATATACTTCAGGAACGTATCTCATATTCGGTAACTGATCTACTAGAAAATTTGGAAGTTTTAGAACATCTAAAAACGTATATTGTAGGCAGCTTTACCTTGGCCCTACTTACAGCTATTGCTTTTGGTTTAGCTTCTTATTTTTTCTTCAACATTATTAAAAAGAAGAAACCAATTTTACAGCATGATTAATTTTTTTTATCAAACATATCTTTGGATTTCCGCTAGAAAACTAAGCAGTTTTCTTGTATTGTTATTAGTAGTTGTTGGGCTTGGTTTTTTAGCTTCAAAAATTAATTTTGAAGAAGATATTACCAAGCTTATTCCTACCAACACACAAAATGAAGATGCTCAAAATGTTTTAAAAACCGTTAATTTTGCCGATAAAATAATTGTCAATATTTCAAAAACACCTGACGCAACAATTGCCGATTTAACCCAATATGCTACACAATTTATTGATAGCTTAGAAGCCAATTCTAAACCCTATTACACAAAAATTCAAGGCCGCATTCCAGATGAAACCGTTTTAAATACACTTGATTTTGTATATGATAACCTACCCCTTTTCTTAGAAAAAGAAGATTACCAAAATATTCAACAAACATTAAACGCAGACAGTTTAGAAGCTATAACTAAAGCACATTACAAAACCCTGATTTCGCCTTCTGGAATTGTTGCAAAAAAAACCATTTTGCGTGACCCATTAGGTTTATCATTTATTGCTTTAAAAAAACTACAACAATTAAGTTTTGGCGATGCGTTTATTTTAGAAAACGGTTTTTTGTTAAGCAAAAACAAACAGCATTTACTCCTGTTTATTAGCCCAAAACATAAATCTAGCGAGACCTCAGAAAATGCTCACTTTGCAGAACAACTTTACAGGATTAGCGACAACTTAAATGCCGATTTTAAAAACAGTGTTAATAGTGAATATTTTGGTGGCGCTTTAATAGCTGTAGCCAATGCCAAACAAATAAAACGCGATATTCAAATTACTGTAAGCATTGCTATGAGTGTCTTACTTTTAATACTTATTGTTTTTTATAGAAAAATATCAATACCTCTTATCTTATTCACTCCAACTGCTTTCGGTGCATTATTAGCGGTTGCCATGCTGTTTGTTATACGCACCAATATTTCTGCCATATCTTTAGGAATAGGGTCGGTTTTATTAGGCATAACGTTGGATTATGCATTACATATTTTAACACATATACGTAGTAATAACACGATAAAAAATCTTTACCAAGAAATAACCAAGCCTATTTTAATGAGTAGTTTAACAACTGCTTTGGCTTTTTTATGCCTATTATTTTTAAAATCGCAGGCTTTACAAGATTTGGGTATTTTCGCTGCTATTAGTGTGATGGGAGCCTCTGTATTTTCACTTATATTTATTCCACAGGTTTATAAAACGCGTCAGATTTCTTCAAATCGAAAAACACTATTAGACACAGCTGCAAAGTATCCATTTCATAAAAGTAAGTGGCTCATTGCTGGTTTAGCTATATTATTTGTTATTAGTTTATTTACTTACAACAAAACAGGTTTTAATAAAGATATTTCACAATTAAACTATGAACCCGAAGCATTAATTCAGGCTCAAAAACGTCTAGATGTTTTAACCAACAGCCAATCTAAATCGGTGTATATAGCTGCATACGGTAGCGATACCGAAACGGCTTTAGCCGCAAATGATGCCGTATTTTCAAAACTTAAAAAACTTAAATCCTATAACCAGATTATTAATTTTAGTTCCATTGGCGCTTTAGTTCAATCTCATGCGGAACAACAAAAACATATTAATGCTTGGCAACATTTTTGGCAACCTGAAATCAAGAATTTCACACAAAAACAATTAATAGAAAGTGGTGAAAAACTTGGTTTTAAATCTCAAACATTCAATCAGTTTTATTCCCACCTTAACACCCAATTTAAACCTTTAAATTTAGAAGAGTTTGAAAATCTTAAAACTGTTTCAACAGACGATTATATAAGTGAGATTCCAAATTTCTCAACAGTAACATCCTTGGTTAAATTAAAAGATCAACAAGCAGAAACCTTATTAAAAAGCTTTGAAAACCAACCGCAAACATTAGTTATCGATAGAAAACAAATGAATGAAACTTTTTTAGGTGGCTTGAAAAATGACTTTAACAGACTGGTAGGCTTTTCATTAATAATTGTTTTAATATTACTCTTGATATTCTACCGTAGTTTTTCGTTAACCTTAGTTACGGCCTTACCTATAGCACTAACTTGGCTGCTTACTATTGGTGTTATGGGCTTATTAGATATTGAATTTAATATTTTTAATATTATCATTTCAACCTTTATTTTCGGACTAGGGATAGACTATAGCATTTTCATAACAAATGGTTTATTACATGAATTAAAAACAGGGCAACCAGCTTTAGCAACTCATAAAACGTCCATTATCCTATCGGTTATTACAACTATTTTAGGTGTTGGTGTTTTAATTTTTGCAAAACACCCCGCCCTATTTAGTATTTCGTTAGTTTCTATTTTAGGAATTGTTTCTGCATTATGTATTTCGTTTGTGCTACAGCCTTTATTTTTTAAATTCTTTATTGGTAGTCGCACAACTAGACCAGCGCCTTTTGTATTATTAATTTTTTCTTGCATTTCTTTTACGTACTACGGAATTGGAGGGTTACTCTTAGCGCTTTTTGGCTCGTTATTCATGAAGATTATTCCAATTAGCATGAAGAAAAAAATGAACTGGTTTCACCAAGTTATGTCTAAGTTTATGAAATCGGTATTAGATTCATACCCATTTTTCAAAACACAAATTATTAATCCGCATGACGAAACATTTAGTAAACAAGCTGTAATAATTGCAAATCACACATCGTTTCTTGATATTTTAGCTATTGGCATGCTGAATCCTAAAATTATATTTTTGGTGAATGACTGGGTTTATAATTCACCTTTTTTCGGGAAGGCCGTTAAACTAGCTGGTTTTTACCCAGTATCTAGTGGTATCGAAAATGGTGTTTCACATTTAAAAAAGAAAGTCGAACAGGGCTATTCTTTAATGGCATTTCCTGAAGGAACACGTTCCTATACCCATAAAATGAAACGGTTTCATAAAGGCGCCTTTTACCTTGCCGATCAGTTTAAATTAGACATTGTACCAGTTATTATTCATGGTAATTCTGAAATTTTACCCAAAGGTAATTTTGTAATTAAACGCGGCAAACTTTCTGTAAAACTCTTAAAACGTATAGCGTACAATGACACCAATTACGGTGAAAATTCGCGAGAAAGAACTAAATTAATTAGTCGTCATTTCAAATCAGAATTTCAAAAATTTAGAACCGAAAATGAAGGAGCAACTTATTTTCACCCTTTAGTTTTAGAAGAATACCGTTATAAAGGCTATAACACATACAAAGCTGTTAAAACCGATTTAGAAAATAACCAAAAAACATATAATTACTTACAAACTGTATTAGATACTAAAGAACGCATCTTACATATTTCTGATGCATTAGGTCAGTTAGATTTCCTTCTAGCAGCAGACAGTCCTAGTAGATCTATTACCACTTACCTGACTGAAAACCCTGCTAGAAACTTAGTTGAAAATAGTTATATGACTAATAATCATTATAATATTCATGTTTCAAAAAGCTTGGAGGAAGCTATTCAAAACACACATACAACACTTATAATTAACACTTCAATACTTAGTGGTAAGGATATAACACTGCTACAATCGAGTACGCCTTTACATGTTATTCTTCTTTTTAATGCTACAAAATTGTATTTTACAGCATTTGAAAAGGGTAATTATCATGTTGCGCATACAACACCACATTTAACACTATTAACCAGAAATTAATTTGAAACCAAAATCACATTACGATATTGTTATAGTTGGCAGCGGTTTAGGAGGATTGGTATCGGCTGTAATCCTTGCCAAGGAAGGTTATTCTGTTTGTGTTTTAGAAAAAAATCAGCAATTTGGAGGAAACCTACAGACATTTTCTCGTAACAAATCTATTTTTGATACTGGCGTGCATTATATAGGGAGTTTAGGACCTGGCGAAAACCTAAATCAGTATTTTAAATACTTAGGAATAATGGATGGGCTTAGTCTACAAAAAATGGACGAAGATGGTTTTGATATTATATCCTTTGATGATGATTCTAAAACCTATGCTTATGCTCAAGGTTTTGATCAATTTAAAAAACAATTGAGTATTGATTTCCCTGATGAATCCGAAGCCATTGAAACCTATTGCAAAACGATCCAAGAAACTTGTGATAAGTTTCCTTTATACCGATTAAAAACAGGAAGACCCTATGCGGATGGTGTATTTCAACTTCAAATTAGATCCTTTTTAGAGTCTATAACTAACAACAAACGTTTACAAGCAGTACTAGCTGGCTCGAATTTTTTATATGCTGGTGATGGTTATAAAACCCCCTTTTACGTCCATTCGCTCTCTGTAAATTCGTATATACAAAGTGCTTATCGTTGTATTAACGGCGGTAGCCAAATAACAAAATTACTGATTAAACAACTAAAAAATCATGGTGGTGAAGTATACAAACACCATGAAGTAAGTAATCTTGAATGCCATGATGGTAAAATTAAAGCTGCTATTTGTAAAAATGGAAATCGGTTTGAAGGCAGCACTTTTATTTCAAATATAGAACCCAAAATAACACTTAATTTAGTTGGTAAAGAACATTTTAGAAAATCATACACAAATAGAATTGAACGTATAGAAAGTACAATTTCAGCGTTCAGTTTATATCTTGTACTAAAACCCAACAGTTTTAAATATATTAACAAAAACTACTACCATTTTAAAACCCAAGATGCTGTTTGGAACGCCCAGCATTACACACAAGAGAGTTGGCCTGAAAGCTATATGTTATCTATGGGCATTAAAAAGAATAATACTGTTTATGGCGATAATATTACCATCATGACCTATATGCGTTTTGATGAAGTTGAACCATGGGCAAACACCCATAACACGGTGGCTCAAAATAATGAACGCGGACAAACCTATGAAGCGTTTAAAAAAGAAAAAGCCGAGATAATTATTGACGAACTAGAAAAGAAATTTCCAAATATTCGTGATTGTATAGAGGCCTACTACACCTCATCACCTCTATCCTATCGGGATTACATTGCTACAAATAAAGGCTCTATGTATGGATACACAAAAGATGTAAACAAGCCTATGCAATCTTTTATTCCACCTAAAACAAAAATAAGCAACCTATTATTTACAGGTCAGAGTTTAAATATGCATGGTATTTTAGGGGTTACAATTGGTGCGGTAGTAACCTGTTCAGAACTTTTAGGTCAAGACTATTTACTTGGTAAAGTATTGGCCGCTAACAAAACCGAAAAACCAAACAATTAATGCCAAAATATCTTTGGACCATACTCGTCTTCGTACTTATTATCACATCCTGTGGTGTTAAAAAGTCGATACACAATACTCCTGATATTTCCGGATACAAGCAAGAGATTCCGGTACGCAAAAAACTATCCGACAGCACATTTACAACAGAAAGTGGCTTATTAACAAAAAACGAATATGGACAATGGGAGCTATATGTTAGTGGTGACCCCTATCAAATAGGTCTGCAAGTTGGTAGTTTAAGTGAGGAATTAATGGCAGAGCAAGAAACCGCTTTCCTAGGTAAAGTAGAAGAGTTAGTACCTTCAAAAACAAAGCAATACCTATTACGCAAAATGCTAGCTTGGTATAACCGAAAAATGTATTTACATGTTCCTGAGGAATACAAAAGTGAAATTTTAGGTGTTTCAAAATATGCGGGTGATACTTATGATTATGTAGCCGATAATTACTTACGCTTACTTTATTTTCATAGCGCACACGATATCGGTCATGCCCTACAAGATTTAGCCCTAGTAGGTTGCTCATCTTTCGCAGCATGGGGAGATAAAACCGAAGATGGCGAGCTAATTATTGGTCGGAATTTAGATTTTTATGCGGGTGACGACTTTGCAAAAAACAAACTGATAGCATTTATAAAACCTACTAATGGTTATAATTTTATGTCTGTTACATGGGCAGGTATGATGGGAGTTGTTTCAGGAATGAACGATCAAGGAATAACCGTAACCATCAATGCTGCAAAATCGGATATTCCGATGGTGGCTAAAACTCCTATTTCAATTTTAACTCGAGAAATTTTACAATACGCTTCTAATATTGACGAAGCTATTGCTATCGCTAAAAAACGTCAGGTATTTGTTTCCGAATCTATTTTTATAGGAAGCGCTCAGGATAAACGTGCTATTACTATTGAAGTATCACCAAATAATTTTGGTGTTTATGCTGTTGAAAATTCAAACCAATTAATTTGTTCCAATCATTTTCAGAGTGAAGCCTACGCTACTGATGAAAACAACTTAAAACAAATTGCAGAAAGCCATTCGCAATACCGTTATGAGCGCATGGAAGAGCTCCTCCAAGAATCCTCTAAATTAACTGTTGAAGGCGCTGTAGAAATTTTAAGAAATAAGGAGGGATTAAATAACATCCCGCTTGGATATGGAAATGAAAAAGCATTAAATCAACTATTAGCACATCACGGAGTGGTGTTTAAACCAGAGCAAGGTTTAGCATGGGTTTCAGCAAATCCTTACCAATTGGGAGCATTTGTGGCTTATAATTTAAATGATATTTTTAGCCAAACACCTTCAGAAACGATAGCTCAGCCCTTTCATGAAAATCAACTAACTATTGAAGCCGATCCGTTTCAATACACCCAGGCGTATAAAGATTACGAATCTTACCGCATACTAAGTCGTGATATTTCATCTGCTATTTCGGCAAACGAACATATAGAACCGACTATTTTAAACCGTTTAATTTCAAGCAACCCAGATTATTGGGAAGCTTACTTTTTAGTCGGTAAATACTACTATGAAAAGCAGTACTACACAGCCGCTTTACAAGCTTTTAAAAGTGCCCAAACCAAAGAAATAACAACGGTTCCTGATGCAGAAGCAGTAGGCTTATATATTAAAAAAATTGAACGAAAATTAAACCTATAATCTTATAAATTAAAATAGTATTACCTATAAAATTTATTAAGCAAATACACTTTAAAAACCTTGTTTTAATTACATTTGATTTTTAAAAAGGCAAACTACCTTATGATTCCAGATATCGAAAAAGCATCAGCTGAAGCTATAAAATCATTTCAAGAGGACAAACTTCAAATGCTTTTAGCATATTTGCAGGAACATTCCAGCTACTACCAACGAGTTTTTAAGGACCATAATATTCATTTATCTACTATAAGAACTCTTGAAGATTTAGCCAAAATACCAACAACCTCTAAAGATCAGCTTCAAGCTTATAACCAAGATTTTCTATGTGTTCCCAAAAATCAAATAATTGATTATGTAACAACATCTGGAACTTTAGGCGATCCCGTTACTTTTGCTTTAACCGAAAAAGATTTAGATCGCTTAGCCTATAACGAAGCCTTATCTTTTGCATGTTCTGGTGTTACGGAAAATGATGTTATGCAGTTAATGACAACCATGGACAGACGTTTTATGGCAGGCCTTGCTTATTTTTTAGGAGCTAGGAAATTAGGTACTGGTATTATTAGAGTTGGTGCTGGAATACCCGAGTTACAATGGGATTCCATTTTAAAGTTTAAGCCAAGCTATTTGATTGCTGTCCCTTCTTTTCTATTAAAATTAATTGCCTATGCTAAACAGCATGACATTGATATTAATAAATCTGGAGTAAAAGGCGCTATATGTATTGGCGAACCATTACGTAATCAAGATTTCACTCAAAATGCACTTTCTAAAAAAATCACAGATGCATGGGATATTCAACTCTATTCCACCTATGCTTCTACAGAAATGAACACAGCTTTTAATGAGTGTGAGGCACAACAGGGAGGTCACCACCATCCAGAATTAATTATAGCCGAAATATTAGATGACACAGAAAACCCTGTTCCGCAAGGTGAAGTTGGTGAACTAACAATAACTACTCTCGGCATAGAAGGCATGCCTTTACTACGCTTTAAAACGGGCGATATGGTTCAAGCGCATACCGATGCCTGTAATTGTGGCCGAACAACCATGCGCTTGGGACCTGTGGTTGGACGAAAAAAACAAATGATTAAGTACAAAGGGACCACGCTATATCCGCCTGCTATGGATAATATTCTTAATGATTTTAATGACGTGCATAGCTATATTATTGAAATTTCTAACAACAATATTGGCACCGATGAAATTTGTATAAAAATTGCTACCGATAACCCCACAGAAAAGTTACTTCTAAACATTAAAGATCATTTTAGAGCTAAACTTCGTGTGGCTCCAAGAATTGAATTTCATGACAAAAAAGATATTCAGAAATTACAATTCCCTGCTATGAGTAGAAAACCAATTATGGTTATTGATAAGCGTAAAAAAGATTAATATTATCCAAACGGAATTATAAAATTCAAGAACAAAAGACTGATTACAAACTTTACCATAGGCGTTATTTGGTAGGTTTTAATACTCGTAGGTCTATTTACATCTATCAAAATCCGTATAACTACAATTATAGACAACATTAAAATACCAGAAAAAACGCCCCATTGCAAGTGCAAAACACCCTGTTTTTTTGGCAAATAATTTCCATTTGCTTTTATTTGTAAAACTAACCTACTTACCCAACTTATGTTGAAAAATTTATCATCAAATTACAAGAATAATTGGCTGTTAACTACAGGATTCATTAGTTTATTTCTTGGTTTCTTAAGCTTATTGTATACAATAGTTTACCCATTTTCTGAAGATCCTTTTGCAAATAGTGGGTATTATAACATACCCTACTTTTTATTTTTAGTCCTTGGTATTATAATAGCACCCATATGGGAAGAATTGAGTTTTAGAGGTGGCTTTACTAACTCTAAAATTATTAAAATTGTATCAATTTTTGGGTTGCTTGGCTTACTCATCTATACAGAACTTGTAACACTTAAAATTACTACTCTAATTTACATTGTTTTATTAATAGTTAGCTTTTATAAAAAATCAAACGCACTGCAAGCTGGCTTATTTATTGGAAGTACGGTCCTGTTCGCGCTATTCCATTTAAATTTAGAGCATCCCTTTTCCATAACAACACTACAAGGTTTCCTGTTTAGGTTGGCCTTTGGGTTCTTTGCAATATGGGTTTGTATAAATTTTAGTTTACTAAAATCTATGCTTTTTCATGCTGCTTGGAATTTTATTTTTTTAGGTTTTCTAACTATTAGTTTATTATTTCCTGATGAAACCATACATCATTATGAAAATGATATGATAAAAGTTACTTGGAAACGCGTATCAAAATCTCCAACTTACTCAATAATTACAAATAAGATTAATAGCCAAACTCTTGAAGCAAAGGCTTGTGATGTTACTTTTTTATTAAATTCTACTAAATGGACTCTAAACCCCAAGGATTCTATTATAGATTTTGTACCAACCGAGCCTTTTATGGCTTACAACGTAGAAATAAACTTAAAAAAAGATACTATAAATACAAACCAAAACCTGTACACTTTAACTAGGCAGTTTTTATCAGAAAGTGAATTAATATTATTAAAAACGGAATAACATCTTCTACTTATAGACAACAAAAAAAGCCGACTTTTAGAGTCGGCTTTTTTTATAATGAATAGTGTTTTATACTAGTCTAAAGCAGGAATACGCAATACTTGACCTGGATAAATTTTATCTGGATCGGTTAACATGGGTTTGTTGGCTTCAAAAATAACGGGGTATTTCATAGCATTTCCGTAAAAATTCTTAGCTATTTTCCCTAATGTATCGCCACTAACAACCGTATGAAACTGTGCTTCTGGCTCTGTGTGTTCAACCGTCATTTGATCGTCCACAACAGCTATCCCATTGGAGTTACCTACTACTAAAATAATTTTCTCACGTGTAGCTTGATCATAAGCCATACCGCTTATGGTTGCTGTATCATTAACTATAGTAATTTTTAAATTTTCAGCTTGTAACTTTAAATCTGAAACTGTTTCCTGAAGTCTACTAGCAGCATCTGCTTCACGTTTTAATTTAGCAGCTGCCGCATCCGCCTTAGCCTCTGCTGCTTCTTCTGCCTCGGTTTTTCCTATACCAAATACTTTAGCACCAGCATCTTTAATAAATGAAAATAATCCCATAATTGTTTACTTGTTTTTATATGTTAATAGTTGATTTTTTCTATCCCATAAATTACAAAAATTATACGTGTAAAACAGTAATATTTTGTGTTTTTTAAACAAAAAAAGAACTATTAAAGGCTTTCGCATTCAACAGTTCTTTCTAGTAATAAATTGTAAAATACTTACAAAATCGTTCGAGTAGATTCGCGTATATTTTCTTGTTTTTCAAGTTTAAACTTTCGCTTTTTAAGCTGATTACTCTGCTTACCGGTTTCATCTCTAAAAAATTGTATGTAGCCACGACCTGTAAATTGATAAGTCGTTCTGGATGATGGCTGATACAATTGAATTGTAGCATCGTTTATAACTCGCAACTCAAAAACCTCATCCGAAAAATAATCATAGTCTAAAGTTAAGGTTTTTAGATATTGATTGCCCTGTATATCCCTCACATTATAAAGTCCGGAATAATCCCAGAAAATAGTGTTTGGATTATTTGCATTCACGTCCTGTGAGCTTTTAAATTCAGAATCGTTACCACCGGCTAAAAACTGTAAATAATTTTCATAATCAAATGGATTTGGCGCTCCTGTAGGACTGGTATATGTTTTCTCCCAAGCTTCATACTCTTGTAAGAAATAATGAATATTATCATAAAAAACATAGTTATAATCAAACGTACTACGTTGGTAACCATCTAGAAAGTACGAGGTATCATTATTAGGGTTGTATAATTCAATTGTATTATAATCTATTTGATACACATCAAATGTTTGATATCCGTCAATAATATGATAAACGTCCAAAATATTACTATAAGCATCATAGTTTCCTGTTTGAATACCAAATCCGTTCCCTTGACTTCCAAAACCAACTAAATTATTGTTGGCAAAAAGAGCACCATTTCTAAATGAAACTGTAAAAGCTATTTGTAGAAAAGGGGTTTCGGAAAAGCCTATGGTTTCATTAATATCCACATACCACAAATCGTAACTACTTAATAGCTGATTTAAAGAACTAGCAGGTGTTCCGGAAGCATGATAGCTATCAACTATAATTTCGTCGGTATAGCAGGCAGTAAATAAGACTGCAAAAATAGCAGATGCAAAAAGTAATTTTATTGATTTCATATGTTCGTTTTTTGTATTCATAATTGAAGCCTATATCCCACAAATTGGCAATTATGGAAGTCATAAAAAACTTCCAACAAGCTTCTTTTATAACCCTATCATTTTAAAGTTATTATTACAAGGATTTCAAAACACGTGCCAAAATTAAAAAAAGCCAGCTTACCGATTATCGAAAAAGCATAATATTTTATGTATTTTTGAACTATAAAATACACTTACAATTATGAGTAAACCTTTAAAATATGCTGTTTTCGGATCTGGAAGTTGGGCCACAGCTATTGTAAAAATGCTTTCTGAAAACTTAGAAGAAGTCGGGTGGTATATGCGAAGCGTTTATACCAAAGAACATTTACTTAAGGAATATCATAACCCGAGTTATTTAAGTTCGGTTGAATTTAAAGTCGATCAATTAAAATTAAGCAACGATATTAATGAAATGGCAGCTTATGCCGATGTTCTAATTTTCGCCATTCCTTCAGCATTTATGTATGGTGAATTAGAAAAACTAACTACCGATGTTTCTGAAAAAACCCTAGTTTCTGCTGTAAAAGGCATACTTCCTGAATCAGGATTATTAGTTGGGGAACATTTTCATGATATATACAAAGTACCGTTTAATAATATAGCTGTTATTGCTGGACCTTGCCACGCTGAGGAGGTGGCTTTAGAACGTTTATCATACTTAACCATTTCTTGTGCAGACTCAGACAAAGCAAATGCCATAGCAAACAGTTTATCTAGCGATTATATAAAAACAAAAATTAGCGATGATGTAATTGGCACCGAATATGCCGTTATGCTTAAAAATATTTATGCTATTGCTGCCGGAATAGCTCATGGTTTAGGCTATGGTGATAATTTCCAAAGTGTTTTAATGAGTAATGCTATTCGTGAAATGAAGCGTTTTATTAAGAAAATGCACAAGATGAAACGAAACATTAATAACTCGGCTTATTTAGGTGATTTATTGGTAACTGGTTACTCGGTATTTTCTAGAAATAGAATGTTTGGAAATATGATTGGCAAGGGTTACACCGTAAAATCGGCACAAATGGAAATGAATATGGTAGCTGAAGGTTATTATGCTACAAAAAGTGCACACTTATTAAATGAAAAAAACAAGCGTAAAACAAGAACGCCTATTATTGATGCTGTTCACGCTGTTTTATATGAAGGAAAAGAGCCTAAAATAGTATTCAAAAAACTAACAGACAAGTTGGATTAACTCATGGTATTCAAAATTAGTTCTGGAACACTCTAAAAAGTAAAATTTTGATTTTTAAAGAAACTCAAAAATTCACCCAATGGTGGTTATGGCTTATTCTAATTCCATTGGCTATTTTACCTTTTTACGGTTTAATAAAGCAATTGGTATATAAAACACCTTTTGGTGACAAGCCTATGTCTGATTTAGGCCTGATACTCTTCGCCTTTTTCATGTGTGCGTTTCTTTATTTTTTTTGGGTGTTACGTTTAGAAACCACAATTAACAAACAAGGTATTGTTCTGCATTATTTTCCATTTATAAAGAAAGAAACGCCTTGGTCGGATATAAAAGACCTAGCGGTTATTACTTATGGTTTTGTTGGATACGGAATACGTTGGGGTAGTATACATGGTACCGTTTATAATGTAAAGGGACAAAAAGGCCTTTTAGTTACTTTAAAAAACGGAGATAGTTATGTAATAGGTACTCAGAAAGAAAGCGAGCTAAAAGGTATTTTAGAAAAACAAACCCTTATTTAAGTTTCATTTCAGCGTTTATAATCTGGGCAACAGCTTGTTTATACTTTACAGGGTTTCCTGCCTTTTTAATGCCTTTATAAGTCTTTTTAGGGTTAGATGTTGATTGAGAAAAGTATTCCCAAAACCCGAGCATTTTCATTTTTATAGGTGTTGGCCCCGATAAATAGGCATCATATTGCTGATAAATGGTATCGTGAAACTCTGAAAAAATAGCCCATCGATTTTCTGGGTATTCCGTTGTATTATTCTTAATCATTTGCGGTAAAAAAGGGTCTGCTATAAGCCCTCTACCAATCATAAAATGCTTAATATTTGGAAACCTATCTCTTACAGTTTGGAAAGCTGCAACACTAGTAATATCGCCATTATAATATAGCGTATGCTTGGTGTTATCTATACATTTTTCAAAAGCATCTAAGTTAACAGGACCTTTATACAATTGTTTTCCTATTCGCGCATGAATAGCTATATTTTTAAGTGGATAGCGATCTAAAATAGGAAAAGCCTCTAATATTTCCTCTGGGTTTTCATACCCCATTCTCATTTTCATAGAAACAAGAATATCCGTTTCGTTATGTGCTTTTTGTAAAACCTCATCAATTCTATTCGGGTTACAGATTAGTCCAGATCCCATACCGGATTTAGTAACCATCGGATAGGGGCAGCCCAAATTCCAATTCAGTTCCTTGTAACCAAGGCTTTGTACATATTTAGCAACAAAAAGAAACTCGTCAGGGTCGTTAGTAATAACTTGCGGAATAACCTCTAAAGTACTATTGTTTTCAGGAAGTAAATCGTTTTGATAGGATTGCTTGATTTTTAGCTTACCGTTAAGTCTAATATAAGGCGCATAAAACGTGTCTATACCTCCAAAGTAATGATGAAAGGCATTACGGAACCTAAAATCTGTAAAACCCTGCAAAGGCGATGAAAGCAATGTTAAATCCATATAATAATTTATGGGGCAAATATAGTGTATTTCCTGAATGTGGGTTTGGATTAAAACCTTTTGAATATTTATTTTCAAGTAGGTTAAATACTTAAATGAAAAAAGCCAAATTTTTCAATTTGGCTTTTAAAATACAAAGTGTAACATGGCAAATACAACCTGTTACCTTACAGCTATTAAATTAAGGTAAATTATATACGTTTTACTGGGCAACCTATAGCTTTCGTGAAGTTAGGATTTGGTTTTTCGCCGTTTTGTAAAGCATTGATAGCATCTTCAACATATTTGACAGTTACAGATTCAGCTGATTTTGCATTATCATCAATAGTACCAATATATTGTACTTTACGATCTTGATCTAATAAAAATACGTGTGGCGTTCTTAAAGCACCATATTGTGGAAATATTTCTTGACCTTTATCTTCTAAATAAACGAATGGAAATGCTTTTTCGCTAGCACGCTTCTGCATAGCTTCAAAATTTTCTTTCTCGTTATCTTCACTAACATTCGGGTTTATAGCAATAACAGGATACCCTTTTGGAGCATAGTTATTATGTAAAGTAATTAAACGGTCTTCATACATTTTAGCAAAAGGACACTCATTACAAGTAAACACTACAATATAACCTTTAGCATCAGCAACATTGGCTAAAGAAAACATGCTACCATCCACATTTTTAAGTTCAAAATCGGTAGCTGTATCACCTATTTTATAACCCGTCATTTCACTTAATGATTCTGTTTGTTCTGGGTTATGATTACCTCTTGGTGGGCCTTTACGATCTCCTGGAGGTGGACCTTTATGTTCTGGTCTATGAGTTTCAGCAGTAGCTTCTGGTTCTACTTTCTGTTTTGCTTCCCCTTTACAGGAAACAATCACACTAGAAAATAAGCCAATAAAGGCTGCACACATGAGTAATTTTTTCATAATAATTTGTTTAATTATTGTATTAAAGTTTCTGTTACTGTTTGTTCTATAGCTTCTAAACTTGGAAAACTATGCTCAAAATAAGCCCGTTTATCTTTATTAAAAATTATAGTAAAAGGAATTGCACCAGACCAATTAGGAGAAACTTTATCTATCCATGTATTAGCGTCTGGATCATCTAAAATAACAACTTTAGATGTTATGTGTTTTGACTTTAAGAAAGGCTTTAATTTTGTTTCAATATCTTTTGGGAAGTCCATGCTAACAAGTAAAACCTCTACTTCAGGATGTGCTTCGGCATAGGCTTCTATAAATGGTAATTCCTTAACGCAAGGCACACACCACATGGCCCAAAAATTAATAAGATATGTCTTTGAACTATCTGTATACAACAACGGTTCTAACTCCTCAAAATTATAAACAGGAATTTCTGAATTAGATTCTATTTCAAGAACAGGTTCTTTTTTATTTAGATTACAGCTTAAACAACTAAACAATAAAAAAAAATATAAATAAGGTTTCGTTAGCAAATTTCAAGATTTTGTTGCCCTTTAGACTTCTAAAAGCCTGAAAGGTTTAACACGTATCCTAAAAAAATACTTATTTTACTAGGACTCCTTTTACATCCATAAGAGGAATGGGCTGCAAAGCCTTTAAGTTAACAGTGTTTTTACGAAAAACAAAGGTTTTATCGAACATGGTATTACCTTGGAAAAAAGTAACTTTAAACTGATTATTTAAAGCAAATAAATCTTCTTGAAGTAACTCGATCTTCGCATAACTTTTGGCTGGTAATTTATCAATTTTCTTACGAAATGTAGAGGTAATTTTATCTTCAGAATATCCGTTAGTTACAATAATAACAACATCTAAATCTTCAGTGTTTTCATTAATAATATAAGCATTCCAATCTTGCGTTTTATAAATCGTATTATACTCATTTACTATGGCAATGGAAACACCTGTTACTTCTGGAATGACTATATCTTTTTTCATAAGTTGTATGTAAGCTTTTGGCTTCTTTTAATAAATTATTGTGTTAAAGAACAATCTGAGATGCAAAAATAGAAAACTATTCAAAAAAAGTATTAGAATAACCAGAAACTGTAATACCAGTTAGGTTAAAAATAATCAGATGATTTAATAAGGTTTTCGCATCGTAGGTTTCAAATAAATTTCGACTTTTAAAAAGAATTGTATCTACACGTTCTAAATAGAGCTTAGCCGTTAATGACACATCTACAGTACATCTAATCAACCCATTGTTTTGGGCCTCATAAAGTAATTTAAGAATTATATCATTTATAAATACGTCTGAAAACTCAAGAAAAACAGCATCGGCTTTGGGGTAATATTTTTGAAGACTATATAAAAACGCGGGATCTAAATATTTTAAATATTCGAACCCGCGTCTATAAATAAGAATTATTTTTTCAATAGCATCTAATGATGATTGCTTCTGAATGGCTTTTACTTCATGCAAATATTCGTCTATTATATAGCTAACACTTGCTGATACTAAAGCAGCTTTACCATTAAAATACTGATAAATAGTTTTTTTGGAAATCCCTAATTCTGAAGCCAAATCATCTAATGTAAACCGCTTACTACCAAACTTAGTAAAGTTGGCCACAGAACACTTTAGAATTTCTTGCTTACTAACCATTTTTCAGATTATAGGACTATTATTTCCATCCACCACCTAAGGCTTTATAAAAATTCACAACAGACACTAATTGCTGTAACTTATTATCAATACTATTTAATTCGGCTGTTAACACACTTTGTCTAGCCGCCAATAAATCTAAGTAATTGGCATAACCGTTTTCTAATAATAATTCTGAGTTACTTTCGGCACGACGTAACGCTTCTACCTCATTTTCACGATATTCATATTTATCGGCTTCAGCTTGATAAGCGTATAGGGCATTTGAAACTTCTTGACCTGCAACTAGCAAGGTTTGTTTAAAGTTTAAAAAGGCCTGTTCTTGCTGTGCTTGAGAAACTTCATATTGTGTTCTTATTTTTCGCTGATTAAATATTGGTTGTGTTAAGCCACCAACAATATTAGCAAATAGCGAGTTGGTATTAAACCAATTATCGAACTCTAAACTTTGAAAACCACCTGATGCACTTAAAGTTAAAGATGGATAAAAATTAGTTTTAGCAACATTTGTTAATTCAAAGGCCTGCATAAACTCATTTTCGGCCGCAATAACGTCTGGTCTGTTACGAAGTAGCACATACGGCACACCAAGTTTCATTTCGGTTGTAATTTTCTGTTCATCTAATGTACTACGCTCAAAACTTTGTGGCTGTTTTGCTAATAAAATACTCAATGCATTTTCGGTTATAAAAATTTCACGTTGAATATCAATTTGTAGCGCACGCACATTGTTATACTGAGCTATATTCTGATCTACTGCAACCTGTGTTACTTGTCCAGCTGCTTTTAAAGCCTGAATAGTTTCTACAGACTTGCGTCTTGTTTCCGTTGTTTCTTTAGCTATGGCTAACTGAGCATCTAATGCTACCAACGTGTAATAAGTTGTAGCAATAGATTCTATTAGTTTGGTTTTAACAGCTTGATGTGCGGCTATACTTTTTAAATAACCAGCTTGAAATGCTCGTTTATTACTTCGGATTTTACCCCAAATATCAGCCTCCCATGATAAGTTTACAACGCCTTCATACTGATCAATACCACCATTAAAAAGAGAACCAAACTGGCTGTTTTGAGATAATTCTTGATGTGTATATGTAGCACCAGCATTCAACGTTGGTAAATAACCTGCTTTTCCTTGTTTTAAATAAGCTTCACCAGCTATTATCTGTTGGATAGCAACACGAATATCTATGTTATTCTGTAAGCCTTCCTCTATATATTGGGTTAAATACGGATCCGTAAACACTTCCTTCCAAGAAACATCTGCCATTGATAAACTATCAACTGACAACGAATCTGTACGGTAAAGAGTTTCTGTTTCCTCTTCTAAATCTGGACGTTCATAGTCTTTTGAAACCAAACAACTTTGCATAGTTATCAAAACAAATACCAGAACACTTCCTCTTAAAAACAATCGTTTATTTATGTTTATTGTCATGATTTTATTCTTTAATTTCTTGATTCGTTACTACTGTTTTTCCAGATACTTTTTCTTGAAGCCATTGAAATAATATGAACAATATTGGAATCACAAATACACCTAAAATTGTACCAATTAACATACCACCCGCGGCACCAGTACCAATAGAGTTGTTACCTTCCGATCCGACACCTTTAGCTATTACCAATGGCATTAATCCTAAAATAAAAGCAAAGGATGTCATTAAAATTGGACGTAAACGAGATTTAGCACCGTTTATGGCAGCATCTACAATACTCTCGCCATTTTTACGTCTTTGTAGAGCAAATTCCACAATCAAAATGGCATTTTTAGCAAGCAATCCGACCAGCATTATTAAGGCTATTTGGAAATAGATATTGTTTTCCAACCCGAAGAACTTGGTACTAATATAAGCTCCAAAAACTCCAAATGGTAATGAGAACACAACGGCCAATGGAAGTAAATAACTCTCGTATTGTGCACTTAATAAAAAGTAAACAAATAAGATACTTAAGATAAATATAAAGGTTGTTTGATTTCCTGCATTTACCTCTTCACGTGTTAAACCAGAATACGCAACAGTATAGTTACTTGGTAATTTAGCAACCTCTTCTTCAATAATACGAATAGCATCACCTGTACTAAATCCTGGATTTGTAGCTCCGGTAATATTTGTAGAATTAAATAAGTTAAAACGCGTTACCGACTGCGGACCATACACACGTTCTAAGGTTACGAATTGTGTAATAGGTGTCATCTCACCAGTATCGGTTCTGACGTACATACTATTTAAATCGCTTACCTCAGCCCTATCTTCTGGTAAAGCTTGAATATACACACGATATTGCTTACCAAATCGAGAGAAATCAGAAGCGTAAATACCACCTATATATCCTTGTAACGTTGAAAATATACTACTAATTGAAACGCCTTTCTCTTTAGCTAGAGGCACATTTACCTCCATTTCATATTGAGGATAAGACGTATTAAATGATGATTGTGCGTATTGAATTTCAGGGTGCTTCATTAAAGCCATTGAAAACTCCTTATTCACCTTATCTAAATCGGTGAATTCGCCTCCAAATTTATCTAACAAATTAATTTCAAACCCTGCTGAATTACCAAATCCACGGATACTTGGAGGAGAGAAGAATATAATTTTAGCTTCTGGAATACCGGCCGCTATACCAAATAATTTTCCGGTAATAGCTTGTGCAGAAAGTGTAGCATCTTCACGGTTGCTCCAGTCTTCTAATTTAATAATTCCCATTCCGTAATTACTACCAGAACCACTAATTAAACTTCTACCTTTTATAAAGTTTACACCTACAATACCTTCTAAATTTTCTATTCTACTGTATAAGTCTCTTGCAACAGCGTCAGTACGGTCTAAAGACGAACCTGCTGGCAACTCAATATTAGCGAAAATAATTCCTCTATCTTCATTCGGAACAAATCCTGTTGGTGTTGTAGTAGAAGCCCAGTAAATACCAACTGCTGTAATAATTAGTAAAACTACTGATACAAATTTACGCTTATAAAGAAACTTAAGCGAATTCCCATAACGCTCTATAGTAGCGTTAAATCCGCGATTAAAAAGCGTATAGAAACGTTGTAATGGACTCTTTCCTTTTAAGTCTTCATCATCTTTATGACCTTTTAATAATAAAGCACATAAAGCAGGACTTAAGGTCAAGGCATTTACTGCTGAAATTAAAATGGCAATAATAAGTGTTACACCAAACTGCTCGTAGAATACACCAGTAGGACCTGTAATAAAAGTAACTGGAATAAATACCGCCGCCATTACTAAAGTAATAGATATAATAGCTCCTGAAATTTCATTCATAGCAGTTATAGTTGCACGCTTCGGATTGGTTTCACCTTCATCTAATTTGGCGTGTACAGCCTCTACAACTACAATGGCATCATCCACAACAATACCAATAGCTAGTACCAATGCGAATAAGGTTAGTAAGTTTATAGAATACCCAAAAACATTTAAGAAGAAAAACGTACCAATAATAGAAACTGGCACCGCAATAGCTGGTATTAATGTAGACCTAAAGTCTTGTAAGAAGATAAATACTACCAAGAACACTAATAAGAACGCCTCTAAAAGCGTATGAATTACCTTTTCAATAGAAGCATTTAAAAATAAACTTGTATCGTATGGCACAAATATACTTAAGCCGTCTGGAAGATCTTTTTCTACTGTTGTTAAGGTTGTTTTTATATTTTCAATAATTTCCTGAGCGTTCGAACCTTTGGTTTGAAAAATCCCCATGAAAACGGCTGGATTTCCTAAACTCATGGCATTTGACGAATAGGATTGAGCATCAAGCTCTATAGTTGCTACATCTTTTAAACGTAAGAACTCTCCATTACCTAAAGCTTTTATAACAATATCGTTGTACTGCGATTCATCTTTAAAACGACCACTATACGTTAAGGTATAAGAAAAGGCTTCCCCATTATTTTCACCTAATGAACCAGCTGCTGCTTCTAAGTTTTGTTCCTGTAAAGCTGCTGTTATATCGGAAGGAATTAAATTATAAGCGGCTAATTTTTCTGGTTTTAACCAAACACGCATAGCGTAATCTTGCTGAGAAAAAACACTTACATCACCAACACCATTAATACGCTGAATGGCAGGGATAACATTTATTTTTAAGTAATTCTGAATAAATGTGGCATCATAATCCTCATTTTCGGAATACATGGAAATAAACATCAAGGCACTGGTTTCCTGTTTTTGTGTGGTTACACCAGTTTGTATAACTTCTTGCGGCAATAAAGGAGTTGCTCTAGCTACACGGTTTTGAACGTTTACCGCTGCAATATCGGCATCCATTTCTTGATTAAAGTATACGGTAATTTCTGCAGTACCATTATTAGACGCTGTAGATGTAATATAAGTCATTCCCTCCACACCGTTTATCTGCTCCTCAATAGGAATAATAACACTTTCTAAAACGGTTTCTGCATTGGCTCCGGTATAACTCGCTGAAACCTTAATTGTTGGCGGCGCAATATCCGGGTATTCTTCTATAGGTAAACTAGTAATACTAATAACACCTAAGATGACTATTATAATGGAAATTACTGTTGAGAGAACAGGTCTTTCAATAAAAGTTTTTAACATGATTTAAGGGTTTATTAGTTTTTAAACAAAGTTTTAACAGGCTTAATTGCTGTTTCAAAATCCATTGGTTGTGGCGAAATTTTCATACCACTTCTTAACTTACCAACTCCTGATACTACAATAGTATCTTTAGTATCTACACCAGATTCTAATACATATAAATTACCAACTGCTGTTTTCACCTTTACAATACTTGTTTTTACGGTATTATCTTCAGCTAGCTTGTACAACATAACATTACCTTGTTGCTCAAAAGTGGCCGTTTGTGGTATAACTGTAGCATTTTCATGAACAACTGGAATTTGAATTTTACCACTGTTTCCATTTGTAATTAACAAATTTGGATTATCAAAAACTGCTCTAAAACTAACGGTACCAGTATTTTGGTTGATTTGTCCAGAACTAGTTTCAATTTTTCCTTTTTCAGAATAAACACTTCCATTGGCTAATATTAAATTCACTTCTGAAAAATTGGCTAACTTATCAGCTAATGTTTTGCCTTTAGAATTTTCTAAGAAATCTAAATACTGAGATTCTGTTAAACTAAAGAAAGCATACACTTGACTAATATCACTTACAGTAGTAAGCGGTTTAGGGTCGCCAGGACTAATTAATGTTCCTTCTCTAAAATTAATTTGACCTACATAACCATCAACAGGACTCTTTATAGTAGCATATGCTATATTAGCTGAAACTGCACTATAACTCGCTTTTGCTTGTTGCAGATTTGCTTTTGCTGTTTCTAATTGAATAGGACTAATAATATTTTTCTCTACTAACGGCACTAGCTTATCAACCTCTACTTGAGCCACATTTACACGTGCTAAAGCTGCACTTGCATCTTGACTAAGTGATTCGGTTTCTAATTTGAATAAAACCTGCCCTTTAGACACTTTTTGACCTTCATCGACCATTACTTTTTGAATATATCCAGACGTTTTAGCTCGAACATCACTATTAACGATCCCTTCAATTTTTGTAGGATACTCTTGATAACCGGTTACGGTTTTAGGCTGTACTTGTGTTACAGGGTAAGGAGCTGCTGGCGCTTGCGCTGCCGGCTGTGATTCTTCCTTTCCGCCACAGCTTAAAACAAATAAAAATACGCCTAGCGCTAATATTGAGTGGAAATTATTTTTCTTCATCTTATATAATTTAAAAATCGAATTGGTTTGTTATTATTTTAGTTTTTAGGTTCTGAATAGATGCAGAAGCCGCATCTATAAATTGAATGTAATCGTTATGAAAACTCAAGTCGAATTTCTCGGCTTCATCTTCTATTTTAAACGTGTTTATTTTCTCTTTATAATTCTTAATCTCTACATGTACTTCACGCTCATCTTTCCAATGATTTATCATGTTATCTATATGTTGAATGATATTATTCTTGTTTATAATGAAGTATTTTTTTCGATCACCTGTTTTAGTGAAATATTGAATTTTATTTAAATCCTGTAAGTGATTAAGATGGGTTGAAATGGTACTTTTACTAGCACATAAAACAGAAACCATATCCTCAAAAGTCGCCCCCTTCTTACCTGTTAAGATAATGTAAGATAAAATACGAGCAGCTACCGGAGCCAGTTGCTCTCTGTTTTCTAAATGCACACCTAGTTTTTCAACCAATGCCATTTTTTCTTCACAAATATTTGCTTTCATATTATACTTTTTTACAATTATTTAAATGAGACAATTGCCCATTCTTAAATAAAGTAATTGCAAATATAATATTGGTTCGGAACAAACCGAACTAAACGAAGTTAATAAAGTGTTAAATAAAAAAAACCGATGTTTCCATCGGTTTTATATGCTAAAAAATTAGTTGTTTTTATTAAAGAGCAGATTTAAATTGTTCTAAAAAGCGAACATCATTCTCACTTAACAAGCGGATATCTCCTATTTGATGAAGCAACATGGCAATACGATCTATTCCCATACCAAAAGCAAAACCTGAATATTCTTTAGAATCAATACCACAGTTTTCTAATACATTCGGGTCTACCATACCGCAGCCCATAATTTCTAACCAACCCGTACCTTTAGTTATACGATAATCTGTTTCGGTTTCTAAACCCCAGTACACATCTACCTCGGCGCTAGGCTCTGTAAAAGGGAAATATGAGGGTCTTAAACGTATTTTACTTTTACCAAACATTTCGGTGGTAAAGTATTGTAATGTTTGTTTTAAATCGGCAAAGCTTACATCTTTATCAATATACAAACCTTCTACCTGATGGAAAAAACAGTGAGATCTAGCAGATATAGCTTCGTTTCTATAAACACGGCCTGGTGAAATAGTTCTAATTGGCGGTTTATTATTTTCCATATAACGAACCTGTACCGAACTGGTATGGGTACGTAATAAGATATCTGGATCTGTCTGAATAAAAAAGGTATCCTGCATATCACGTGCTGGGTGATATTCCGGCAAGTTTAAAGCCGTAAAATTATGCCAATCATCTTCAATTTCTGGTCCTTCACTAACATTAAAACCTATTCGAGAGAAGATATCAATAATTTGATTTTTAACTATTGAGATAGGGTGTCTAGCTCCAATTTGGATAGGTTCACCTGGTCTTGATAAATCGTCATAAACACCAGCTGTATCTTCTTTACTATCTAGCTCTTCTTTAAGTGTAGCTACCTTTTCTTCTGCAGTTTTTTTAAGTGCATTAATTATCTGGCCAAACTCCTTTTTTTGATCGTTAGCCACATTTTTAAACTCCTTAAAATAATCGTTTAGCAAGCCTTTTTTTCCTAAAAACTTAATTCGAAATGCTTCGACTTCTTCTTTAGAGTTTGCTTGAAACGCTTCTGCTTCAGTAATTAATTCTTTTATCTTATCTATCATGATTCCTTGAAAATGAATGCAAATTTAATAATTCTTATTTTATATACTCCGCTTCTATAAAATAGTTTACTATTGCTTCCTTCATTAATATACTTTGTTCACCTGCTTTTAGTGTTGGTAATTGCTCTTTCACTTTATAATGCGGCCATTTATCTTCATCATAATAATCAAATTCGTAGTAGCCGTAAGGCTCTAACAACCTACAAATAGCTATATGCATCAAATCTAATTTATGATCTTTTTTAAACTTTCTATCTAATTGCCCCAATTCTTGAATACCAATTAAATAAATAATAGCATCTAAATCTAGCGTATCGCCATCTGCAAATTGTGTTGATAGTTTTTCAACCACTTGCTCCCATCGTTCTTTTAACTGTTCGTCTCTAGACATAATTTTATCCTGCTAAAGCAGTAAGCTTTTAATTTAACAAAATTTAATTCTCGCAAAGTTACTTTATATTTGTTGAAATTCTAATGTTATATGACCGTAATTGATATCATTTTAGTGGCATTTTTGGGTTTAGGACTCGTGCGTGGTTTTTTAAAAGGTTTCTTTGTTGAAATAGCATCCTTAGTAGCCCTAATTGCAGGTATTTATGGCGCAATACATTTTAGTTTCTATGCTGCAGAACTACTAATTGAATATGTTGACTGGAATGAGCAAACCATTAATGTAGCCGCTTTTGCTATAACATTTATTGTTATTGTTTTGGTAATTGCTTTAGCAGGAAAGGCCCTTACTAAACTGGCTAATTTTGCTGCACTAGGCATCTTAAACAAATTATTAGGAGCTCTTTTTGGCGTCGTAAAAATGGGATTAATTTTAAGTGTTTTACTTAATGTATTTGATGTAATGAATTCTACTATAACTTTTGTAGATGAAGAGCAAACTAAAGATGCCGTACTTTATGAACCTGTAAAATCCGTAGCTCCAATGTTGTTTCCGTTTGTTATAAAATCGGCTACTGAAACGGAAACTGATTCTGAAACAAGTCAAGAAAACACAAGTGCTTCTTAATAACAATCCGACTGGATTTGACCTTGTTTACGGTAATACGTCAGTGGTTCTAATTGGTGTTTTTCGCAAATTAAATCTAAAGTATTACAAACATCTTTATACATAATAAGCGAACCACAAATCATTAAAACACCTTTATTTTTAAGAGTATCAGCTATAAAGTGAGCCTCTTTAAAAAGCAAATCTTGCACATAGTTTTGATGACCTTCTCTTGATAATGCTAATGCTAAGCGCCCTAATTTCCCGTTTTCGAGGTAAGAGTTAATTTGTGATTCATATAAGTCATACGAAGCTTGTGTACGTAAACCAAAATATAGCTGTATGTTTTTTAACGACTTATTCGCATCAATCATACCTAAAAACGGTGCAATACCAGTACCATTAGCAATCATTACAACCGAAGTTGCTTTTTTAGGGAAATGAAAAGCTGCATTATTAATAATTCGTGCTTTAAAGGTATCGCCTTCGTTAAAACCATTTAAAAAACCAGAACCTAAACCATTGTCGTAATACTTTACACTTAACTGAATTGAATTAGCAACCTTACCTATGGAATACAAGCGCTCACGATAATCGTTAGCCGGATAAATTGCTAATAAATCACCTGAAACAAAACGTTTAGCTTGTTTGGTTTTTAAGGTTATACTAAACGTATTATCGGGATTAGTTTTAACAGCTGTTTTATGAACTACCGTTAGCTCATTAGTAAGTTTTGGTTTTACTACTAATTTATTTTCAGGAATATTAACAGACAATGCTGTTTTACTTGTCCATAACTCGACCCATTGCTTAAAGGCGTCTACGGATTTATCATTAATAGTGAATGTTGGTAAAAACTGGTTGAATTCCTTTTTCATTTCGGCATCTACATCAAAGGCAAATTGACAGAAATCTGGATAAGCATAGGAACCAAAACCAACAACTGAATAGTTTATATCTTTAGATTGTTTGGTAGTTTTTAACAACTTTAAAAACTTATCGGCATTCGTTGGCGCATCACCTTGGCCATAGGTTGCTGTAAGAATAATAAAGTGCTTAACATTACTAAATGTTGTGTAATTATTAAGTTCTGCTATAAAAGATTTCTTCCCAGACTTAAGGAGTTGTTCATGCAAGGTGTTCGCGAAGGGCAAGGTGCTACCATTTTCAGAGCCTACTAAAATAACATATTCAGCTTCTACTTTATTAATCCTATTTTTTAATTTTCCTTTTCGGCGTTTCAGAGTCATAGCAAACCCAGAATAAATAAAGAACAAAATATTTGCCGTTGCAAGCATCAAAATAATAGACCAAAAAATGCTGCCTTTACCGGTGTGTAAATTCAAACTTAAGTTGGAATAAAATGTTACTAACGGGTAGTTTATTTGGCTTAAAATTTCTCCTGTAAACTGATTAACCACCAATTCGCTATTTTTTAGAGATATGGTAAAATAATCTTCAACATCATTTGAGAACGGAAACTCGACCGCACGAACCTCGGAGAGGTTTATATTTTTTAAAACAGGGAAATCAGATACGACTAATTTGGGTTCGCCTTGAATAGTGCTAAAATCTATTTCATGAGAACTCCGATGATCTGGTAATAAATCGAATTTTTCAAGCGACAAATAGACTCCAGTAATAGTGATAATTACAATAGGAATTAGGGATAAACGCCCCAGAACTATATGCCAATATTGATTAAAATTTTCATTAACAATTTTAGAAAAAAACTTCTTAAAACTACGCTGACGCTTTATAATTAAAACAGCTCCCGAAACAGCAATTAATAATAGTAAAAACGAACATAGGCCAACAAAAAAACGTCCTATACTTTTTAAAAACAAGGATCTATGGAAATTGGTTACCCATTGAAAAAAAGAGCTTACTTCCAGCTTGTTACCAATTATTTCGGCTGTTTTGGGATTAATATAACCTGTAACACTTTCGCCTTCTTCGGTTATGGCAGACAGTAAAACAAAATCGTTAGCATCAATTTGTAAATCAATAACTTCTGGGTAAGTATCTTTAAGTGTTGAAAGCGTCTCAGCAAGTGTCAGCGTTTCAAAATCGGCAGACTTATAAGGTTTAACCTGCTCTGAGATAGGCTGAAATGCTAAAATAATTCCAGTTATGGAGGCTAAAAGAATAAAAACAAAAGAAGATACGGCCAAAGTAAGGTGACTGTATCTCCAGATTGAAATGGTCATAAACCAATATTTTTTAAATGAGTATTATGGCAAACCTTAATTAGGCATCATGCGTACATACCTAATAAAGCCACTACCTTCCTTTTTACTTTTTACAGTTTCCGAAGTTAAAGGAAATTCCACATCTTTTGTATAATATTCTTGATCTTCTACTGCGGTCTCAAACCGAATACTGTAACCAGCATCAATTTTAGAGTCGTCAATTTCAATAACACTTATCGTTCTAGCACCACCTGCAATGGTAGCTCCCGTAATAGCATCGATATTTGTGCGTTTTTTTCCGTAAAATTTCCACCAATCGGTAATATCATGGTACCACTCACTATCATCTCCTTGTACATATAATGTTTCTTCGTAAGCACCTTCAGGGTTTATTAATGAGATAACAACATAGGCACCTTCACCTGTATAATTCGTCATTTGAATCATACATTTATATTTTGTTGCATTGGTAACAGTTGTAAAAGACAACAAGCCAAATGTTAGAAAACTAATAAATAATAATTGCTTTAATTTCATAGATATCACTTTAAAATAAAAACCTGTAAAGCCAATTATTGACTTACAGGTTTATAATTAACTACTTCAAAAAATCTAAATTTGTTTCACTTGCTTTTAACAGCTCATTTTCTGATGCTAAATCAAAAACAGTTTCATCAAAATCTGTTGTTACACTTGTTTTTGCTCCAATAGACATTAAATACTTTAAAATATCGGTATTTTTAGCACTCATAGCCGCTAAATGTAAAGCTGTATTTCCTTCGTTATTTTTAGCATTAACGTCAATTTTATACGTGTTTGCCCACTTAACTAAATCTAAGTCGTGTGTTTGTACTGCTAAATGATACAGGGTATTGCCATCTTTTTGAGCTCGAGAGATTTCGATATCGTTAGCTTTAAGTAGCGCTATCTTTTTTTCAAAATCTTCCTTTTTTTTAGCATTATAGGATGCAATAGCATAAGTAACAAGGCTATTCCCTTTTGCATCAATAACTTTTACGTTAGCATTGTTTTTAATTAAAAACTCAACAACTTCAGAACTATTTCCTTTTACGGCTACAGTTAAGGCTGACTGACCTTTTTTGTTAACCGTATTAATATCATCCACATGTCCTTTTAGCATAGAAACTACTTCCATATTATTACTAGAAGCAGCATTTATAAATGCTGTATTTCCGTTTTTATCGGCTTTATTAACAGGAACATTATTATTGATAAAGAAATTTAAAATCTCTAGATTTTCACTTCTTGCTGCTAAAATATGTAATGGAGTTTCACCTGTTTTAGAGGTTACATTTGGGTTAAACCCTAAACTTTTTAAATAAGCGTAAACATCCAAACTGTTTGTATGACTTCTAGTTCCGGTAGCAGCAAACAAAAAAGCTTGATCGTTTCCAGTTACACCTTTGTTTTTTAACTTGTTTAATAACTCCTTATTACCTGTTTTTGCAACGTAATTAAATACATCATTACCGTTAGCATCTACACTATTAATATCCAATCCTTTTTTGGTAAAATAGCTAATAAGCTCAAAGTTATTATCGTATGGGGCAACTAACAACAAGGCATTTGCGCCGTATGGCGTAAGATCTTTTTCAAGATTAGCACCTGCTGCAATACATATATCATAAACTTCGGTATTAGTTTGCCCTGCACCTGCCGCGAAGTTTAGAATAGTATTCCCTTTGTCATCCGTAATATTCGTATTAGCACCTTTTTTAATAAGGTATTTCATGAATTCTGTATTCCCTTTATAAGCGGCCCAGAAAATATAAGTACGCCCATCATGAGTCAGTTTATTCACATCGTTTCCTGGCTTAGATTGGATGTATTGAAGTGTTTCAAATGGTGCATTCTGAAGAATTGCATAAACTACAGCATCAAAATTATTGCTATTTGCTTCTGCTATATCTTGTCCTTCTTGAATGTAAGAATCAATTTTCTGTATAGAAGGATTTGACGACCAAAAATCTCGTTTAAGAAACACGTTTTTTTGTGCAAAACCTTGTAAGGTAGCTACTAATAGTAGGGTTGAAATTATCTGTTTAAAATTCATAAATAATTATTTTACAAAAGCATCAATAATTGGATTGATTGTTTCTGGAGTATTATAATTCTTATCATCTAATAGGTATTTAAACATAACTTTGTTATCTACCTTTTCTTCTAAAATTAAGTCTGTATTTCTAGCAAATACGGTTTCCCACTTGGCACGAACTACAGCCCATTTAGCTTTGTTTTTAGCCCAATAATCATGAGCAGCCTTACAGTTACTATCTGCAATTTTAACGTATGTATTATGACCTTTTTCTTGTGCTATAATAATATCCTCTTTACCTGTTTCGCGAACAACCTTATCATTATCCTGATCATGAATCCATCCGTTTTCAACAATTTCATGTCTGTTTGTTCTGTTTAACACATTATAATCACTTCTAGTAGTATACTCACGTCTAGCTAAAGGTGCCGGCGTTGTATTTTCCCAATAACTTTTACCATCAACATGTACCCAAGTTGCAGAACCTTCGTAACGCGGACTATCATCTACTTGAAAAACACGTTGTGTCCACTGGCCTTTTACTTCATCTTTTGGAAGCGATACATAATTCCATTTATTATCATGGTCATATACATATAAATCGGTGTTTTGATATTCCCAATCTTGACGCCAATGCTTAACAATATGTGGACGTTCTTTAGATCCAACTATAAGTAAGTGTTGCATAACAATTTTATCTCCTTCATCTTCTACCAACTCTACCCACTCCATACCTCTATCGTGTTTAGTTTTAGACGGCATGTACGTAGAATCTTCAACGTACTCGAAAGTTTCAGCGAAATTGAAATTCACTTCGTAGCAACCACACATGTCTTTAATGGCTTTTTGATCTTGTTTCTTTTTAGACTGCGCATTTACGTTTAAAATAAAGGCAAAAATTAAAAATACTGAAAAGGTTACTTGTTTCATTATTAAGTGTTTATATAATTTATAATACTAATTTTAAAAATTTCCTGTTCTTATTTAGACTCAATTAAAATAAGATTTTATATTTGCAGCAAATTTATAGAGAATGAGTCTAAATAAAAATAATTATCTGCTTTTTTTTCTGCTTTTTTTAAGTTGGTTTGTAGGAGCCCAAGAAGTTGCTACCGATTCTACTGAAACAGAACAATTAAGCGAGGTTGTTATTACAGGACAGTACAACCCGCAGTCTATTAAAAAATCGGTACATAATGTTAAGGTTATTACCAGACAGCAAATAGATGCTCAGGCAGGTAACAATATTGCTGATTTATTAAATTTCAACTTAAACCTAACAATAATACCGGATGCTCAAACGGGAAAATCTAATATTTCATTTTTTGGATTGGACCAACAATATTTCACCATATTAATAGATAACATTCCGCTAGTAAGTGATAATGGCTTAGGAAACAACATCGATTTAACCCAAATAAACTTAGACGATATTGAGCGTATTGAAATTGTTGAAGGTGCTATGGGTGTTGAATATGGTGCAAATGCTATTTCGGGAGTTATAAATATTATTACCAAAAAATCTATTGATGGTAAGTGGGAAATACAAACTGGAATTCAAGAAGAAACGGTTGGTGATGAATATGCATGGTTTGATGAAGGACGACACATTCAATTAATAAATGTTTCTCATAACATTAACGATAAATGGTTTGCAAGAGTTGGTGTTAATAGAAATCAGTTTGCAGGTTATTTTGGAGAAAGAGCCGGTAAAGATTACTACGGAACAGATGGTTTAAGAGGTTATGAGTGGTTGCCAAAAACTCAAATAAACACCAATGCCCTTATTAATTACAAATCAGATGCATTTAATTTAAACTACCGTTTTGATTACTTTAATGAAAATCTAGACTTTTATGATCAATCGGTTCGACTTAATACAGATGTGGCATCACAAACGATAAATCCGTCTACAAATGATAGAATTTACAAAACAAACCGTTTTGTAAACAATTTAAACCTATCTGGTAGACTAAAATCAGGAATGAATTATAAAGCTACTTTTTCTTACCAACAACAAGAGCGGGATTTAAATTACTTTACATATTACATACTTAGCGAAGAAAAGGATAACGAATTTGAGGAAACGTACCAATCTACCAAAGTATTTTTTACAAATGGTGCCGTTAACAATTTAATTAAAACGGAAAATTTCAACTTCCAATTAGGGTATGAAATGCGTTATATTGAGGGGTTTGATTATCAAGCAGGGGGCGAAACAACCGTAAATTCTAAATTACAAACCGTTTCAACTTTTGCTGGTTATGCTTCTGGAGAATACCGTTTTAATGATAAGTTTTCTGTTAGACCAGGAGTTAGATTAGATTACAACTCGCTTTTCAACTCGGAACTTATGGGATCTTTAAGTGCCCGTTACTTATTTGAACACGGGTTTGAATTACGTGCTGAATTAGCAAGTTCGTATAGAACACCAAGTTTTGAAGAACTATACCTTTATTTTGTGGATTCAAATCATGATGTTCGTGGTAACGAGAACCTAAAGCCAGAAAATGGTTATTCAGCATTTTTAAATTTAAAAAAACGCAGCTGGTTTAACGATTTATCCATGGTTAACGAGTTTAAGGTTAACTACATTGCCCTAAACGATAAAATTGATTTAGCTGTTATAAACACCACTCCTTTACAACAACAATACATAAACATAAACAGCTATAAGTTTATGGGAGCAACATTTAATAACAGCATAAAATCTAGTCATTGGACATTTAACTTAGGAGCAACATTACAAGGTGTTTCTAGAGTTTTAGATAATGAAATTAATGCCGATGATGACTTTTTATTCTCCTATCAAATAAACTCCAGCGCAACCTATTACGCTAAAAAATGGGATACATACATATCCATGCTTTATAAATACAATGGTTCTGAAAAGAATTACATAGCTAGCGGTGAAACAGACAGTGAAGGAAACAACCTATTTACACAACAAAAATTGGATGCTTATAGTTGGTTAGATGCCTCTATAAAAAAATCATTCTTCAAAAAATCTTTTGAAGTAACATTAGGCGCTAGAAATTTACTAGATGTTACATCGGTAGATATTAGAAATTCTTCTTCATCTGAAGGTACACACAGTACTGGAACTTCTAATTTAACTTTAGGTTACGGACGCTCATTTTATTTAAAACTAGTATATAAATTAAATCTTTAAACAATTCATATTATGATCAACAAATTTTTATCAGCAGTATTCACAGTTGCTTTACTAGCTACTTTTAGTTGTAGTAGTGACGATGACAACAACGGTACATCAGGACCAATAAGCATAGTAATAGAAGGTGCAGCTATCACACCTGAAGTAGGTGGGCCAAACCAACAAAATCAAATTTATGTTGATTTAAGTACAAATACAACAAAAAGTGTTCAAAGAGATTCATGGGATTTAGGATTTTATTCAGGTGACGAATTTAGAGTTGCTATAAACGGTTCTATCTACATGGCTACAGCAGCTTTATCAACCACAGATATCGATGCCGTTACCTCTACATCAACAGAAGTTCAAAACCTACAACCTCAAGTTGCTGTTGGTACTTTTAACGCAGTAAGTGCAGGGTATATTGATGCGCCATTTGGAAATATTGATGGTACTGCTATTGCTGCCATTTCTGATGATGAATCTGCAAACAACGTATACTTAGTTAACTTAGGTTACGAAGTTGGTACAGGAACACCTGCAAATGGTAGTGTTGAAGTTTCAGGAAACGCAAGAGGTTGGATGAAGGTTCGTATTACTAAAAGCGGTAATGACTATGTATTACAATATGCAGACTTAGACGCTACAACACATAATACTGTTACTATCTCAAAAAATGCAAATTACAATTTTACATTCTTTAGTTTTAATACTGAAACAGTTGTTAACGTAGAACCTACAAAAGCAAACTGGGACTTAAACTTCACAGTATTTACAAATGAAATACCAGGATACGGTGCTTATGGCTATTCTGATTATGTTTTAAACAACTCTAAGGCTGAAGCAACTGCTTACGTGATTGATACTGATGTTGAAACAGAATTAAGTTATGATACATTTACTTTAGCAGATGTTGTAGATATAAACTTTAGTGACGACCAACGTACTATTGGAAGTAGCTGGAGAAATGGTGGAGGCCCAGGCACATTACCATCATTAAAAGAAAACGTATTCTATATCGTAAATGATACAGCTGGTAATTTATATAAATTAAAGTTCTTAGCTCTAACAGATGCTGATGGTGAACGTGGCCATCCAGAATTTGTATACAGCTTATTGCAATAATAAAAATTCAACCAAAAAAAAGAGCGTGGTAATCCCGCTCTTTTTTTTGACTCAAAAACCTTATTTAGAATAATTCTACATAACAACAATCAAACCAACAAATTAAACCATAAAATCATGAAAAAAATTTACTTTTCACTCGCCATGCTTTTAACATTACAACTTGGCTTAGCACAGCAATTCACAGAATTAAACACAGAGACTGTTCAAGGTATTATCTACGGTCAAGCCATGTGGATAGAGGTAGACAACAACGCACCAACAGAATTACTTGTTTCAGGTTTTAGTGGTGATTATAATAATTTCTCAAGTTTATACAGCTTAGAAACTGAAACACCAACAGAAATCCCAACAAGCATTGAAGCATATAGCCACGCTAGCATGGTTAAACTTGACTACAACAAGGATGGCTTCATGGATTTTATCATAAACGGATATGACTCTAACGATACAGAAAAAGTAACTTTATATATTAATGACGGTGTCAATAATTTTACTAGTCAAGTGTTAAACATTTCTGGTACCTCTACAGGAAAAATAGCATCTGGAGACTTTAACAACGATAATTTAACGGATCTTATAGTAACTGGTGTTAATGACAATTACGAGTATATAGCAGATTTGTATATGCAAAACATAAACGGTGAATTTACCCTTACATCAGCTCCATTTTTCGGAAATTCTTTTGGAAACATCTTAGTTTTTGATGCCAATAATGATGGAAATAGTGATGTCCTTTTAACAGGATTCAGCAACAGTTATGTACCTGAAACAAAATTATACATGAATAATGGTCTAGCTGAATTTACTTTAGCAACAAATCAAACAATTGCAAATGCATATTTCTCAGCTACAGATGCAGGAGATTATGACAATGATGGCGACCTTGATGTTATACTTTCAGGGTTTAGTTCATCATACACACCTTTTACGGCTTTATATGACAATGATGGAACGGGTAATTTTACAGAAAATGCTAGTAATACTTTCACACAGCTTTATTGGGGTACAACAGACTTTGTAGATTATGATAATGATGGTGATTTAGACTTATTTATTAGTGGTTCAAACTCTGATACAGAAGCATCGGCAAAATTTTACAATAATAACAATGGCATATATACTGAAAATGCTGAAATAAACAATATAACGGGCACCTACATTAGCTCTAGCGACTGGAATGACTATGATAATGATGGCGATTTAGATTTTGTATTAACAGGCTTAACTACAGATAATAAAACTGAAACATTTATCTACACAAATCAATTAGATCTTTTACATACGCAAAGCGTTTCAAGTCCAAACAACTTAGTTGTTTATCCAAATCCCGTTACTGATAACTATATAAATATTGCATTTAACACAGATGCGGAAGATTATAATACGGAAATAACAATATCTACCGTTACTGGTCAGACGGTATTAAACACGACCATAAAAAGCACCTCTAATTCAACTGTTGAAACACTAGATTTATCGAACATTAACAGTGGAATATATATTCTAAAAATAACAAACAACAACAGACAAGTAACTAAAAAGTTAGTAGTAAAATAAATTGCAATCTGTATGTAATTTTGTTTTAGTCCATAAAAAAGCCGCTTAATTAAGCGGCTTTTTTTAAGTTGTTATTAAAACGTAACAAAGGTCATTATATTAAACTGATCTCTGTTTCCGTATTCAAAAAACTGATTCATATATCCAGCTTCTAACTTTAAATTCTCATTAATTTTATAACCTAATCCAACATAGGCTCTATTCCTATCAAAAACAGGACTCTCTAAATTTAAAAAGATCTCGTTGTAAGCCGAAATAAAATAGGTTTCTGATTTATTTAAAGGAATATTTATCCCTAGAAAATAACGAAAACGGAGTTTAAAGTCGCTTTCAACAAAACGTTGTTCAAACCGATAACGATGCAATAATCCAACGCTACCTATACGTTGTTTAGATGTAAATTGTTGAAATATTCGGTGTTCATTAACCGATTCTTTATCGTCTGTATTTGCTATATAATTTTCAGATAAAATATATCCATAACCTAATAACACATTATTTTTCGATTCATTAAACGTATAACCTAAACCGGTACGTATAAGCAGTTGTTCTAAATCTCCAATGGCATTGTAGTTTCTATATTGGACTTCGTTATGGATATTCCATTTAGAGTCTATTTTTTTATTACCAATATAAATCAACCAATTACCAAAATCACTCTCTTGCGCCCTTAAAAAGGAAGGTAGTGCCAGCAATAAAGCTAACACTACCAGACTTAATTTCTTATTCATAAAAACTTATAAATATAGTTTATGTTTTAATCAAGGAAATGCACGGCTCCTGTATTAATATCATACATAGCACCGATGATTTTAATTTCACCATTTTTTTCCATTTCACTTAATACAGGACTTTCAGCATGTATTCTATCAATTGTTAATTCGATATTCTTTGCAGAAACAGCATCAACAAAATCTGAATTTTTTGAATTTCTTAGACTGGTATCAGCTGGTTCAGAAACAGCCTCTACAGCTGGTTTAATTTTACTTAACATACTTGTTAGGTTTCCTAATTTGGCATCATCACACGCCCCTTTTATAGCTCCACAGCTTGTGTGTCCTAAAACGACTATTAATTTAGTTCCTGCTAATTTGCAACCAAACTCCATGCTTCCTAAAATATCTTCATTTATAAAATTCCCTGCTATTCTAACACTGAAGATATCACCTAAACCTTGGTCGAAAACCAGTTCGGCTGATACACGAGAATCGATACAACTTAAAATGGTAGCAAAAGGAAACTGCCCTTCACTTGTTTCATTTACTTGTTGTAATAAATTTCTATTGGCTTTTAAATTATTTTGAAATCGAACATTACCCTCCTTTAAATATTGTACTGATTTTTCAGGAGTCATTGTTGCTTGAGTTTCTTTTGTATGCGCTTTCATAATTTATTTTTTTAAGCTGAAATTAATAGTGATACCTTTTGATTATAAATGTAACTATTAACAGCAAACTATTTTGTATTCTTTTGTTTGTTATTTGTGTTTTGCATGAAAAAACATGAATTGTACCATCAATCTGTTTTTTTAATTGATGGTACTTTTCTGCAAGTCGCTATTCTTATAAATGAGATAAGTTAAGAATAAAGCGCTTAGTGTTTTTCATTAATATGGGGTTTCTAACTTAGACTTAAATCCGATTTAGGTCTATTGTCAAAGAAACTTATAAAACTAGATGGATTTTCAACGACACCGCGTTTAGACATTAATTTTATATCAATATTTCGCTCTTCAGCTTTATGCAAGAAATCTTCTAAAATTTCAATAATATCATGATCTAAATAACGTGTTTTGATAAGATCTAGTTCTAAATAAGTATCTCTTGGTAAACTATCTAGTTCTTTAAGAATGGCTCCTTTATTAAAAAAGGTTACCTCTTCAGCAAGTGTCATTTTTACTTTAGGTTTTCCATTACTAGTATCTTCAATATGAAGGAAGTGAGAATTTTGGTAACTTTTTAATAAAATAACCACAATTCCTACGGCAAGACCTAAGCCAATACCTGATAATAAATCGGTAAAAACAATACCAACTACTGTTACTATAAACGGTACGAATTGTTTCCATCCTAGCTTATACATTTGCTTGAATAATGCTGGTTTTGCTAACTTATATCCAACTACTAATAAAATTGCAGCAAGTACGGATAAAGGTATTTTGTTTAATAAATTAGGGATTAAAACAACAGAAATTAACAATAAGAAACCGTGGATAATAGTAGATAATTTAGACTTACCTCCCGATTGTACATTTGCAGAACTTCTTACAATTACTTGTGTAATTGGTAAACCTCCAATTAAACCAGAAATAATGTTTCCTGTTCCTTGAGCTAATAATTCTCTATTAGTTGGCGTTACATTTTTGTCTGGATCTAATTTATCTGAAGCCTCAACACTTAATAAGGTTTCTAAACTAGCAACTAAGGCAATAGTAAATGCTACAATCCATACTTCGTGTTGTAAAATCACTGAAAAGTTAGGAAAACTAAACTGACCTATAAAAGAGTCTAAATCTTCAGGAATTGGCACACTTACCATGTGCTTGTTTGCAATTGACAATACTTCGTTATCTTGTGTAAGTGTATAGAAAATAATCCCTAAAACAACAGCTACAAAAGGTCCTTGTATTACTGTAAATATTTTTGCTTTTTTACTTAATATAACATCCCAAAAAAGAATAATTACTAAGGCTAAAAGTCCTACTGAAGCAGCTCCTAGATTAATATTACTAAACATTTTAAATAGTTCAGAGAAAGTATTTCCTCCATCAATTTCAAAAAACTCTAAATCCCAAGCAGACTCTTCATCATAACCAAAGAAGTTAGGTATTTGCTTTAAAATAATAATAATACCAATACCTGTTAACATTCCTTTAATTACAGACGACGGGAAGTAATAACCAATAACTCCAGCTTTTAAAACACCAAAAATTAATTGAATAATTCCACCTAAAACAACTGCTACTAAAAAGTTTTCATAACCTCCAAGTGTACCAATAGCGGTTAATACAATAGCGGCTAAACCTGCGGCCGGACCACTAACACCAAGCTTAGAACCACTTAAACTTCCCACTACAATACCTCCTATAACACCTGCAATAACACCTGAAAACAATGGTGCACCACTGGCTAATGCAATACCTAAACACAATGGTAATGCCACAAAAAACACGACTACACTTGCTGGTAAATCGTTCTTAATATTTTTAAACATACATATAAATAATTGAGCTCCTAATCTTTATATCATTTTATAAATTAGAAGTATTAATAATAAAACCCGACTAGATATTCCTAGTCAAAAAACTGTATTATATGATGTTTAAATCGGGGGGAGGTGAAATAAAATTTAGGTAAGGTTTGGTGTAATTTTTAAAATAATATCCCAAATACTCTTTAGATTCAGTGGTAAAGACACCATCAAAATCATCGTGATTATTATTAGAAAGTGGAAACTTAAAATTCTCATTTTCCTCTTCTGCAATACTATAGAACATAGAAACGTCCACAGAATCATCTACAGCAACAATTATCGATGGCGCTGTAATAAACGTCACGAATAAAACTGAAAACAATATGGCAATTACTTTTTTACTCATTCATAGGTATTGAAATACAAATATAGGTTATTCTATTTTTTTTTAGAACATAAATTTTATTAAAACGCATTTAAAAGCTTGATATCATCGGCTAGAATCCAACCGGTTTTACCATCGGTAAGCTTTATTTTTTTCCAATTATTTACAGTATCCAACACCTGTACTTTTGTTCCTTCATGAAGTACAAAGGCTTCTGAACTTCTTAAGTTAGGTTCGCTTTTTATTTGACTTTTTTGAGCAAAAACTATGGCCGGATTATCGCTTTTATCTAAATCGTATTTATGGAATGCTGCCACTAATGCTCCTAACATTAAAAACATCCCTATAAAACCTAAAGTAAACGAGAACCGCTTGGTTTTAGTCCCTGATGCTAAATAGTAATTAATGAAAGAGAATACAGCTACAAACACAAAACATATAGCCAAAATAGCCCATGCATCAAAACTGATTGTATTAGAAGCTTGATTGATAACCTTAGAAATTCCCACTTCAGGAAGTACATCTATGGCATCAAGTGTCATATTTTTAGCAAAAGCCATATTCTGATCAATATCAGGATCATTGGGAGCTAACTGTTTTGCTTTCTCATAATAAAATATACTAGGCGCAATATGGTTTAACTTATAATGAGCGTTAGCTAAATTAAAATACAAGGCTTCAGAATGCATATCTGTTGCCAAAATTTTTTCATATTTAGAGATAGCTTCCTCATACTGCCCTTCGTTATACAACGCATTAGCTTGATTGAACAATTGTGTGTTTTGTGCAAACGCATAAGCACTAAATAAAGTAAACCCTAAAAGGAAAAAATATGTTTTAAAAAACTGTTTCATTGCTACTTAATTTCTTTATCAATTTGTGAAATTGTTTTTGCCGCACGCTCGTAATCTTGTTCCATTTCTACTTGTGTAATTGGCGTATACCTTGCCAATTCGCAGTTTTTAAGAATTGTTATAAATCCTGTAATGGTATCCTGACTCACTTGACCTTTTAGTAGTAACTCTTGAATCTTTTCTTTACTTAATTCGCTTGTTTCAATATGCAACGTAGCTTTTAAATAATTATGAAGTGCTTTTTCTAACGAAATATAAAATAACTCTTTATTTCCAAGAGATTTTTTTGCTTCACTTAAATACTTCTTAGCTAATTTATCGGCTTTTCTTATTTTATTCCCAAATACATCGGCATCACGTTTATCTTTCTTTTGCTTGAATACAATAACTAAAGGAATTGCAAGAAATGGCATTAATAACGCTGCCCAAAAACCAGGAGATTTAAAGAAATGTGTTGTCTTAGTACTTACTAAATTTGCATCGGTTTTAATAAACGCAAACTGATTATTGTTCATCACTACGCGTTGCTTATCGCCACCAACTGCTGTGATATCCTGATTGCTAGCTTGATTTGTTGGACCTTCTAAAACATCTATTAAAAGTTCGTTTGAGTTTATAGTTTTATAAGACTCCGTTTTCAAATCAAAATAAGAAAATGAAATATTTGGAATTGGATACTTCCCTTTAAATTGGGGTACAACCGTATAACTATCTGAAATAGTACCCTGCATACCATTTAAGTTTGTTCGAACATTTTCGGCATGCTCAGGCTCATAAACCTCTAACGAACTTGGCAAACTTAACTTAGGTAATTGAAACAGTTTTAAGTTACCTGATCCAGAAACCTCAACTTTAGCTTGTAAAGATTCCGTAGCGTTAAGTGCCGTTTTAGATGCTGAAACTTGAAATTTAAAATCTCCTACTGCTCCTGTAAAGTCTGCTGGTTTACCTTGTTCTGGCAATGGTTTTACATGAATTGTACGTTTTCCTGCTGAAACAGTTTTATGAGCCTGCTGCATTAAACGCCCACCAAAAATATCACGACGATTAGTAGGAACCTCTACAGTAATATCTAAACTAAGCGGCTCTATTTCTAACTTACCTGTTTTTTGTGGATACAATACTGTTTTACGCAGAACAACATAGCGGTAATTCTCACCTTTATAAGTACCGTTTTGAACTTTTAACTGACGAATATCAATATTCTGACTCCAAAAATCGCTATACTTCGGATTGTCTATTTCACGCCAATTGCTTACTCCTGTGTCTGGTGAAACATATAGTTTATATACAACCGTTATGGCTTCGTTTAAATAAGGTTTATCATTTGTTACTTCAGCTACTAAATGAATGTTTTCTGACGCGATATAATTGGCATTGTTTCCGTCTTTAGGTTTTTCTACCGCCGATGTAACTGTAACTCTAATAGGTGTGGTTTTGTAAATTTCACCATCAATTTCTATAACAGCCTGCTTAATGGTAAAAGTTCCTTTACTTTTTGGTGCTAAAAAGTAACTATACGTTTTAGAATACGAACGCTTTCCATTAATCCAAGAATTACTAACAGCTTGATTTGGACCTCCTACAATGGCAAAATTCTTAAAGTCTGGTGGGTTAAAATTATCACCATCTTTATTCATTTCAAAATCCACACGTAAACGCTCATTAATACCCAACTTTTTCTTACTCACTTTAGCTTCAAAAGTTACCTGGGCACTTGCTAAACTCGTGCAAAGCACTATAAAAATTACGGATATATATTTTATGAGTTTCATGATTTCTTTCTATCAACTATCTGTATTACTCTTATTTTATTATTGATTAAATTCATGCTTATTTTTTTAAGCAATTACTTACCAATCCTTTTCTGTCTGAACCTTAGCCCCTTTTTGCTTTTCGGCATTCATTTTCTCTTGCACCTTAGCCTCCTGATTATTCATGGCTTCTAACAAGTTTTTCATTTGCTGTGGTGACATCTGACCTGGCTGTGGTTGTGGCTTTTGCTGTTCTTGCTCTTTATTCTCTCCAGGGTCTTGACTATTCTTCCCTTCATCTTCCTTTTCATCTTTAGGTTTACCATCTTCATCTTGGTTCTCATCACCATCCTTCTCGTCCTGATCGCCTTGATCTTTATTATCCTCTTTGTCGCCTTCGTCCTTATTGTCCTTATTTTCATCCTGATCTTGATTTTCGTCCTGGTTTTCTTGATCCTGGTCTTGGTCTTGATCTTGATTTTCATCTTCCTGTTGCTTAGCACATTCCTGAGCAAGTGCTAGGTTGTAACGCGACTCATCGTCTGTTGGATTGTTACGTAACGCATTTTTATAAGCTTCAACAGCTTCTTTACATTTTTTATTAGTCATCAGAATATTTCCAATATTGTGAAATATTTGATGCTTCTCAGATTTACTTGTAGCTGTTTTTGCTGTTTTTTGTAATTGGTAAAGTGCCTCTTCTAAATTACCTTCCTGAATATATGAGGTTCCTAAATTATAACTACCAACAGCTTGTGTTGGCGCTTCAGAGATAGCTTTTCGATAAGCCATTTCAGCAGAAACAAAATCGGATTCCTCTAATAACGTATTGGCTTCATAAACTAAATTTTGCGCTTCTTTTTCAGCTTTTAGCGCTGCATCATTATCAACTTCCTGGGAGAAAGCTGCTACTGTAAATAGAGCAAATATGTAAGTTATTATTTTTTTCATTGGTGCCTTTAAATGTATAAAACAACAGGAGTTTTATCCGTTAAAAATTTTATAAAATTCGTATTATAGATTTTCATTAAATAGATTCAATCGTTTTAACCAAGCTGTTTTACGTTCTAATAAGAAAATATCAATAAACAGAAAGAAGATAGCTAAACCTAGAAACCACTGAAATTGGTCTTTAAAATCGGCAAACTGCTTTGCTTCATAAGCTTGTTTATCCATGCCGTTTAAGATATCTGTTATAGCGCTTACCACATCAGCTGTGTTTCTCCCGTTTATATAGGTACCGTTTGCTTCTTCAGCAATTTTCATTAGTGTACTTTCATCTAATCGGGTTATTACTGTTTCTCCTGAACTATCTTTTTTATAATTCAATACAACGCCATTTCGCTTAATAGGAATTGGACCTCCTTTAGCATCACCAACTCCTACGGTAAATATTTGTATACCTTCTTCATTAGCTTCTCTAGCTACATTTTCAGACATTTCTGAATGATCTTCTCCATCTGAAATTATAATTAAAACACGATTGGTTTGTTGTTCATCATCATAGTACGTTTTAGCTAACTCTATCGCCTCATTAATAGCTGTACCTTGTGATGATAGCATATCCGTATTCATGCCTTGTAAAAACATTTTAGCCGATGCATAATCTGTTGTAATTGGCAACTGCGGAAATGCTTTTCCGGCATAAGCTATAATACCAATCCGATCGCCAGCAAGATTATTGACAATTTGCGTTACTAACTGTTTTGATTTTTCTAAACGATTGGGCGCAATATCTTCGGCAAGCATACTCTTAGATACATCAACCGCAAAAACAACATCAACACCTTCACGTTTTACAGTCTCTAACTTTGTACCAACTTTAGGATTCACTAATGCTATTGCTAAGCAAGCAAAAGCTAAACTTAAAACCACCACTTTCAGTACTGTTTTAAACACCGATGTGTTGGGGCTTAATCGTTTTAACAGCCTTTTGTCAGCAAATTTTTTCTGTGTTTGTTTTTTCCAAAACTGAAGCAGTAAAAACAGGAGCATTATCACTGGAATAACTGCTAAAACCCAAAACCATATTTTTTCTTCTAATTGATACATATTTTAATTTTAAGCCGTGTATTTAAAACAAATTACATCTGAAATACAGTTAGCTATCATGTAAAAAACCTTTTTAATTTATATAAAACTTCTAAAAACAGTAACTCGCAATAACACTTCTAATAACAATAATAAACCTGCTATAAAAACGAAAGGTCTAAACAATTCTTGATAGTTATAAAATTTAAATTCTTCAACTTCTGTTTTTTCTAGCTTATTTATTTCCTCATAAATTTCGGCTAGTTTTTCATTATTGGTAGCCCTGAAATACTTACCTCCTGTAGCTTCTGCTATTTCTTGTAGCAAGGCTTCATCAATTTCTACTTGAACACGACCATATTGAAACTGACCATTAGGATGCATCCCTATAGGCGATAGCGCCATACCATTGGTTCCTAAACCGATTGTATAGGTTTTTATACCGAATTCTACAGCCAACTCACTTGCTATTTTAGGATCAATAAATCCTGAATTATTAACACCATCGGTTAAAAGAATAATAACCTTACTTTTTGCTTTACTATCTTTTAATCTATTTACCGCCGTAGCTAACCCCATTCCAATAGCGGTTCCGCCTTCAATAATTGTATTATACTGAATGCTTTCTAAAGAACGTAATACAATGGCTTTATCGCTTGTAATTGGTGTTTTTGTATAACTTTCTCCTGCATATTCCACCAAACCAATACGATCGTTTGGACGCCCTTGTATAAACTCTGAAGCCACATCTTTTAAGGCTTCTAAACGGTTTGGTTTTAAATCTTTTGCCAGCATACTAGCAGAAACATCTATAGCCATAACAATATCTATACCGCGCGTGGTTTTAGTTTTGGTACTAACATCTACCGATCTCGGTCTAGCTAAAGCTGTAATTAATGCTGCTAGTGCCAAAAGTCGTAATACAAATAGTATATGCCTGAATTTTGGTAAAATTGACGACGTGACTTTAAAACCCTTAACAGTAGATATCTTTAATTCTGCTGTTTGTTTATTTTGTGTTAATACATACCAAATTATGGCAATTGGAATAAGTAGTAAAAGCCAAAAAAACGGTTTGTGTAAAAATTCAATTCCTTCTAACATCATCATTCTGCTGCGGGTTTTAATTCAACTGAATTTATAATTCGCTCTACCATCTCACTTGCATATTCATCATCTTTTTGCCAAGCAATAATAATTTGCTGTATAATATTTTGAGCTGAAAAATGCAATAACACGTATTCACCAGACACTAAGGAACCAGACTCTCCGATAGGAAAATTAGCAGTTCCATATGTCTTTAAACCTTCCGCGTTATTAGGCGTTACAAACTTGTCATTTTTAACAAAAATATTGGTCACCCCTTTGTTTTCAAAATCCTGGATAGCTTTTTCAGAAACAGCAATTATATTAATTGAATCTTCTGGCTTTTTATTTTTTAATATTGCTGTATTTAGAGTAATGTTTAAATTCCCTCCTAAACGACCATAGTTAAATGTTGTATAATCTATTTGCGCATTGGCTTGATTAATAGAATCTATTTCAATACGTTTTAATACTTCAGGTGTTGAAATTATAATTGGAGGAAACCCATAGTCACTTCGAACCCAATTACCTTCTAATAATTCCAGGCTTGAATTTCCTAAAAGCGTATCTTTTACATAAGTAAAACCGTATTTAGCACCAAAACCAACAAAGGTTATTATTAATACTCCAACAACTATAAGCGCTGAAGCAACAATTTTTCGGCGTTTCTTTTTACGTTCTAGATCCTCTTTATACTGCTCATCAAGAAGTTTTTCTTCTTCTGTTGGTTCTGGTAAAACAGCTTTAACATGATCAATTTCTTCGTCTATAACTTTTCTATCAAACTTAGCCAACTCTTTATCTGGTGAAGATTTTGCGAACTTAACTAAATCGGCACGTTTAAAAACATCCTCTAAGTTCTTAAGTGTTTCTGAACTCAAATCTATTTGATTTGCTTCTTTAAGCATATGCAAGCGCGACATCAACTCATCCGTGGTGCTTTCTAATGCATGATCATAAACTTTCTCATCTAAGTAACGACGAATAGCTAAGGTAAGCTCGGAATAATACGCTTTAAAAGCATCTTCCTCTAGATAACGATTATCGTCTAATTTTTTTAAGGCTAATTTAGCACGATCATATGGAGGGAGTAATGCTATTTTTTCTTCCTCGGTTAATCCTTTTTTTCGCCAAATAAACCAGTATAATAAACCAGCTATCAAAGCTCCAACAAATAAGACAACTAGCACTATTTGCCACCAGTTACTAGAGCTTTTTTCTAGAGAAATAATAGGTTTTATAGCATACAAACCTTGTTTAAGCGTATCAACTATTACAGGGTTTACCGTTACACCTAGAGAATCAGTAAAAAATGTTTTATCATTTATAATAACCTTTTGTCTAGGAATGGTATAAGCTCCTGAATCGAATTGGGTTAATCCGTATTTTTTAATCAGATTGAATTTTGCTGAATTTTTTGTAGTATCAATCTTATAGGATTCAATAACTTCTAGTGGTAAAAATGTAGCTCCTTCAGGAAAAACAACCAAATCTGTACTATCGGTTTCAACTTCTATTTGAAATGTTATTTCTTCACCTATTTTTATTTCAGTCGCATTTGTAGCCGACTTTACTTGGGCCACAGATAGTGTCGTATTTAAAAAAAAGATACAAGCACAAATAAGCATTGCTGGAAAACCAGAAACACTTGAGATTAAATTCTTATATCGGGAATAGTGATTCATAATTTGTGATATCAATTAGCCACGTTGTTTAAAATAGCCTAATAATTTTTTTACATAACTCTGGTCTACACGGCAATCGATTGCTCCTGCTCCTGATTTCGAGAAACTTTCCTTAAAGTAATTCACCCTTTCACCGTAGTATTTACTATAGCCTGAGCGAACTTTTTTAGAACCTGTATTAACCAAAATACGTTCGCCTGTTTCCTGATCCTGCATTTGAACCATACCTAAATTTGGCATCTCTTCTTCATGTTTATCATAAACACGAATACCGGAAATATCATGACGTCCTGCAGCAATTTTTAAATTATGTCTGTAGTCATCAGCCATAAAATCTGACAACACAAAAACAATAGCTTTACGTTTTAAAACATTCGATAAAAACTTAAGCGCTTCAGCAACATCTGTTTGTTGGCTTTTGGGCTCAAACTCTATAAGTTCACGAATAATACGCAGTACATGCGAGCGGCCTTTTTTAGGTGGAATATAAAGTTCAATAGCATCTGAAAACAAGATCAGTCCTATTTTATCATTATTTTGAGTGGCTGAAAATGCTAATGTAGCAGCAATTTCAGTTACAACTTCATTTTTGAATTGCGCATCAGTTCCAAAAAACTCAGAGCCAGAAACATCAACCATTAACATCATGGTTAACTCGCGTTCTTCTTCAAAAACTTTAATATGTGGTTCGTTTGTTCTTGCGGTTACATTCCAGTCTATATTTCGAACATCATCACCGTATTGATACTGTCTAACCTCGCTAAAAGTCATACCGCGCCCCTTAAAGGTAGAATGGTATTCTCCTCCAAAAATATGATCAGACAACCGGCGTGTCTTGATTTCAATTTTTCGTACTTTTTTCAGTAATTCTTTCGTGTCCATCACTTCAGTAAACAGTTTTCAGTCGCAATTTTTAAGTTTTCACTAATTCAACCAGTTAGTAGTAACTGGCACTAAAAACTCATTTACGGCACTTCAATTTCGTTTACAATTTTACTTACAATATCTTCTGAAGTAACATTTTCAGCTTCTGCTTCGTAAGTAATTCCTATTCTATGACGCAACACATCGTATACAACTGCACGTACATCTTCTGGAATCACATAACCACGACGCTTAATAAACGCATAACATTTTGCTGCTGTTGCCAAGTTAATACTACCACGTGGTGAAGCTCCAAAAGAGATTAGTGGTTTTAAATCAGCTAAATTATATTTTTCAGGGTAACGTGTAGCAAAAATGATATCTAGAATATATTTCTCTATTTTTTCATCCATATAAACTTCACGAACCGCTTTTTGCGCCTGTAAAATTTGTTGCACCGAAACCACCGGATTTACCTTTTCGAAAGCGCCTTTTAAATTGGCACGCATAATATGCTGTTCGTCTTCAATTTTTGGATAATCGATAACTGTTTTCAGCATAAAACGATCCACCTGTGCTTCTGGTAATGGGTATGTACCTTCTTGCTCAACAGGATTCATTGTTGCCATTACTAAAAATGGCTTATCTAAAATAAACGTTTCATCTCCAATAGTAACTTGCTTTTCTTGCATAGCTTCTAATAACGCCGATTGCACTTTTGCTGGCGCACGGTTAACCTCATCTGCTAAAACAAAGTTGGCAAAGATAGGTCCTTTTTTTATCGTGAAATCGTTCTCTTTAACATTAAAAATTAACGTACCAACAACATCTGCCGGTAATAAATCTGGCGTAAATTGAATTCTACTAAAAGAACCATGAACCGCTTGAGACAAGGTATTAATAGCTAATGTTTTTGCTAAACCAGGTACACCTTCTAATAAAATATGTCCCTGACCTAATAATCCGATAAGCAAACGTTCAACCATATGTTTTTGCCCTACAATTACCTTGTTCATTTCGAACATTAGTAAATCTATAAAGGCACTTTCTTTTTCAATTTTCTCGTTAATAGACGCAATGTCAATTGTAGGCGTATCTTCCATTCTTTTTTATTTTTAAAACACCCGAAAACAATGGGTTTATTTTAGAGTGCTAAATTGTTAAAATTTTTGCTTCGAGGCTGTTAATAATTGGTTAAAAATTAATGCACTTTTTTAAGGTGAATTATTAAAAATTTAACGCTTTATTTAAAAAAACAAGCGTACTAACAATTAAATTGCACAATATTTAAAGTAAATTAACAAACTATTCAAATTAAAAAAGAATTAATGAACTATTCAAATGTAATTGCTGGAACAATGACTTGGGGCCAATGGGGAAAGTCACTTTCTAAAAAAGAAATGACCAACCAATTAAATCATTGTTTATCAGAAAACATAACAACATTTGATCATGCTGATATATATGGCGATTACACAACGGAAACAGCCTTTGGAACAGCCTTTAAAGCAGCAAATATAAACCGTGAATCCGTACAAATAATATCAAAATGCGGTATCCAATACATGAGTGAAAGTCGGAATAACCGCGTAAAACACTACGATTATAGTAAGGAATACATTATTTGGTCTGTAGAACAATCTTTATCCAACTTACAAACCGAATACTTGGACACCATTCTTTTACACAGGCCTAGTCCATTAATGCAGCCTGATGAAATTGCCGAGGCTATTACCAAGCTAAAAAAAACAGGTAAAATTAAAAATTTTGGAGTCTCCAATTTCACTCCTAGTCAGATGGCTTTAATTAATAAATCGATTCCAATTTCAGTGAATCAAATTCAGTTTTCGTTAACTCACCACGAAGCTATGCATGATGGAACCTTAGATTATATGATGACTCACAATATAACCCCAATGGCATGGTCACCTTTAGGCTCCGTATTTAAAGAGAACTCCCCTCAAACAGTACGTGTATTAAAACAACTAGAAACTTTAACTAGCAAATACCAAGCAACAACAGACCAGTTACTTTTAGCCTGGATTTTAAAACACCCAAGCAATATACTTCCTGTTATTGGCACCACCAACACAACACGTATTAGCTTAGCGCAACGTGCAACACAAATAAATTTAGAAACAGAAGATTGGTTTTTAATTCTAGTTGCTGCTCAAGGACATAAAGTCCCTTAAAACTTAACAAAAAAATAAAAACAGCTTTAATCAACCCCCAAAAATGACAACAAAAACAGCCTTAATAACAGGAGCAACTAGCGGTATAGGGCGCGCAACCGCTTATGAATTTGCTAAACATGGCATACAATTAATTTTATGTGGCCGACGTCAAGATCGTTTAGACACCATAAAAAAAGCACTTGAAAGCAAAACAAAGGTTCACACCCTTAATTTTGACGTGAGTAATTTAGAGGCCACACGTTTGGCACTCACTGATTTACCTGATGAATTTAAGCAAATTGATATATTAATTAACAATGCAGGAAACGCACATGGCATGGACAGTATTCAAGATGGACAAATTGAAGATTGGGACGCTATGATGGATATAAATGTAAAAGGCGTACTTTATATGAGTAAGCTAATTATGCCACAAATGATAGACCGACAAACTGGACACATAATTAATATTGGATCTTCAGCAGGGAAAGAAGTTTACCCTAAAGGCAATGTTTATTGCGCTAGTAAACACGCCGTCTTAGCTATTACTGAAGGTATGCGTATTGATTTAAATCCACACGGTATTAAAGTAACTGCAATAAACCCAGGTTTGGTTGAAACCGAATTTTCACAAGTTCGCTTTAAGGGTGGGCCTCAAGCCAACTCCGTTTACAAAGGTTATAAAGCTTTGCAACCCGAAGATATTGCTGAAATTATTTATTTCGCTGTTAGTAGACCTGCACATGTAAATATTGCCGACTTACTAGTGTTTCCAACTGCACAAGCCTCGTCAACAATCGTCAAAAAAACCTGATTTAAAAAGCAATACAAACAAATACAAATCATGCTCAACAAACGCTTGCTCATAAAAAACCTATTAGCTCACAATGATGAGAATAGCTTTTATGACAAAAAGCGTAAGATTGATATTAGCTATAAAGAAGGTAAAGCAAAATTCTTGAAACACATCTGTGCACTTTCTAATAGCAATCCAAAAAACAACGCCTATATGGTTATTGGCGTTGAAGATAAAGACAGTAAAATAATTGGTGTAGATTTCTTTGACGACAGCAAAATTCAGAACCTAATAAATGCGTATTTAACAAACCCTCCAATTGTTCAATATGAAAACATCTCTTTCCCTCACCTAAGCAACAGTAAAGTTGTGGGCCTTGTTACTATTAGAAGTACTGGAAAAATAACGTCTTTGCGAAAAAACATTGGAAAGTATTATGGGGGTTCGGTATTTTTCAGAGATGGCAGCATAAGTATGCCCAAGGTCTTTGACATTGAAATATCCGATACAAACTCCACCATTGTTAAAGCTATTGAAAATCATTCACAAAACAATATTAGTCATACCCTAGATGGTGTTTTCGACTTTATGAAGGCTCGAAAAGACTACAAACCACAATATAAAGTATTTAAAGAGTACTTTGTAGTCTGTTGGGCTGGACAAGAAAAAATAATAAAAGATGACATATTTTATTCCCGTGTAGATATTGAACTTATCAATGAGCAAGTCCGCTTATTTTACTCAGCCCTAGATGATGTTTCAATCAGTTTTACTGAAGACTCTTTTAAAATTACCGAATTTATAAATTTAGGCTTACAACAAGCCCAGCGTTTTTATCCGCTTGAAGAAACTACTATTCATTTCTCCGAGCACGGACAATACAGCATAAAAAGCACGCTAACATTTTCTCCTCCTCAATACGATAAAAAGATCTTGCATCATATTTATAATACCAATAATGCGCTCTTAGAAAAAATAGAGAACAAACAAGAACTAACTAAAAGTGAGTATCTCGATTTAGAAAACCTTCCTGCCACCTACCTTATTTGTTATCTAAACAATTTTAAAGACGCTATAAACAAACTCACGAATGCCAAATTAACACTAAAACGATATCCAAAAACGTACGTTTTATACAAACAAGCTATGCGTGTTTTAAGAAAAGTTAAATACAATTAAGCCACAAACAACTCGTCTATTAGGCAAAAAACCTGCTTCCACAGAAATATTCAACTACTAGTGTTAACCTTTACTGTGTATTTGCTATTAAATAGTAAATAACAAAAACTAATATTATGAATATTTTAAAAAATTTACCCTTAGCATTAATTACAGTTGCTTTTTTTAACTGTAGCAGCGATGACGATTTAAATACCACATTTACGCCATCCACAAATGATTATAGTATAACAATAGATGAAAACCCTATTAACGGGTTGTTAATTGGAACCATACCTAGCTCGACTACAAGTAGCACAAATTACACAATAACTTCTCAATCCATCAACAATGCGCTACGCATTGATTCAAGTTCAGGGAATTTAATTGTAAACGACGCTTATGTTTTCGATTTTGAAACATCACCACTCATTACTGCAACCGTAAAAAACTTAGAGAATAATAACATTACAAATGTTAGCATCAATTTGAACAACGTAGATGACATCCAATCGTTCCTCACAACCTCTAAAGCCAGCTATATCGCTACCGAAGATAGCAGTTGGGTACAAATCACTCAAACCGAATACGAACTTTTAGCCGAACGTTTAAATTACGTTTCAACTTTGGGTTCAACTAATAATGACTACCAAACAGCTACAGCTACAGCAATTGATAATGTTACCGTAACTAACGTTGGTGGAAGTCCAAATCTTCCTCCTAACAATTACTTTTTTGGTTTTAAATATCATGCTATGTCCGACAATGTCGTTGGTGCTCGAGTTAAAATTTCTGTGACCGATCCACTTTACGGTTTTCTTGGTTGGGGAAGATATTTACCAGAACACGATAGTGGAGACAATTATTTTGTACTTAAAAACGACCTAGCTTTTCCTGTATCAGAAGACGCTTATATTGCCGTATACACACCAGGAGATATTGGACATATCAACTCAACAGCAGATAAAACATGCTACGGAACTAATGGAGATTCAACTTCTATTCCCGCAGACAATATATCAACCGGAATTATTTACCTATACCAAGGTTTATACACCTCGCAAAAACAATGGGGCATATAACATTTCTAAATTCATAAAATTAAGTATCATGAAATATTTAAAACTACTGACTTTTGGCATACTCCTTTTATGTCTTTTTAACTGCAGTAAGGATGACGATACCACAGAAACACCATATAAACCAACAATTTCAGAACAGTTAGCTGGTAAATGGTACCTTATTGAACTTATAAACATAAGTAGCGACACACAAATCATATTAAACGATTGCGAAAAGAACTCTTATTATCAGTTTGACGTTAATAAAAATTTTCAATCAGAACTCTACAATTTAGACGACGATAATTGTATAGCTAACGAAATCATCTATGCAACCTATGAAATTATAGAGCTAGATGGCGAGTATGGTATTAGAATTACTCATGAAACAAGCACTGAGTTATCTAAAATTGTAAATTTAACAGACACTGAATTAATTCTAGAAAACCAAGCGTTCGGCGTTAGACACACTGTATTTAACAGAGGCTAAGAGTCCCAAAAGGCAGAAAAATCACATAATTCCCTAAACAGAAAAAAGCCGTTTTAATTCCTTAATTGGAAAAAACGGCTTTTTGAATTTATAAAAATGAAATATGTTATAAATCAAATTTAATTCCTTGCGCTAACGGCAATTCATCTGAATAATTCACAGTATTTGTCTGACGACGCATATAAACTTTCCATGCATCAGATCCGGACTCACGGCCACCACCTGTTTCCTTTTCACCACCAAATGCACCACCAATTTCAGCACCCGATGTACCAATATTTACATTAGCAATACCACAATCAGACCCTGCAAATGACAAGAATTTTTCAGCTTCTTTCATTTCATTTGTCATAATAGCTGACGATAAGCCTTGAGCCACACCGTTTTGTTTATCTATAGCATTCTCCACCTCACCTGAATATTTCATTAAATACAATACAGGCGCAAAGGTTTCGTGCTGTACAATTTCAAAATCATTTTCAGCTTCAATAATAGCTGGTTTTACATAACAACCACTTTCATAACCTTCACCTTCTAAAACGCCACCTTCAACTAATACATTACCACCTTCAGCTTTTGCTTTTTCAATAGCTTGTAGATACATATTCACAGCATCTTTATCAATCAACGGTCCTATATGGTTTTTCTCATCTAATGGATTCCCAATAGTTAACTGCTTATAAGCACCAACAATAGCATCCTTCACTTTATCATAAACCGACTCGTGTATAATTAAACGTCGTGTAGATGTACAACGTTGCCCTGCAGTTCCAACAGCACCAAATACAGCACCAGGAACAACTACTTTTAAGTCTGCCGTTGGCGTAATAATAATTGCATTATTTCCACCTAACTCTAATAAACTCTTTCCAAATCGTTCAGCAACTGTAACCCCTACTATTTTACCCATTCGTGTAGATCCAGTAGCTGAAATTAATGGAATTCGCGTATCTGTAGTCATCATTTCACCAACTTTATAATCGCCGTTTATGATACATGAAATTCCTTCAGGCAGGTTATTTTCTTTTAAAACACCTGCAATAATATTTTGGCAAGCTATAGAACACAAAGGTGTTTTTTCAGAAGCTTTCCATACACATACATCTCCACAAACCCAAGCCAAAGCTGTATTCCAAGCCCAAACAGCGACTGGGAAATTAAATGCAGAAATAATTCCAACAACTCCTAAAGAATGCCATTGCTCACGCATAACGTGGCCCGGTCTTTCTGAAGGGATTGTCTGTCCATTTAACTGTCTTGATAATCCAACAGCAAAATCACATATATCAATCATTTCCTGAACCTCACCATAACCTTCTTGTAGGGATTTACCCATTTCAAAAGACACTAAACGCCCAAGAGGCTCTTTTAATTCACGTAATTTATTTCCAAACTGACGTACAATTTCACCACGTTGTGGTGCAGGCATTGTTCGCCATGTTTTAAAAGCGGAAGTAGCAGTATCCATCACTTTATCATAATCCGCTCGGGTTGTTGTTTTAACCTTAGCAATTAATTTTCCATTTACGGGTGAAATACTCTCAATAACCTCACCACTTGCAAAATTAATAGACCCTGTTGAAGTGCCTTCATTTATATCTTTAACACCTAAATCTTTTAGGGCTTTTTCAATTCCGAAATCTGTTGCAACTCCTTGCATAAATATCTATTTTTTAATTATTAATCTTAATATTTGCGAATATACTAATTAAAGAAGCCTTATTAAAGGGAAATGATTTTAAAATTGTTAACTTTCAGTTCTCGTTAAAAATTTTTAGTCATGAAAAAACCTATTTATATTTTAATGCTTTTTGCTCTATTATTTAATTGCAAAACGAAAGAAGAGTTAGATGCTATTTCTAATTCGAATAATCCAACTCCTAAAGATAGCACTGAAGTAAAGGTTAATGATTTTGCTATAGTTATCCATGGAGGTGCAGGATTCATGACCAAACAAAATATAACACCAGAAAACGAAGCTGCCTATAAATCCAAACTAACCGAAGCCATACAAATTGGGCATAACATTCTAAAAAAAGGCGGAACAAGCATCGAAGCTGTAGAGAAAACAATTACTATACTTGAAAATTCCCCGCTTTTTAATGCTGGAAAAGGAGCCGTACTCACACATTCGGAAACTCATGAATTAGACGCTTCTATAATGGATGGAAAAACACTAAATGCTGGAGCTTCTGCCGGAACTACAACCGTTAAAAACCCTATTAGTCTGGCGCGCACTATTATGGAAAACTCACCTCATGTCATGCTATCAGGAACGGGTGCAGAAGAATTTGCAGAGCAGCAAGGTTTAACTTTAGTGAACACCGAATACTTTTTTACAGAAAACAACTTAAAGAACTTAAACAGACTTAAACAAAAAGAAACGAATGATTTAACAAATCCTGCCGACAGCCTTAAACTAGCACATTATAACACGACCATAAAAGGCTTAAAATTTGGAACTGTTGGCTGCGTTGCCTTGGATAAAAATGGCAATTTAGCTGCAGGAACCTCAACTGGTGGAATGACAAACAAACGTTACGGACGCATTGGAGATGCCCCAATTATTGGCGCAGGAACATATGCGAATAACAATAGTTGTGCTATTTCTAGCACCGGCTGGGGCGAGTTTTTTATTCGTGCAGTAGTAGCTTATGATATTTCGGCATTAATGCAGTATAACGGATTTACTCTCCAAGAAGCCACTCATGAAGTTATACAGAACAAACTAGCTGATTTAGGTGGCAATGGCGGCGTTATTGCCATTGATAAAAATGGTCATATTGTAACGGAGTTTAACACACCTGGCATGTTTCGCGCATCAATGAACCAACAGGGTGAGCTAACATTAGGCATTTACGAGAATAACGAAAAATAAAAGGAATCTTCAAACATATTGTTTTGTCACATATTATAAGTTCCAATTCTTAAATGGGTTTTTACTTAACTGTGAATTATAATACTTAGTATCACCTGTGACCTCAACACCTAACCAATTTGGCTTTTTATAAACTTCGGTATGATGTTGCAATTCAACTTCAGCAACAACTAATCCTTCGTTATCTCCAAAAAATTCATCAACCTCAAAGATGTGATTTCCATACGGTATTTCATAACGTATTTTATCTATAACACCGGGCTCACAAAGCTCCAATAAATCTTGAGCATCCGTTTTAGGAATTTCCTTTTCCCATTCAAAACGCGACAAACCATCATTTGTAGATACACCTTTAACAGTTATAAACCCCAGTTCTCCTTTTATTCGAACTCGTACCGTTCGAGCTTTATGTGTATTTAAAAACCCTTGAATTATGCGGATTTCCTTTGCCGATTCGGCTTTAAAATCTTGAGAGTTAACTAAAAATTTACGTTCTATTTCAATCATAAACTACTACTAATTTTTATATTATTTTTGAGCTATCTTATTAATATCATCCGACTGAATACGACTCTCAGGGTAGTTGTTATCGGCTAAAAAGAGCATACATTTTACAATAGCTTCAGGTTTGATAGATTTATATTTTGCTAAATTTCCAATTAAAAACGGATTAATCAAAGCCATTACTATTTTAGCGAGTTTCTCCCCTAAACGATTTTCGTTTCTATTTCCCGATATCAAAGAGGGCTGCAACACGTAGGTATGTGGAATTTGTTGAGCCAAAACAGCATCTTCCATCCGTCCTTTGGTTCGGTTATAAAAAACCTTACTCGATTTATCGGCTCCTAAAGCTGAGATAACAACAAAGGTTTTAATACCATTTTCTTGAGCTAATTCTGCTGCTGAAACCGGAATACCATAATCTATTTTTAAATAGGTTTCTTGATCTGGGGTTTTAGCTTTAGTGGTTCCTATACAGCAAAAAACAACATCGGCAACAAAATTTTCTTTATGTAATTTTAGCTTGAAAAGATCAACTATATGCTCATCTATTTTCTCATGAGATATTCCGCAACTTGAGCGTGAAAACAGTTTAATTTTTTCATAGTCTTCTGCCTTTAAAAGTTCTTGTAAAAGCAAGCCTCCTGATAACCCTGTTGCTCCCAAAATAATAGCTGTTTTCCCCATAATGACCTGTTTATATGCTAAAGATATTATAAATTTACATCATGCCAGACACATTTCCCATTAGAAAAATTATTCATGTTGATATGGATGCTTTTTATGCATCTGTTGAACAAATGGATAATCCTGAACTAAAGGGAAAACCTCTAGCTGTTGGTGGCAGCGGAAACCGAGGTGTTGTAAGTGCCGCTAGTTATGAGGCTCGTAAGTTTGGAGTAAGAAGTGCTATTAGTGGTGCAAAAGCTAGGCGCTTATGCCCGGAATTAATTTTTGTTCCAACACGCTTTGACAGGTACAAAGCTATTTCTAAACACATTCGAAAAATTTTCCATGATTACACAGATTTAGTTGAACCCTTATCTTTAGACGAAGCCTACTTAGATGTTACTCAAAACAAAAAGGGCAATCCTAGTGCAAGTCTAATAGCTCAAGAAATTAGAGAACGTATCTTTAATGAAGTTGGTTTAACGGCCTCTGCAGGCATTTCTATCAATAAATTTATTGCTAAAGTTGCTAGCGATTATAATAAACCTAATGGCCAGAAAACAGTAAACCCTGAAGAAGTATTAAGCTTTTTAGAAGCACTTGATATTCGTAAATTTTACGGTGTAGGCAAAGTAACAGCGGAAAAAATGTATCAGCATGGTATTTTCACGGGAGCCGATTTAAAATCTAAGTCCGTTGATTATTTAGATACGCATTTTGGTAAATCTGGTCGGTATTATTACCATGTGGTTCGTGGTATTCACACTAGCGAAGTTATACCTAACAGAATCCGAAAATCCTTAGCTGCAGAACGAACATTTAGTGAAAATTTATCGTCAGAGGTTTTCATGCTAGAAAAACTAAAACATATAGCTGATGAAGTTTCTAGACGCTTAATAAAAAGTGGGGTTGCCGGAAAAACCATCACCTTAAAAATAAAATACAGCGATTTTACCTTACAAACTCGTAGCAAGACGCTTCCTTATTTTGTTAGTGATAGCAGCATTATATTAGAAACCGCTAAAGACTTACTTTATCAAGAAAGCATGCAAAATTCGGTTAGACTTTTAGGTATTTCACTATCAAACCTTAACACTGAAAAGAAATCTAAAAAGAAGGTTGAAGATAAGCATGCCGTAAGTGTGCAGTTACAGTTTGCTTTCTAAACCTATTACCCTAAATTTCTAGGTATAAAAAAACCTCATTAATTAAAATAATCAATGAGGTTCTGTATGTTCAAGTGAGTAAAACTCTAAAAATCACAACTTGTAATTTCGGTAACACGTAAAGTATTTACCATACCTTTTTCTTGTATTGGCATAGCCGCTAAACTTATTAACATATCACCTGCTTCTAAATAGCCTTTTTTACATGCTATAGCATTTACATCTTCGATAGTTTCATCAGTACTTACAAACTTATCGTAGAAAAAAGCTTTCACACCCCAAAGTAGATTTAATTGGGTTAAAATTCGTTTGTTAGAGGTAAACACTAAAATATGTGCCTGTGGGCGCCAAGCCGAAATTTGAAATGCTGTATAGCCACTATTCGTTAATGTAGAAATAGCGCTAGCATCAATTTCGTTTGCCATATTAGCCGCATGATAACAAATAGACTTCGTTATATAACGTTTTGTACGAATATGCGGAGGCATTTGAGGTACTTTAATCAGACTAGAATCTTCCACACTTTTGATAATATTAGACATTTGTCTAATTACCTGTACTGGATATTGTCCAACTGAAGTTTCTCCTGAAAGCATAACCGCATCGGCACCATCCATAACGGAATTAGCAACATCATTTACTTCGGCACGCGTTGGTGTTAAACTAGAAATCATAGTTTCCATCATTTGCGTTGCAATAATAACAGGGATACGGGCTTGTTTAGCACGTAATACTAATTGCTTTTGAATAAGTGGAACCTCTTCAGCAGGAATCTCAACACCTAAGTCACCACGAGCAACCATTAAACCGTCGCAATAAGCCACAATTTTATCGATGTTTTCAACCGCTTCAGGCTTTTCTATTTTAGCAATAATTGGAATTTTATGGTCGCTATGCTCATTTATTAACTCTTCTAATTGCATTAAATCTTCTGCATGACGTACAAACGACAGAGCCATCCAATCTACTTCCATTTTAATTGCAAAAATGGCATCGTCAATATCCTTTTCAGTTAATGCAGGCTGAGAAATATTTGTATTTGGTAAATTTACACCTTTCTTAGAACGCAACGGCCCACCTTGGATAACGCGTGCTTTTACTTCCGATTTTTTATCAGTAGAAACCACTTCGAAAATAAGCTTACCATCATCTAATAAAATACGTTCTCCTGGCTTAGCATCTTGAGGGAATTTCTCATAAGTCATGTATACACGTTTCTTAGTACCTTCAAAACGTTCACCGGTAGCAAAAATAATCTCGTCTCCTTCATTTACGATTACTTCACCTTTCATAGTACCAACACGTAGTTTAGGACCTTGTAAATCGCCTAAAATAGCTGCGTTATATCCGTATTCGTCATTTAATTCACGTATCATAGTAATACGCTCTTCTACATCTTTATAATCGGCGTGAGAAAAATTAATTCTAAACACGTTTACGCCTTCTTCAAGCATACCTTTTAAGACTGCTTTTGTACTTGTTGCAGGTCCTAATGTAGCTACTATTTTTGTTTTCTTTCTTTTTAACATTAATAAAATATTAAGTTGTTTTTAGATTTTAATTCCATGGGATCAACACTATAAGTGGCGATAACATTGGGGATTTTTTGAATTTTTTTTAAAAGGTCTTGAATTGCTTCATCACTGATAACATCGTCTGTTATTTTTAAAAAGTAATTTACCTTTTTATATTCGGGAATTAGGTGGTAGGTTTTCATTACCGTTTCCTCAGAACTAAATAATGTATTATCATTTTCAGTTGCTTGTAATTCCACACGGCATTTATTAGAAACCAAGTGCCATGTTACAAACTTACAGGCATCAACCCATTCAAAAATTTCGTATTGTGTTTGATTTCCGAAGTCTAAATCTTCCCGCTGTCTTGATAACTGTGTTCCTAACGCTTTGTTAAGCAGATAAACCAGTTGGTAACTTTCCATACTACAATGAATACCAATTAATGCGTAATCAATGATATCCGTAAAATCATCTAAACTAAGTTTTTGCATTATCATAATCATCAAAACTAAATGTAAATATAGCATTAAAAAGCTATAAATAGATGTTGTTTACATTAAACTTAACATGAAAATATTACGAAAACGTTATAGTATGTATCGCTTTATCTTGGTTTGGATATTTCTTTTTGAAAAACAAAAAATGCACGTTTAGAAGCTTTTTCTTCAGCCTTTTTCTTGGAAGTTGCACGCGCTTTTGCCACCACTTTATCGTCTATGGATAGTTTTACAGAGAAATGACGAATATCATCATTTCCTGTATCTTCATAAACATTATAATTAAATGTTTTCTTTTCTTTCTGACACCATTCTATAAGCAAGCTTTTATAACTTATTACCTTACCTTCTAATTGTGTAATATCAACATAAGGGATAATTACTTTCTTAAAAATAAATTTTTCGCAATACTTATAACCTCTATCTAAAAATATAGCACCTACAAGGGCTTCAAATAAATTTCCGTGTATATTTTCCCCAAAATGGCCGGTTGGTATTTTACTTTTCACTAAATCTATCAAACCTAGATCTTTACCCAGTTCATTAAGGTGTTCGCGACTAACTATTTTAGAGCGCATTTTTGTAAGATATCCTTCATCACCACTTGGAACTTCGGAATATAAATGTGATGCAATAACAGACCCCAACATGGCATCTCCTAAAAATTCGAGACGTTCGTAATTTATAGGGTGCCCATCGGCATCCCTGATATTCATGGATCGGTGGGTGAAAGCTTTTCTGTAGTAATCAATATTTTTAGGTTTAAACCCTAGAATATTTTGAATTGGTACAAAAAAATTCCCGTCTTTTTTTGAACGGGAATTTAATATGTTTCGAATGTTTTTCATTCGTGTTTAATCTAATTTCTTAAATAATACGCAGGCATTATGGCCACCAAATCCAAACGTATTACTCATGGCAACATTTACGTCGCGCTTTTGTGCTTTGTTTAATGTTAAATTTAGTTCAGGATCAATTTTATCATCAGCAACCTCATGATTTATGGTTGGTGGTACAATACCGTGTTCCATTGCTAATATAGAAGCAATAGACTCGATAGCACCAGCAGCACCTAGAAGGTGACCTGTCATGGATTTTGTTGAATTAATATTGATTGTTTTTGCATGACTTCCAAACACCTCAGAAATAGCTTTTAATTCAGCCACATCTCCAAGCGGTGTTGAGGTACCATGCGTGTTGATATGATCAACCTCTTCTGGTTTTACGCCTGCATTTTCTAAACAATTTCGCATTACTGCTATAACACCAATACCTTCAGGGTGTGGTGCAGTCATGTGGTGAGCATCAGAAGACATACCGCCTCCTAAAACTTCCGCATAAATTTTTGCTCCACGCGCTTTAGCGTGTTCGTAATCTTCTAGAATAATTGCTCCAGCACCTTCGCCTAATACAAAACCATCTCTGGTGGCATCAAAAGGTCTTGAAGCTGTTTCTGGGCTTTCATTTCTAGTCGATAAAGCATGCATGGCATTAAAACCACCCATACCTGCAATTGTTACTGCAGCTTCACTTCCTCCAGTTACAATAACATCGCAATGTCCTAAACGTATATAGTTTAAAGCATCAATCATGGCATTGGCTGAAGAAGCACAAGCAGATACTGTTGTATAATTAGGCCCCATAAATCCATGCTTGATAGATATGTTTCCTGGTGCAATATCTGCAATCATTTTTGGGATGAAGAATGGGTTAAATCTTGGTGTACCATCGCCAGCAGCAAAGTTTAACACTTCGTCTTGGAATGTTTCCAAACCACCTATTCCTGCTCCCCAAATAACACCGACTCTTAATTTATTTACAGCATCTAGGTCCAATTTAGAATCTGCTATTGCTTCATCTGAAGCAACCATAGCATATTGTGTAAAGCGGTCCATTTTACGAGCTTCTTTTCTATCAAGAAAATCGGTGGCATTAAAGTTTTTTAATTCGCAAGCAAATTTTGTTTTGAACTTTTCAGTATCAAAATATGTTATAGGTGCGGCACCACTTTTACCATTTATTAAGGCTTTCCAAAATTCATCTTTGGTATTCCCAATAGGTGTTAATGCTCCTAATCCTGTAACTACAACTCGCCTTAATTCCATAAATTCTAATGAATTATTTTTTTGCCTCGTCTATATAAGAGATAGCTTGACCAACAGTTGCAATGTTTTCTGCTTGATCATCTGGGATTTGAATATCGAATTCTTTTTCGAATTCCATTATTAATTCTACAGTGTCTAATGAATCTGCTCCTAAATCGTTAGTGAAGCTAGCTTCAGTTACAACTTCGTTTTCATCAACACCTAATTTGTCTACGATAATCGCTTTTACTCTTGATGCAATGTCTGACATAATCTTTTAATTTTAAGTTTTATTAGTTGGCAAAAATAAAAATTTTATTCTTATTCCACACCTTTACTGAAAAAATGTGGTGGTAATTTACTAATTTTCCTTTTAAGTAAATCCCTTTTACCTTCTAATTGTTATTATTTATTCTTTTTTTTGCGTTACTATTCAATCATAATAAGCTGCTATATGAAACGTATTATAATTTTTGCTTCCGGATCTGGTTCTAATGCCGAAAATTTAATTAATTTTTTCCAAAACAACAGTTATGCTGAAGTTACGCAAGTTATGACAAACAATTCACATGCCAAAGTATTAGATCGTGCGAAAAAGTTAAATGTTAGCGCATTTTCGTTTAATAGGCATGCATTTTCTAAGACTGACGATGTTTTAAATATTTTAAAAAGTTTAAAACCCGATTTAATAGTTTTAGCCGGTTTTTTATGGAAATTTCCTGAACACATTCTTGCTGCATACCCAAATCAGGTTATCAATATTCATCCAGCTTTACTACCTAATTACGGTGGGAAAGGCATGTATGGCATGAATGTTCATGAAGCTGTAGTAGCTAATAAAGAAACTGAAACAGGTATCAGCATCCATTATGTTAATGAGAATTACGATGAAGGTGCAATAATTTATCAAACTAAGTGTACGGTTTCGCCCGATGACACGGCTGAAAATGTGGCTGCAAAAATTCACGAATTAGAAATGACACATTTTCCGAAAGTTGTTGAAAGCTTATTAAAACCACAATAATTACAAACTAAATCACCTTTTTACAAACCATGTCTAAAAAGAAGAAAAAATACTATACTGTCTGGAAAGGCCACAAAACAGGTGTTTTTGAAAAATGGAATGATTGTAAAGCCCAAATTAAAGATTACCCAGGTGCTGTTTACAAATCTTTTGAAACCTTTGACGCCGCTAAAAAAGCACTAAACAGTAACTTTAAAGATTATATTGGTAAGAAAAAAGCTTTTAAAAGTGAACTATCTGATGTACAATTAAAAAAAATTGGACGTCCCAATTATAATTCTATTTCAGTAGATGCAGCTTCTTCTGGAAACCCTGGCATAATGGAATATAGAGGTGTAGATACAAAAAGTAAAAAGCAACTGTTTATTCAAGGTCCTTTTCCTGAAGGAACGAACAACATTGGTGAATTTTTAGCTTTAGTTCACGGTTTAGCTTTTTTAAAACAACACAACAGTAATCGTATCTTATATACTGACTCTAGAATAGCCATGAGTTGGGTTCGCAAGAAAACCTGCAATACGAAGTTAGAACGAAATGCTAAAAATGAAAAACTATTTGAATTAGTCGATCGAGGGATTAAGTGGCTAAAAGAAAACACCTACACTACCACCATTGTAAAATGGGAAACCAAAGCTTGGGGCGAGATACCTGCAGATTTTGGACGGAAGTAAATTATAAAAAGACATATACTACACCTTATCCTGCCCGATCCTAAACAACAGATTTGATCTTCTATTTAGCCTTCTCATAAATTATTACTTAAAAACTCAAAATACCACAAGTAAGGTCATATATTTCAGCTCTTTAAACACCTCAACTATATAGCCATACTGCTTATTAAATAAATTCGCTTTTTAGTTTACAAAAACCGTATATTTGCATCAAAATTTGAAACCGCTTTATGAGCAAATTAGTAATTGTAGGAACAGTAGCTTTCGATGCTATTGAAACTCCTTTCGGGAAAACTGATAAAATTTTAGGAGGCGCAGCCACATATATAGGCCTTGCCGCTTCTCAATTTAATGTAGATGCTGCAGCTGTATCGGTTGTTGGTGGTGATTTTCCACAAGAATATTTAGATCTATTATCTGATAGAAAAGTAGATATTTCAGGTGTTGAAATCATTAAAGAAGGTAAAACATTCTTTTGGAGTGGTAAATACCACAACGATATGAATACACGTGATACTTTAGCAACAGAGCTAAATGTATTAGCCGATTTTCAACCTGTAGTTCCTACAGCATACCGCGATGCTAAAATTGTAATGTTAGGTAATTTACACCCACTAGTACAATTAAGTGTTCTTGAACAAATGGAGACAAAGCCTGAGTTAACCATCTTAGACACCATGAATTTTTGGATGGATTGCGCTCTAGACGATTTACTAAAAGTAATCAAAAAGGTAGATGTTATTACCATTAATGATGAAGAAGCTAGACAATTAACAGGTGAATATTCCTTAGTAGTTGCTGCACGAAAAATTCATAAAATGGGACCTAAGTACGTGGTTATTAAAAAAGGTGAGCATGGGGCTTTATTATTCCATGACGCTAATGTTTTTTTCGCACCAGCTTTACCATTAGAGGAAGTTTTTGATCCTACAGGTGCTGGAGATACGTTTGCTGGAGGTTTTGCTGGATATTTAGCTAAATCTGATGACATCTCGTTTGATAACATGAAAAACGCTGTTATATACGGATCTACATTAGCTTCGTTTTGTGTTGAAAAATTTGGCACAGAGCGTATGGTTTCCTTAAACAGTAACGAGGTTCACAAACGCCTACAACAATTTAAGAGCTTAACACAGTTCGATATAGAATTATCATAATACAAGCGCGCTCTTAAATGGAGCGCGTTTTTAATTTACACAACAGTACACACTACAACAACACAACACAACAATGAGTGACGCTTTAAAACATGAATGTGGTATTGCACAGATTCGTTTATTAAAACCATTAGAATACTATAAAGAAAAATACGGTAGCGCCTTTTATGGGGTTAACAAGATGTATTTACTAATGGAAAAACAGCATAACCGCGGACAAGATGGTGCTGGTTTTGCAAGTATAAAACTAGATACCCAGCCAGGAGAACGCTACATTAGTCGCGTACGTTCTATTGAACAGCAACCTATTCAGGATATTTTTGCTAAAATTAATGAACGTATCAACAAAGAGCTGACTGAAAACCCAGAATATGCTAACAACGTAGAACTACAAAAGAAACACATACCATACATTGGCGAATTACTTTTAGGTCATGTACGTTACGGAACTTTTGGTAAGAATAGTGTAGAAAGTGTTCACCCATTTTTACGTCAGAACAACTGGATGCATAGAAACTTAATTGTAGCGGGTAACTTTAACATGACAAATGTTAATGAACTTTTTGATGGTTTAGTTCGTCTTGGACAGCACCCTAAAGAAAAAGCCGATACAGTTACAATAATGGAAAAAATAGGTCATTTTTTAGATGATGCTGTTTCCAAATTATATAAGAAATTAAAAAAAGAAGGGTTCAGTAAAAATGAATGCTCTAATTTAATTGCTGAGCGTTTAAATATTGCTAAAATTTTAAAAAAATCTGCTAAAAATTGGGATGGCGGTTACGCTATGGCGGGTTTAATTGGTCATGGCGACTCATTTGTACTACGTGATCCAGCAGGTATTCGTCCAGTATATTACTACAAAGATGACGAAGTTGTGGTTGTAGCTTCAGAACGTCCTGTAATTCAAACTGTTTTTAATGTCAACTTTGAAGACGTTAAGGAACTAGAACCTGGAAATGCCATTATAACAAAGAAATGTGGAAAGGTTAGTATTGAAAACATCTTAGAACCTTTAGAACGTAAAGCCTGCTCTTTTGAGCGTATTTATTTTTCTCGTGGTAGTGATGCCGAAATTTACCAAGAGCGTAAAAACCTAGGTAAGTTACTAATGCCTAAAGTATTAAAAGCCATTGATAACGACACTGAAAATACGGTTTTCTCATACATTCCCAATACTGCAGAAACATCATTCTTCGGAATGATCGAAACTGTAGAGGAACACTTAAATAAGAAAAAAACAGCTGCTATATTAGCTGGAAACGGCCAATTAAGCGCAGAAACTGTTACCAACATACTTTCAGAACGTCCACGTATTGAAAAAATAGCTATTAAGGATGTTAAACTACGAACATTTATCACAGAAGATAGTAGTCGTGACGATTTAGTTGCTCACGTATACGATGTTACTTACGGTGTTATTAAGCCAACTGACAACCTTGTTATTATTGATGATAGTATTGTGAGAGGTACAACTTTGAAGAAAAGTATCATTAAAATGATGGATCGTTTAAATCCAAAACGAATTGTAGTAGTTTCTTCAGCACCTCAAATTCGCTATCCAGACTGCTATGGTATTGACATGGCTCGTTTAGAGGATTTAATAGCTTTCCGTGCTATGCTTGAATTATTGGAAGAAAATAATAAATACCATTTAGTACAAGAGGTATACGAAAAGTGTAAATTACAAGTAGAATTAGCCGATAAAGACGTTAAAAACTTTGTCAAGGAATTATACGAACAATTTTCAAGCGAAGCTATTTCAGATAAAATTTCACAGTTAATATCAAACGAACATATTAACGCGGAGGTTATTACCATTTTCCAACCTGTAGAAAATTTACACAAAGCTTGCCCTAAAAACTTAGGCGATTGGTATTTTACAGGTAATTACCCTACGCCAGGTGGTAACCGTGTAGTAAACCGTGCTTTTATCAACTTCTTTGAAGGCAATAAAGAACGTGCTTACTAAAATTAAATGACTGAAAATGTGGTGATTATGTATTTCAACCGAAATACATGTATTTCAACAGATTTATAGTTGTCCGCATTAAAAAATGATATACTTTAGAATCACCATAACATAAGTAGGTTAAGTTTATGGTAGATTTGGGGCAAAAAAAGGTGAACTTCGGTTCGCCTTTTTTTATTTTAAAAAACACAGAAAATCTTCCACTTACCATACTGTATAATAGACAACAAAAACAGTCACAGACTATAAAACAACACTTAATATTCGTTTAACTGTTTTATAAGTCGTTTATCTAATATTTTTTAATTGAAGAACTTCTAAGTATATATTTGTATCACCATAACATAAGTAGGTTAAGTTTATGGTAGATTTGGGGCAAAAAAGGTGAACATCTGTTCACCTTTTTTCATTTAAAATAATAACAAGATTTTTAAATACTAAAATTAAAAAAAGGCAAACCTGAAAACAGGTTTGCCTTTTTAATATAAATTAAGATTATGCTACTTATTTAGCTTCTGCATAACGTCTTTCAACTTCGTTCCAGTTAATTACATTAAAAAATGCATCAATATAGTCAGGACGTCTGTTTTGGTAATTTAAATAGTAAGCATGTTCCCATACATCTAATCCTAAAATTGGTGTACCTTCACAAGTTACTCCTGGCATTAATGGATTATCTTGGTTTGGAGTTGAGCAAACTTCAACTTTACCACCTTTATGAACACATAACCATGCCCAACCAGATCCAAACTGTGTAGCTGCTGCATTACTAAATGCTGTTTTAAACTCCTCTACACTACCGTAAGCTGCCTCAATAGCATCTTTAAGATCTCCAGATAAACGACCTTTACCTTCAGGATTCATAACATCCCAAAATAAAGAGTGATTATAAAAACCACCACCGTTATTTCTAACAGCTTTGTTATCCATATCTAAATTGATAAGGATGTTCTCAATTGTTTTACCCTCTAAATCAGTTCCTTCAATAGCAGCATTTAATTTTGATGTATAACCTGCATGGTGTTTAGAGTGATGTATTTCCATAGTGCGTGCATCTATGTGCGGCTCTAACGCATCATAGGCATATTTTAATTTCGGTAATTCGAAAGCCATAATTTCTATTTTTAATAGTTTATAATTAATTTATCCCAAATTTACGCATAATCGCCTTCAATTAAAAATAATTAATACCTATCAAATCATTGATAGTTTTTATCTTGTGTAAAATTTCGCCATAAAACATGACCACGAATCATCCGTATCTTATTTATAATGCCTCCGCAGGTAGCGGAAAAACGTATACCCTGGTAAAAGCTTATTTATCCATTTTACTTAAATCAACTGGTAAACAAGCCTTTAAAACCATTCTTGCTATTACGTTTACCAATAAGGCTGCAGGCGAAATGAAATCTCGTATTATTGAGGCGCTAATTGCATTTTCATCCGAAGATACCCAAGATAGCTCCAATAGTATGTTTGAAGAATTATGCACCGATTTAGATATATCGGCAGGTGACCTACAGACTAAAAGTGCTGAAGTATTAGATGCTATTATGCATAATTACGCTGCATTTGATATTTCAACTATTGATGGTTTTACCCACCGAATAATTAGAACTTTTGCACACGACCTAAAATTACCTTTAAATTTTGAAGTCGCCTTGGATGTTGAGTCGCTTTTAAATGAAGCCGTTGACCGACTTATTTCAAAAGCGGGAACCGACAAACGTTTAACCAAGACATTAGTAGATTTTGCAATTGAAAAAGCTGATGATGATAAAAGCTGGGATGTATCTAGAGATTTTTATGCTATATCCAAGCTCCTTATTAATGAAAACGACAGACCGTTTATAGCGTTACTCCAAGATAAAACACTAGACGATTTTAAAACTTTAAAATCTACCCTAACAAAAGAGCTAAAAAAAACAAAAAACCTGTGCATCGAAAGCGCTACAGAAACACTAAGGCTCATTGAAAATAATGGTTTAGAGTTTGAGAATTTCTCACGAAAATCCTTACCTAATTACTTTAAAAAAATATCAGAATCTGATTTTGGACCAAAAATAGAAGATGCAAAATGGGTTACGGATTTGCTAGAAGGCAATACCATATATCCTAAATCTAAAACTGATGCGGACACAGCTGCAACTATTGAAAATATTCAACCACAATTAATTGATTTTTTCACAACCACTAAAACAGCTGTAACACACTATGGTCTACTTAAAGCCATATACCGAAATCTAACTCCCTTGTCTGTAATAAATGCCATAAACAAGGAGTTACAGCAAATTAAAGAGGAACAAAACGTTATGTTAATTTCGGAGTTTAATAGTGTAATTAGTCAAGAAATAAAAAATCAACCTACGCCATTTATATACGAACGTATTGGAGAAAAGTTTAAACATTATTTTATTGATGAATTTCAAGACACCTCCTCACTACAATGGCAAAACTTAGTGCCTTTACTAGATAATGCCATAGCATCAAAACCAGGAAGTTTAATGCTTGTAGGCGATGCTAAACAAGCTATTTACAGGTGGCGAGGCGGAAAAGCAGAACAGTTTATTGACTTATACAACCAAAACGAAAATCCATTTCATTTAGAACCTAAAATAATCCCTTTAGAATCTAATTTTAGAAGTTTTGAAAACGTTATCTCCTTCAATAACGGTTTTTTTAAATACCTCTCTGAAACTGTATTCAGTCACACAGATCACATTAACTTATACCAAGAAGCAAACCAATTAATAAAAAAAGCAGATTCAGGCTATGTACAATTAGAATTTCTGGATTTTAACGACATCGATGATAAAGATTTAGCTTATTCTGAAAGTGTTTATAACACCATTGAATCTTGTTTAGAAAATGGATACAAACAAGCTGACATTTGTATATTAGTAAGAAAGAAAAAAGAAGGAATAGCTATTGCCAATTATTTAACTGAAAAAGGCTTAAGCATCATGTCGTCTGAAACATTATTACTCAACAACTCGCAGAATGTTCAGTTTATTAATAATGTTTTACGCTTAATCTTACAACCTGAAAATCAAGAAACCAAAGCTGCCGTTTTACTACACCTAGCCGATAGCTATAAAATTACTGATAAACATCAATTTTTAAAAAAACATATATCTTATAATATAACAGACTTGTTTAAGCAATTTGAGAGTTTAGATATAATAATCAATTATACAGAACTTATACAATTGTCTTTTTATGATTTAGTAGAAACAATTATTCGCCAATTTAATTTGATTGATGAGTCGGACGCATTTGTACAATATTATATGGATGTTGTATTGGAGTTTACTGAAAAGCAGTTAGCAGATATTGGCAGTTTTCTGAATTATTTCGACTCAAAAAATGAAAAACTAAGCGTTGTTACACCAGAAGGTTTTCAAGCCATTCAGATCATGACAGTCCACAAATCTAAAGGTCTAGAATTTCCAGTCGTTATTTTTCCATTTGCTGATATGGATATTTATCGAGAAATAACACCTCAAGAGTGGTTTCCTATAAATCCAGAAACATTTAACGGATTTAACTATACGCTTCTTAACTACAATAAAGCGTTTGAAAACTATGGCGAAGCGGGAGCGCAAATTCATCACAGACACCAAACGGAACTCGAGTTAGATAACATAAACATATTGTACGTGGCATTAACCAGGCCTGTTGAGCAATTATATATTATTTCAAAATTGGATGTTAACGCAAAAGGTGTCCTAAACACAAAAACCTATGCTGGTTTTTTTATTGGTTATTTACAGCAATTAAGAAAATGGGAATCAAACCTATTATTTTACCAATTTGGAACACCACAAAAAATTTCGGAATCCAAAACAACCAAAACCACTCCCATTATCCACAACCATTTTGTTTCAACTCCAAAAGAAACACACAATATTAAGGTTGTAACTAGATCAGCTAGTTTATGGGATACGGAACAAGGTAAGGCTATTGAAAAAGGGAATTTAATACACGATTTAATGGCCGAAATAACAACTGAAGCTGACGTGGACACGGTTTTAGTGTCATTTTTGGATAAAGGAATTATTAGTCAAGATCAAGAAACCGTATTAAAAGAAACTGTATTGCAAATAATACACCATCCTAAACTTCAAGAATATTTTAAAGACACACAAATAACCGTTTATAATGAACGTGATATTATTTCAAATGATGGCAGCATACTCAGACCAGACCGCCTTGTTATTAATGAGCAAAATGAAGCCATTATAATAGATTATAAATCCGGAAAAGAGCTCCCGAAACACACACAACAATTAGAGAAATATGAAGCTATATTAAAGGTTATGAATTACCAAGTAATCAAAAAAATACTTATTTATATAAATGATAGTATAGCCATAAAAGAATTTTAACTTTGCAGAAATATTAAAGATTATGTACGGAAAAATACAACAACATTTAGAAAAGGAATTACAAGAAATAAAAGCTAGCGGTTTATACAAAACAGAACGTGTTATCACTTCGGCACAAGGTGCAGAAATCACTTTAAATACGGGCGAAACAGTATTAAACTTTTGTGCTAACAATTATTTAGGATTATCATCTCATCCAGATGTTATTCAAGCCGCAAAAGATGTTATGGATACACATGGATTTGGAATGTCGTCTGTACGTTTTATTTGTGGTACACAAGATATTCATAAAGAACTAGAACAAAAGATAGCCGATTTTTACGGCACAGAGGACACCATTTTATATGCTGCAGCTTTTGATGCTAATGGTGGTGTTTTTGAACCTTTATTAGGTAAAGAAGATGCTATTATATCAGATTCATTAAATCACGCGTCAATTATTGATGGAGTTCGTTTATGTAAAGCTGCTAGATACCGTTACCAAAATAACGATATGGCAGATTTAGAAAAACAACTTATCGAAGCCAATGCCAATGGTGCTCGTCATAAAATAATAGTTACCGATGGTGTATTTTCTATGGATGGTCTTGTTGCCCCATTAGATGAGATTTGTGATTTAGCCGATAAATATGATGCTTTAGTAATGATTGATGAGTGTCATGCAACCGGGTTTATCGGTGCTACAGGTCGTGGAACATTAGAAGAAAAAGGTGTTATGGGTCGTGTAGATATTATAACTGGTACATTAGGAAAAGCTATGGGGGGAGCCATGGGGGGTTATACAACAGCCAAAAAAGAAGTAATTGAAATTTTACGTCAACGCTCAAGACCATATTTATTTTCAAACTCCTTAGCACCGGCAATTGTTGGAGCATCAATAAAAGTATTCGACATGCTTGCTAATGATACTTCTCTACGTGATAAGCTAGCTTGGAACACAAACTATTTTAAAGAAGGAATTAAAAAAGCAGGTTTTGACATAGTAGATGGCGATTCAGCCATTGTACCCATTATGTTATATGATGCACAATTATCACAAACAATGGCCAACATGTTATTAGAAGAAGGAATTTATGTAATTGGATTCTTTTTCCCAGTGGTTCCAAAGGATAAAGCCCGAATTCGTGTGCAATTATCAGCAGCTCATGAAAAAGAACATTTAGACCATGCTATTTCAGCTTTTATTAAAGTTGGAAAACAATTGGAAATTATTTAAAATCAAGACAAACAAGCACATTTTCGGGGAATTACACAATATTTTTCTATATTTGTCTTTGTTAATAATATTTAACAACTTACTTTTGTTTACAATTAACACTTAAAAATTAAATTTTTGAATATGAAAAATCTTAGCAGATTATTGTTCGCTATGTTACTTATGTTAGGTATGAGTAATACATACGCACAAGATGAAAACAACCCTTGGGCAATAAGCCTTGGAGTAAACGCAGTTGATTTCTACCCTACAGGAGAAAATGCACCACTTGGAGATTATTTTGATGAATACTTTAATGCTACAGACCACTGGAACATTTTACCATCATTATCTTCATTAACTGTTGGTCGTTATATTGGTAGTGGTTTCACATTAGGTGCTACAGCTTCTATTAACAAAATTGACAAGTTTGGTGATGATCGTACAGTATACGGAGATGCAACTTATTTTGGTCTTGACGGTGTTGTTAAGTACGGTTTCGGTACGTTATTAAATTCTTCATGGTTCGATCCTTACTTAGGTGTAGGTGGTGGTTACACATGGGTTGATGAAATTGGTGCTGGTACATTAAACGGAACTTTAGGAATTAATTTCTGGGTTAGCGAAAATGTTGGTATTACTGTTCAATCTGCTTACAAACATGCATTCGAAGATTATTTAGATACACATTTCCAACATACTGCTGGAATTACATTTAAGTTTGGTGGTAAAGATACTGACGGCGATGGTGTATATGACAAAGATGACGCTTGTCCAGAAGTATTTGGTTTAGAAGCTTTCAACGGATGTCCTGATACTGACGGTGATGGTATTGAAGATAGTAAAGATTCTTGTCCTAACGAAGCAGGTCCTGCTGAGTTTAACGGATGTCCTGATACTGACGGTGATGGTATAGCTGATAAAGATGACGCTTGTCCTACTGTAGCTGGATTAAAAGAATTAAACGGTTGCCCAGATGCTGATGGTGACGGTGTTGCTGATAAAGATGACAAATGTCCTAATGAAGCAGGTCCTGCAGCTAACAATGGTTGTCCTTGGGCTGATACTGACGGTGATGGTGTAGCTGATAAAGATGATGCATGTCCAGACAAAGTTGGTACTGTTGCTAACAATGGTTGTCCTGAAGTAACTGAAGCTGTACAAAAAGCTTTAAACGCTTACGCTAAAACGATCTTATTTGATACAGGTAAATCTTCTATCAAAGCACAATCTGAAAAAGTTCTTCAAGATATCATTGCTATCTTAAAAGAATACCCTAACGCTAAGTTTACTGTTGAAGGTCATACTGATAGTGTTGGTAGTGAGTCATTAAATATGAAGTTATCTGACTCTAGAGCATTATCTGTAAAAGATTACTTAACTTCTAACGGTATTGATGCTTTCAGATTATCATCTAAAGGTTTTGGTGAGTCTAAGCCAATTGACACAAACAAAACTAGAGCTGGTAGAGCAAACAACAGACGTGTAGAAATCAATTTAGTAAAATAAATTATTTCACATAAATAAATAGAAAAACGCTCCGAATATTCGGAGCGTTTTTTATTTTTATAAAATGACAACTTTTATACATGAGGTTCTTGAAGATCTAGAGAAGAAAGAGGTAGACATTTCCAATGCAACCCTTATCCTACCCAGTAAACGGGCTGGAATATTCTTAAAACATCAACTAGCAAGCACCTTAAAACACCCCATATTTTCGCCTAGCATACTAAGCATTGAAGAGTTTGTAGAAGAACTCTCAAACCTCAAAGCTATTTCAAATACCGAATTGTTATTTGAATTTTACAATACTTACCTACAAATTAACAACACTAAAGAGATTGATACATTTGATGCTTTTTCTAAATGGGCACAAATTTTAATCCAAGATTTTAACGAAATTGATCGGTACCTTATTCCACAGGAAAAGATTTTTGACTACCTAAGTGCTATTAAGGAAATAAACCACTGGTCTGTTGATACTGATCAAACCGATTTCATTAAAAATTATCTAGTTTTCTGGAAGAAACTAAAAGTTTACTACAATCAGTTTACCGAAAATTTAATAGCCGATAAAAAAGGGTATCAAGGTTTAATTTACAGAGAAGCAGCAAACAGTATAACTTCTTATTCAAAAAATAATCCAGATAAAAAATATATTTTTCTAGGCTTTAATGCATTAAACAAAGCAGAAGAAGCTATTATTCAAACTCTATTACAAAATAAACAAGCTGAGATTTATTGGGATATAGATCAAGCTTTTTTTAATAACACCAATCACGATGCTAGCTTATTTATAAGACAGCATCAGAAACAATGGCCATATTTTGAAAACAAGCCATTAAATTGGGTGGCCAATAATTACAATAAGCCGAAAGACATATCTGTAATTGGTGTTCCTAAAAATGTTGGACAATCTAAGTGTATTGGCAACATTTTAAACAAGCTCCAAAAAGAAAACAAAGCACTTAATAGTACTGCCGTAGTGTTGGGTGAAGAGAGCCTTTTACTACCCGTACTTAACTCTATACCTGAATCTATAGATGCATTAAATATCACCATGGGACTGCCATTAAAAACCATCCCATTAGCTACGTTATTTGAGCATTTATTTTTGGTTCACAAACGGAAAACGGACACCTATTATTTTAAAGATGTTATAAAGTTAATAGCTCACCAATTTATTAGTCCTTTACTAAACACAGATCAGGGAAACGATTTACAACGGATTATTAAAACTATAGAAACAAATAATTTAATATACATACCGTTAAACCGATTAATAGAATTAGCACCAGAGCATGAAACCTTACTAACACTACTTTTTGGTAATTGGCGAAACCAACCAGAAGTAGCCTTATCACAGTGTAAAACTTTAATTTTAAAAATTAAAGAACATCTAGAATCTCATAAAAATCAAAACTTATTAGCTCTAGAGCACCTATTTAAATTCAATAGTCTGTTTAACGAATTAAGTCTATTAGACAACCGTTATAAGCACTTAAAAGACATTCATGGCTTATTTACGGTGTATAAAGAACTATTAAGTTCCGAAACCCTAGACTTTAAAGGAGAGCCATTGGAAGGCTTACAAGTAATGGGAATGTTAGAGTCGCGTGTTTTGGATTTTGAGACAATTATAATTGCCTCCGTTAATGAAGGTATTCTGCCCTCTGGAAAAACAAACAACTCGTTTATTCCTTATGATGTAAAGCTTGAAAACAAACTCCCAACTTACAAAGAAAAAGATGCTGTTTACACCTATCACTTTTACCGATTATTACAACGTGCTAAACATGTATATATAATTTATAATACCGAAATAGACGCTTTAAAAGGAGGTGAAAAAAGTAGGTTTATAACACAAATGGAGCTAGAAGGCATCCATAAAATTAAACATAGTATTGCAATTCCTAACTTAAAAATAAATGGGAATATGCAACTAACTACAATACCAAAAGATACCGATGTTTTAAATCAAATTAAAGCATATGCAAAAAAAGGATTCTCTCCATCTGCTTTAACAAGCTATATAAGAAACCCTATCGATTTCTATTTTCAAAAAGTTCTAAAAATAAAAGAACACGATGATGTAGAAGAAACGGTTGCTGCAAACACCCTTGGAACTGTTATCCATAACACCTTAGAGGATTTTTACAAACCGTATGAAGGCAAGCAGATAACCTGGGAGCTTGTTGATTCTATGAAAGCTAAAATTGAAACCACGGTTATTAAACATTTCAAAGAACTCTATAAAGAAGGCGATGTTAGCACAGGAAAAAACCTAATAGTATTCGAGATAGCCAAACGCTATATTGCTAATTTCTTAGATTTAGAAATTGCCGATTTAAAAGCTGGAAACACGTTAGAAATTATTGCCATTGAATTAGATAATTTAGCCGAAATTAAAATTCCGGAACTAGATTTCCCCGTGCGAATTACCGGTAAAGTAGATCGTGTAGATAAACGTAATGGTGTAACCCGAATTATAGATTACAAATCGGGACGAGTAGACGCTACTAAAGTACAAGTTACCGAATGGAACGATTTAACAACAGATTATGACAAGTATAGCAAATCCTTTCAAGTACTTACATATGCGTATTTAATGCATACTAAAAACCCCTTTTCAGAACCTGTAGAGGCTGGAATTATTTCGTTTAAAAACTTGAGTGCTGGATTTATAAAATTTCACAAAAAACAAGCAGGAAGTAGAACTAAAAACGCCATAATTACAAGTGATGTGTTAGCGGACTACGAAAATGAGTTAAAGAAATTGATTTTAGAAATTTGTAATATTGAAATTCCCTTTATTGAAAAAGAAGTTTAAATGTATATATGAAAAGAGCAATGTTTAAAACATTGCTCTTTTTGTGGAGAATATCGGAGTCGAACCGATAACCTCTACGCTGCCAGCGTAGCGCTCTAGCCAGCTGAGCTAATCCCCCAAAAGGAATTTATATAAAATAAATCGTTTCTATTTACATCATCAGCTCTGAGAATAGCCACTTACTTTAAACCGCTAAGTACTAAAACAGGTAAAGTCTGACTTTGGAAATCCTTTTTAAGAATGGTATTCTTCTCCCATAATTTAGAGAAAAAACCACGTTTGCGGCGAACAACACATAATAAATCTGGATCGTTGTCTTTATAATGCTCTAAAACTCCCTGAAAAGTAGTGGCATTTTCAGTTTGAGTTGTATTTGTAATCATATGCGCTAACACCGGATTAACTTCAAAATCACCTTCTTTATAAAAAGGTGTCTGAACCAATAGCAAATTAACTATAGATCGGAATTGGTCCTTTATGGCTATAAGCGGAAGTAGAGACTCTTGCTTTTTTATTACGGCAGATTTTAATGCCATTAGAATATAAACAATAGGCTTAAAATTAGTCCCCTCCGGAACAATCAACGCAGGAATGTTGGTCTTTTTAATAATTTTTCCTGAAATTTTACCTAAGAACAACTCATCATTAATAGAGTTTGTTCTAGGTTCAATTAGTATTAAATCGATATCCAAAGTATGACAAACCAATTCCAGGGTGTCTACTAATTTTCCTTTGAAGGATTTAATTACAACCTCAACACCTTTGGTATCTACCTTTGAAACATGAGCTTTCAAAAACTCATAACTTTCACGCTCTAAAATATGATCGATTTTTATCATAGTCCCCGCTTTAGAGTAAACATCATAAACTTGAACTACATATAGTTTGGCTCCAAAGGATTTAGCAAAATCTACAGCATATTGTAAGTGACTTACGGCATTTTTAGACGAACCTACAGGAACTAAAATATTCTTCATATTGATAAGGTTAATTACTAATTAAGACGAAATTTACATAAAAAAACATAATATACAAGCCTATAGTATACATATACTATTTAAAGTCCCAAAATTACCAAACACGATTTACACAACCTCATAAAAGGCAATAATGTGTCAATTAGAAAATAGACGGTCTTAGTCTACCAGAAAAAATTAAATTATAAAGAAAAAGTTTTACGAACTTCGCAGCCCATAAAACAACACACGCAAATAGCAGCTTACAATACATTTTGAGTACTGACATACATATAAAAGCCATAAATAAACTAGCCATTCCTGCTTTAATAGCTGGTGTTGCTGAACCTATTTTATCTATTACTGACACCGCTATTGTTGGAAACATCTCAGAAAACGCTACGGAATCATTAGCTGCTGTAGGGATTGTGGGTACTTTTATATCTATGCTAATTTGGGTTTTAGGGCAAACACGTAGTGCTATTTCGTCTATAGTTTCACAGTATGTAGGAGCGGATAATCTTGATCAAGTAAAAAATTTACCTGCACAAGCCATCTATATAATAACATCTTTAAGTCTTCTAATAATAGTAGGTACTTATCCATTTGCGGAATCGATTTTTAAGCTCTATAATGCGTCTGATTTAATACTTTCTTACAGTGTAGAATATTACCAAATTCGGGTGTTTGGTTTTCCTTTTACCTTATTTACAATTGCTGTTTTTGGAACATTTAGAGGTTTACAAAATACCTACTACCCGATGGTCATAGCATTAATAGGCGCTTGTACAAATATTGTCTTAGACTATATTTTAGTCTATGGGGTTTCAGGTTATATTCCAGCTATGAATATTAAAGGCGCTGCTTATGCGAGTGTTATTGCACAACTTATAATGGCATTAATTTCCGGCTATTACCTGCTAACAAAAACAAATATACCTTTACGCTTTAGCTTTCCTTTTAACCCAGAGATAAAGCGTTTTATAAGTATGATTCTTAACCTATTTGTTAGAACATTAGCCTTGAATGTCACCTTATATTTTGCAAGTTCTTTTGCTACCAGTTACGGAAAGGAATACATTGCAGCTTATACTATTGCCATAAATCTTTGGTTTCTAGGTGCGTTTATAATAGATGGTTATGCTAGCGCTGGAAACATATTATCAGGTAAGCTTATTGGTGGAGAAAAATATGGAAAACTGATAAACCTGAGCAATAAACTTATTAAATATGGTGTCATACTCGGATGTATAATGGCTGGTTTAGGGTTTCTTTGTTATAATTACGTAGGACTAATTTTTACACATGAAGAAGCTGTTTTAGTGGAATTTCATTCCGTCTTTTGGATTGTTTTAGCCATGCAACCACTATGTGCTATTGCCTTTATTTTTGACGGCATGTTTAAAGGTTTAGGGAAAATGAAAGATTTAAGAAATATTTTACTCGCTGCTACATTTCTTGTATTCGTACCTGTTTTATTCATGTTAGATCATTTAGAGTATAAACTGTATGGTATTTTTACAGCCTTAACACTATGGATGCTGGCTAGAGGATTACCTCTTATTATAAAATTTAGAAAAGAATTTTTACCACTTTCAGAAAAACACTAACTTTAACATCTAACTTTTAGAAGTACCATGGCATTTTTAGCATTATTTCAACAACTAAATATTGAAGAAAAAATTAAAAACGCACCTGATGAGCAATATGAAATTGGCATTTTTATTGGCTCCTTTATTCCGTTTTTAGTACTTGTGATAATTGCTTACGCTATTTATAGATACAATAAAAACAACTTAAATAAAGATTAGTATGGGCGGTAATATGTTATTTTTAGTATTGGCAATTGTTTTGATTATCATTTATGTTTACAATCGAAATAAACGCCGTTAATCAACGCGTTTTTAACCAACCCGTAATACTTAATCGCTCTGTTTTTACAGGTTTCACTTCGTGTTCCAGAATTTGACTTTCAAATATAACAACACGACCGGGAAATGGATAGATAACTTTTTCTGTTTCAACGCCATTTTCATTTAAATACAATACTAATTCGCCACCATTTTCAGGCTTCCAATTTTCATCGTTTAAATAACATACAAAAGATAATTTTCTACGGTCATCATTTTGAAAAGTATCTAAATGTCTTTTATAATAAGTTCCTTCAGAGTATAATGCATAATGAAACTCCTTATGTAAAATACCCAAAAAGCACGTTTTATTAAGATAGGAAACAAGGCTGTTTATTTTATTAAAAAAAGCACTTTCCATAGGATCTAAACGGTTTTCATCTATCCATAAAATCACATCGCCTCTGATGGACTTCTCAACAACCTCATTTACACGATTTCCAATAGCTGCTTTTTTAAACGCATCCGCCTCATATTTCTCAAACAAAGAATGCCTTAACTCAAAAACTTCCGCTTCTGTAAAGAAATTTTCAATCAAACTATATTTTTGAGTTAAAATATTATCAATAATACGCTCATATAGCGGATTTTGAACAAAAGAAATATTTTCAAACAACTGACTCATAGCGGCATAACAAATTAAAAGCCGGCAAATGTAATCTAAAAACCAATTGCTTTTACAAAACGATTATCTTTGCAGTGAAAATAAATATCATGGGAAACATTAGAATTACAAAACAATTCTCTTTTGAGACTGGACATGCCCTTTATGGTTATGATGGAAAATGCAAAAATGTGCATGGACACAGCTATAAATTATCGGTAACCGTTATTGGAAAGCCTATTAAAGACCCGAATAATGTTAAGTTCGGAATGGTTATAGACTTTGGAGATTTAAAGAAAATTGTAAAAACAGAAATTGTTGATGTTTTTGATCACGCTACCGTGTTTAATAAAAACACTCCACATGTTGAGTTAGCTAAAGAACTTCAAGACCGTGATCATAATGTTCTATTAGTAGACTACCAACCAACTAGCGAAATGATGGTTATAGACTTTGCTAAAAAAATAAAAAGCTACTTACCATCGCATATTGCTTTACATTCATTAAAACTTCAAGAAACAGAAACAAGTTTTGCGGAATGGTATGCCAGTGATAACCAAGATGCTTAAAAAACGAATTTCTTTATATTTACCAAATGAACATCCCTAAAGGAAAAAAAATATATTTCGCCTCCGATAATCATTTAGGCGCACCAACACCGGAAGCATCACGGCCGCGTGAACAAAAATTTGTTGCTTGGCTAGATGAGATAAAAAAGGATGCTGCAGCTATTTTTTTAATGGGTGATTTGTTTGATTTTTGGTTTGAATATAAAACCGTTGTTCCAAAAGGCTTTACGAGAACTTTAGGAAAACTAGCAGAAATAACAGACTCTGGAATCCCTGTTTATTTTTTTGTTGGAAATCATGACCTATGGATGGACGGGTATTTTGAAGAAGAATTAAACATTCCTGTTTATCATACAACTCAAGAATTTACTTTTAATAATAAGACTTTTTTAATTGGACATGGTGATGGTTTAGGCCCAGGCGACAAAGGTTTTAAACGCATGAAAAAAGTGTTTACAAACCCGTTTAGCAAATGGCTATTTCGCTGGTTACATCCTGATATTGGAGTGAAATTAGCTCAATACATGTCGGTAAAAAATAAATTAATTTCAGGGGATGAAGATGCCAAATTTTTAGGAGAAGATAACGAATGGCTTGTTCAATACTGCAAGCATAAACTAGAAACTAAAGATATTAATTACTTCGTATTTGGCCACCGCCATTTACCACTTGAAATACCTCTTAAAGACACTTCAAGGTATGTTAATTTAGGAGATTGGATCCAATATTATACCTATGGTGTTTTTGATGGTGAGACTTTAGAATTAAAAACATATTAAATTTAATTACTAATCATTTTCATGAGCTTCTAAGTCTTTAGTTAAATCTAATTTTCTAAAAGACGGTGACACCAAACCGGTAGTTAAAGCTGTTATTAAAGTCATTGTTCCTCCAAAAACAACAGCAGTAGCAGTCCCCATTAGTTTTGCTGTTACACCACTTTCAAAAGCTCCAAGCTCGTTAGAAGATCCAACAAACATTGAATTTACCGAAGCTACACGACCACGCATATTATCGGGTGTTTTTATCTGTAAAATTGTTTGCCTAATTACCATAGATACGCCATCTGTTACACCACTAAAAAACAAAGCAACCACCGATACCCAAAACATTGAAGATAGCCCGAAAACTATAATACAAAGTCCAAAACCAAATACAGCAGCTAATAATTTCAAACCAGCCTTTTTACTAATTGGAATATAAGCCGTAATCAGCATAGTTAAAAAAGCACCTACAGCAGGTGCTGCACGAAGTACTCCAAATCCTTCCGATCCTACTTTTAAAATATCTTGAGCAAACACAGGTAACAAAGCAATAGCCCCTCCAAATAAAACAGCAACCATATCTAGAGTCAATGCTCCTAAAATAGCTTTTGTTTTAAAAACAAATGTTAAGCCTTCCTTGAGACTCTGCATTACAGGTTCTCCTATTTTAGGATTCAAAATAGGCTTTTTCTGTATTTGTGTAACGGTAATTAATGCGAAGACAACCATACCAAAAACAAAACATAAAGACCAATGCACGCCAATCATACTTATTAAAAAACCCGCTGTTGCAGGTCCTAAAACAGAAGCCATTTGCCATGTAGAACTACTCCAAGTGGCAGCATTAGGATATATTTTTTTAGGAACAATTAAAGCTACTAATGAAAAAATAGTTGGTCCGAAAAATGATCGTAAAAAGCCACCAAAAAACACTAAAGCATAAATAGCATATAACACACTATTTGTAGACCAATTTGAAACTACTCTTGGCCAAGTTAGCAAAAACAGACCTAAACTTATTAAAGAAAATAGCGCCAAACATAGAGCTAATAAATTCCGTTTCTCACGTTGATCCACAATATGCCCTGCAAACAAGGCCATGGTTAATGCCGGTATAATTTCCATTAAACCAATAATACCAAGAGACAATGGATCTTTAGTTATACTATAAACCTGCCATTCAATAATTATAAACTGCATAGACCAAGCAAATACTAATGCAAATCGCAGCACTAGAAAAATATTAAACTCTTTAATACGCAGCGCTGCGTAAGGGTCTTTTTTTGCCATAACTTTATATTATAAAGGCCAAAAATACAACATGAAATAGTGCTACTAAACTTTTACGAAGATTTTAATTTCTACATACCTGATTTAAATACTGTTCTAAATCTAATTGAAATAAGGTACCTTTTATTAAGTCTTCCAACTGTAGTAACTCCTGTTCATTAACAGCAATTCCTACTTTTGAGCTTGGTGTAGCCAACATAATACTCCGTTTATCACAGTCCTGACTACAACAATTACAAGTGCCTGTTTTCTTTGTGGAAGCAATACAATTATAAAAATCCCGTATTTCGGTAACAGATAAGTAAAACCCCATATCCCGAAATACCAATTGAACTTTTTTACGTTTCTTTTTAGATTCTATATCTATCCATTGAAAAGCAATACCAAAACTATTATGATAAATTTTATAGATGTCTGTTTCCATATTCACAAATATTAAGAGTTGTAAATATACATCTATTTAGAATAAATCTAAATAATATTTTATAGTTTTATAAGTTTAAATTCAACACGCCTATTTAAACGCCGTCCTACATCGGTGTTGTTACTACTTTTTGGATACCGATTACCAAAACCTGTAGCTATTATGCGCTGGGGCGTTAAACCTTTTGATATTAAATATAAAGCTACTTCTTTGGCACGTAATAAAGACAACTCATCATTACGCGACTCAGACCCTACATTATCAGTATGGCCATAAATTTCTATCTGCAAACGTTTATGACTATCCAAATATTTATACAACCCATTTAATTCTTCTTTGGAGTCTTCTAAAAGATCATGTTTATTAAATTCAAATAGTACATTTTTAAGTGTATATACTTTATCTGTTTCCAAGCTAGGAGCAGCAGTTAAACGAGTTTCTTGAACATCAGTTGTAGGGTTTTTGTTATAGGCTTCTACACTCACATCATCTATAAAATAATAAGCCGCATCTGGATTCTTAGATTTTTTAATTTTATAACTAGCTACACGACCATTAGACTCGAAATTCCCAATAACAAAAAACCTCTCAAAACCTTTTGCTGTATATTCAAAAGTCACCTTCTCCCACCCACCTGTTTCAGTATAAAATTGCTGACTAGTTATTAATACAAAATAACTATTTGTTTCATCTGCTAATACATTTTTTAATTTTATAAATTTATCGGTATTGGTTTTCAGTGCTTCTTCTAAAAAAAGCACACCAAAATCCTGAATAGCGTGACTTGAATTTTCAGCAAGACTAACATAAAAAGTTAAAATATAAGTTTCTCCAATTATTAAACTTTCACGGAATTCACCTTGGATGTATTCACGATAATTTTCTGGAGCCATAACATAAAAACCACTATAACCAGATCCTGTTCGTGGACTCTGAGTTCCGAAAAAATTAGTCTTTAATAACGTTTTACTACAAGTATTAAAATAATCGGTAGAACCGTAATTAGGCGTACTCCAATTAGTAACTAGATTATCAAAACCACCTATGGATTCTGGACATCGTATATAGTTTTCAAAACTGGGGTTTCGTACTAAATTTTGAGATACTAATATTTGAAAAATCAGACAAACCAAAAATGTTAATAGATTTTTCATGGAACATGTTATTTAATATCCCGTAGCTTTAGTTGTAATGAAGTAATTCCATTCCAATGATTCTCATCTATAGAATACACAGCGGAAAACGGTTTTTTATGAGTAATATTTGGCTCTTTTTCACCTAAGCCAAAACCAATACAAACAAACTTATTACTACTATTTGCTTTAGCTACTGTTATACGTAGATGACTTTTATCTTCACCTACACATTTTCCATAGCCAGTATCATGTAAATTTTCGGTCATAAAAATAGGAGACATATTCCCTGGGCCGAAGGGTGCAAATTGTTTTAAAATACGATAGAATTTCGGAGATATATCATCTAACTCTATTTGAGCATCAATTTTCAGTTCGGGTGTTAACAAAGACTTATCTATAGTTTTAGAAACTACATCTTCAAAAGCTTGTTTAAACGCCTCATAATTTTCAGCTTTTAAAGTCAGACCTGCAGCGTATTTATGACCACCAAACTGCTCAATATGTTCTGCACAGGCTTGTAAAGCGTTATACACATCAAAACCAGAAACAGAACGTGCGGATGCCGCTAATTTGTCGCCACTTTTAGTAAATACTAAGGTTGGTCTATAATAGGTTTCAATTAAACGGGACGCTACAATACCAATAACACCTTTATGCCAACTTTCATGATACACTACCGTTGTAAACCCTTTTTGTTCGGTATTAGTTTCTATCTGATCTAAAGCTTCTTGTGTAATGCGTTTATCGGTTTCTTTTCTATCAGAATTAAAAAACTCAATTTCTTCGGCATAAGTTTTAGCAAGTTCAGGATTGGTTTCCGTTAATAAGGTTACGGCATAATTACCGTGTTTCATACGACCGGCAGCATTAATTCGCGGGCCAATTGTAAAAACAACATCGGTAATAGTCAACGTTTCTTTTTTTGTTTGCGAAATAATAGCAGCAAATCCAGGACGTGGGTTAGTATTTATAACCTGTAAACCTAAAGCAGCTAACGCACGATTTTCTCCCGTTATGGGTACAATATCCGAACCTATAGCCGTGGCTACTAAATCTAAATATTCAGTTAAATCGGCTGCTGTTTGCCCTTCTTTAGATGCTAATGCTTGAATAAGTTTAAAGCCAACCCCACAGCCACATAGTTCATTATACGGATAATTACAATCGTCTCGCTTCGGATCTAAAATAGCAACGGCTTTAGGTAATTCAGAGCCTGGTCGGTGGTGATCACAGATTATAAAATCGATTCCTTTTTGGTTGGCATAAGCCACTTTATCAATGGCTTTCACACCACAATCTAAAGCAACTATAAGTGAAATACCATTATCATCTGCAAAATCAATACCTTTAAAAGACACCCCATAGCCTTCGTCATAACGGTCCGGAATATAGGTAGCCACCAAATCGGTTCGAGTTTTTAAATAAGAACTCATTAAGGCTACCGATGTGGTACCATCCACGTCATAATCGCCATAAACCATAATATGCTCGCCGGTTTCTAATGCTTTTTCAATGCGTAACACTGCCAAATCCATATCTTTCATTAGGAATGGATCATGCAAGTCTTTCAAGCTCGGGCGGAAAAATGTTTTAGCAGCATCATAGGTTTCAATACCGCGTTGTAAAAGTAAGCTTGCCACAATAGGCTCCACATTTAAAGCTTTTTGTAATGCGATTACTTTTTTAGATTCCGGTTTTGGTTTAATAATCCAGCGCATACATTTTAAATATAAAACCTAAAGGTATAAATTTTCGTTTATATCTTTAGGTTTTATAAAATAATAGGGCATGAGGTTTAAAAAACAACCTTACTCAATAACTATTTTATCCGTATATGATTGATTTTTATTAAATAAAGAAACCACATACACACCCGAAGAGAGTCCAGAAACATCCACTTTTAAATTGGTTTCAAAAGGCTTAAGTGTTGTATTAAGTACTTCTTGACCCAACATATTGTACATTTTAAACGCCATTGGATAGGCTTGCTTATTGCTAGTAACACTAATATGCAAAATGGTATTTGCCGGGTTTGGATACATTGAAAAGGGCGTTACTGTTTCCGCTTCAACACTTAAACTATTAGGTACAAATTTATTAATGTATCCTTGATAACCTTCTAAATATGTGCTTTCTAAAGTATCAATGTTTTCAGAACTAGACGTTCTTCCTGTGACGTAAAGAGCATCCTCAAAAGGAAAAACCCAAGGAATCGATTCGTCGTTTTCTCCTCCCAAATAAGTTCCCCACTCACGTTCGCCATCTGAAGAGAATTTCATGATAAAAGCATCATATTGCCCATACAAAGTATTTCCGTAAAGCGTTTCCATAAAAGCGCCATCGGTAGCAATATCTACATACATACTTGTTTTCCCAGTAAAATATACGCCATCTTTTGCCGAGAATACCGATTTTATTCTATGAACACCACTACCACAACCAATCGTGGTACCTTCATAGGCTTCTGCTACCCAATCTAGTGTATAAGTAAGCCAGTCAATCTCGCCAGAGCGGTTTAATTTGGCTAGAAATCCATTGCCACAGCCATTTGTTTCCTTATAAGCTCCTGCTGTAGCCATACCTGATGTGTCACCACCGGTATTTCCTCCAGTTTGTCCAGCAATATACAGCCCCGTTTCATCTAAAACCAAAGGCGACATGCCTAGAAATTCCACTCCAGAGGTTCCCAGATACCGACTCCACAGTCGGGTACTCCCATCTAATGATAAGCGGGATACAAAAGCGTCATAGATATTGGAAAAAGAAAACTCGTACTCCCCAAAGGTATCAAAATAGGTATTGGGCACATAAGGCGAAGTAGGTAAATCTTCTTTAGTGCCTGCCACATACAGCCCCGAGTCATCTACAGCAATTCCAGTAATATCAGAACCGTTAATGCCGTAATAGGATGTCCACACTCTATTCCCTGCCTGTGAAAACTGGCCTAAAAAACTTGAACTACCTAGTTGTTCTGCTTGAAAAGCTCCTAGAGTTGTAATATTATCACTTGGTTGATAACCATTATAATCTGAGAAATAAATAAAAATTTCATTGGTGTTATTTACAATAACACCAGCTCTAATATATTGTGGATTAAAAAAATCCACACCAAAATTATAAGGTGCTTCGTCATCAAGACGGGTGCTACTGTTATAAAAATGCGTGCCCCAAAGCTGATTGCCTTCAGGGGTAAACTTGGCTATAAAAGCACCACCACCCCGATCGGTAGGCTGCTCTTGAAAGGCACCTGGGGTTGCTATGCCTGTAGCAGAATAGGTATAACCTACTACTACAACATGGTCATTGTTGTCTATGGCAATACCCTCTATAACATCAAAATCTTCACCGCCTAAATAGGTTGCCCACAAAAAAACACCCTCGTTACTATACTTTGTAATAAAGCCATCTGCCTGGCCGCCTCCGTAGTTGGACTGATGAGAAGTTGTGGTTGTAATTAAAACTTCCGTTTCGTCTACTAAGCCTACTGCATAAATATTACCTTCACTATCCATGGCATGAGCACGTGCAAACCCTGTGGTTTCTGTGTAAGTTCCCCATTCGCGCTCATAAGGGAATGTTTGGCATACACCTGTATAGAACATACCAAATAAAAGTAAACATGTGATGAGTTGTTTCATTATCAATTATCTAAAATCATTATTACATGCTCGGTTATAGTACCGCTTAAATTCACGTTATAATATGCCGTCATAGACCCATTGGTGCTTTCTATAAGACCTTCAACAAAACCTGTATTGCAGTAGTCTGTCGTTCCTATATTGCCACCACCTGAATCACTAGGGTTTTCAAACTCAAACTTTAAATAGTGAAATTGTTGCCCGTTACCGTAAGCTAACCAAGAATTATTACTATTAAGGTTTATTGTATTGGTAGAACTAGTATTTACCGACCATTGGGTAATTTCAGGAACAGAATTAGGTGAATAAAAAGGAAAACGCGTATTACTATTGTTGTTTTCAAGAACATAGGTGGCACCAGCTGGCAGTATAATATTTGGGCTTGCATAAAGACTTGGATACTGTAGCTGGCATCCAGGATTTTCAGGATTTCCTGCTTCTATGGCATTATTTGGCAATGTTGCAAATGCCCCCATTTCTATAGGGTGACTCGAAAAATTATAGACATATACTGTTTTTTGAGCCAACAAGGCATTAAAAAACAAAAATAGGATAGGTAATAAAAATAGCTTTTTCATGGTTGTTGGTTTAAAGTTATACTTGTTTTTTGAGCATAAAGACGCATGGCTTTAGAAATGATTTCACTATCATTTAAAGCTTGCCTTCCTTCTAATGTTTCAAATGGTATTCCATTAAATTCCAACAACGATTTAGCATCTTCTAAAAGACTATTACTTTGTTTATCAGTACTGTTTGAAGCATTTGGATTATGTTTTGCTTTCATCCAAATAATCATAGCTTCTCGAAAGTTTTCCATTTCAATGGATCTTTCCTTATTAACTAACTGATTTGAAGTTTTAGATACCTTCACATAGTCAGAAGCTTCTTCTTCACTAGAGCACGATGTTGTAAAAACCAACATCAAAATGCTAAGCGTGTAAGCGTGTAAGCGTGTAAGCGTGTTTCATAATAAATTTAGATTTTATTTACAAATAATTAACATACATATCTATAAGTAATTAACAAAATTATTACACATAAATAAGTAAATTCTCAATTAGAACCGTGATAATGAATGCTCGTTTTTACGGTTGCGAACTTGCGAAACATTTCCATAACGCCACAGTATTTTTCAACCGATAAATCCACCGCTTTTTTAATTTTATTTTCGTCTAAATGGTCGCCATAAAAATGATATTCCACCGAAACCGAATGGTAATATTTAGGATGCTCATCGGTTAATTCGCCATACGTATCCATACGGAAATCGGATACCTGAACTTTCATTTTATCTAAAACAGATACCACATCTAATCCGGAGCAGCCTGCTAATGCCGAAAGCATCATGGCTTTTGGTGATAATCCGGAGCTATGTCCGCCATGTTCGGGACTAGTATCCATTAATACGGTTTTTCCATTTGGGTTATCGGATTCAAATTGCAAATTGCCTTTCCAATGTGTGCTTACTTTATTTGTATTTGCCATGTGTACTGTTTTTTTTGTTTCTTGTATGAATAATTAAAATACGAATTGTAAGCCTGTTGTTTACTACCACCATGTGATAACGCTTACTTTATCAAAAATACCAATAAAAAAACAGACTATGCCACTTGTAACACCATTATCCGCAGACCACGATTTAGAAACGAAAGAATTGGCTGAATTTTTTAATGAAACGCTTGGGTTTTGCCCAAATTCAGTTTTAACCATGCAGCGAAGACCTGCTATTTCCAAAGCATTTATAAACCTCAATAAAGCGGTTATGGCCAATGAAGGCCGTGTAACATCTGCTTTAAAACGCATGATTGCTTGGGTTTCTAGTAATTCTACAGGTTGCCGTTACTGCCAGGCGCATGCTATTCGTGCTGCCGAACGTTATGGTGCCGAGCAAGAACAACTTGATAATATTTGGGAGTACCGAACGCATCCTGCTTTTTCGGAAGCTGAACGTGCAGCGCTTGACTTTAGTTTAGCCGCTAGCCAGGTGCCAAATGCGGTTGATGAGACGATTAAAAATAGATTACACGAACATTGGAACGACGGTGAAATTGTGGAAATGCTGGGAGTTATTTCACTTTTTGGCTACTTAAACAGATGGAACGATTCTATGGGAACTACACTGGAAGATGACGCCATAGAAAGCGGAAATCAATTTTTAGGAAAACACGGTTTTGAAGTTGGAAAACACGTATAAATAAACCTTAGTTTTGAAGAATAAATAAAAGCCTACTATTGCTAGTAGGCTTTTATTTTATAAATTTGAAATAGCTTTTTCTGCAGCTGAGGAAACCGAAGCCTGTGCTTTTACAATAGCTTCTTGTAAATATTTAGCCTGGGGAGCCATATCATTCGTAGAAGCTATAGCTTTCACATACCAATCCTCCCAAGCTTTAATAATGTTAACTTGTTCACTCCTTTTACCTCCTTTTTCAATGGCTTTTTTTCCTTGTTTTAATTCTTCTGTTAACCTTTCAATAGCAGCGTCTTCTATTGTAGAAACCATATTTATAGCGGTAGTTTCATTCGCATTAATCAGAACATAAGCAGACAGCAAAGAAGCGGTTCCTACATTTTTTAAGGTTTCTTGAGATACTTTATCAAGTCGATCATTATCTGTATGATAAAATTGATCTGTAAAATGCCAAAACAATACACTTGGAATATCACCTCGTAAAAAGGGCACATGATCACTTCCTCCTTCAAACGGATTGGTGTTTACTTCCCAATTAGCACGCTTTCCTTGGGCTTGAAATTGACGAATTACAAAATCATTTAAATAATGTGGTTTCATTTGATCTAAACTCATTTTACTCCCGCCCCATTCGGAGTGTTTATCATTTCCACGTGTCCAAATAGCACTAGGATCGGGCATTTTCTCAATTAAAAAAGAGCCACCGGTAACGGCTGTATTTTCGCCAACCATATCTAAACTTATACCCCATTTAATATCTTGAGCACGTGTTTTATCTTCCTGAACATAACGCCCTGTTGACACAATTTCATCACCCCATAAAAAGGTTAACGTACGTGTTGGATTCCAAACTTTATCTTGTAACAACTTGGCCGAAAGGCTAGCCATTTCTAGAGCAACACCAACACCCGTAGCATTATCGTTAGCACCAGGCTCTTGTACATGAGCACTAAAAACCAAGCGTTCTTTTGGTAATTTACTACCTTTAATATCTGCAACAATAGTGAGCTCTTCGGACTCGTAAATTTTAGTTGCTATGTTAACGTTTAATATCACTTTTCCATTTTCTAGAGCGCTTATTAATCGTTGCTTTGCTTCATAAGATAAGGCAACAGCCCATGACTTTGTCTTCAAACTAAATGGAATAGATCGAAATTGAATGGATGTTGTATTTTTTTCAGGTTGTAAATACGATGGATTATCATATGTAACAATCCCTTTAGCACCTTGACGAACAGCCATACTAAATATACGTGCAGGGTTTGTTTCGGCAAAAACAATTTTACCCTTAACATTCATGTTTTTTAATTTACGAATATCTTTAACGCACACCACCTCAGCAGTTACACCTTCCTTTGGTGTGCTATAAGAGTTTAATGCCACCATATTCCTATTGGTTTCTTGAGCTAATAGCGGCTTGCTTTCTCCATTAATGCGAACCTCAGCATCTACAATTTCCCAAGTAGGGTTTTTAAGCTCTCGCTTTTCAATACGGTAAGTAAGTCGGGTTTCTGGCTTTGCTTTTTCCTCTAACACATACCCTGCCGCTTCTAATTTTTTAGCAATAAAAAAGATACTTTCGTTAAAACCTGTATTTCCAACAACACGCCAATATTTTTCAACAAAAGCTGTGGTTTCATAGGCCAAATCTCCTGTAAAGCCGTTTATAATTAGCTTTTCGGAATTCGATTCTAAATTTTTATCGGGTTGTGTTTGAGAAAAAACCGACATCACAAGGCTAAACATCGAAATAAAAAGGGTTTTTCTAATCATAATATGTTAGTATAACTGGTTGTAAACGCATTTATATAATTTAAAACGGAAGCTTTAATAAAATAATTCCGACACTTACTTATTACCTCCTACGACTATAACTATTTCACCTTTTGGTGGCTTATTAGTATAATGCGCCAGCACCTCTTTAGCTGTTCCTCGAACGGTTTCCTCGTATAATTTTGTTAATTCTCGGGATACAGAAACAGGTCTATCTTCCCCAAAATATTCACAAAAATGGGTAAGTGTTTTTATAAGTTTGTGTGGACTTTCGTAAAAAATTATGGTTCGTGTTTCTTCAGCTAGGAGCAACAAACGTGTTTGACGTCCTTTTTTAACCGGCAAGAACCCTTCAAAAACAAACTTATCGTTTGGTAATCCACTATTTACTAAAGCAGGTACAAAAGCTGTAGCTCCTGGCAAACAGTCGACTTCAATATTATTTTCAACGCAGGCCCTTGTTAACAGAAATCCTGGGTCGGAAATAGCAGGAGTACCAGCATCACTAATTATAGCCATGGTTACCCCACTTTTTAATTTATTAATTAAACCTTCAACTGTTTTATGCTCATTATGCATGTGGTGAGATTGCGAAGGTGTGGTTATTTCAAAATGCTTAAGTAACTTTCCAGATGTACGTGTGTCTTCGGCTAAAATCAAATCTACTGATTTTAAAACATCAATAGCTCTGAAAGTCATATCTTGGAGGTTACCAATAGGTGTTGGTACTATATAAAGTTTCATAAACGGCTTTAATTTCTAATCAAATTTACAATCTTTAGGGCATTTGAGTCTACAAATAATAGATTAAAAGCCATATTCATGGTGTGCTTGAAAATTAATCGAATTTACTTTCAACAAGATTCATAAAGCGTTCTTCATAATCTGATTTCCCTTCCCAATTATTATAGTCAGGCTTAACAATATTAAGTATCAAATTACGAACCTCTTCTAAGGAGTTTAGTGTGTTTAATTGTGATAGTACACGGTTGTAATCATCTGCCTCGCCATCAAAAAGATGTTTTATAAAGGCTATTTTATCATTTAGTCCAATAACAACGCCTTTTTTCAATTTATCATTTAGAGATTTTTTAGTTTCAGAATCTTCTTTTTTAACGGGATCAAAAATAGGTTCTGTATCAAAACCTGCTGTAATAGCATTTAAATCTGTTTTATGAACCTGAGGTTTTGGTGTTGGTATTTCAAATAGCGCATCAATGCTATCAACCTCAAAGCTATCATCTTCATGTGGCATATGCGCCACCATATCTTTTATTTTTTCAATAGCAGGTTCCATAATCTCTTCGTGTTCAGAATCATCAAGATTAATATAGGTTTTATCTTCAAATTCAATGTTATCACTTACACGGTTATTAAAAGCCACATCTAGCATATCAAAGAATGAAGAATCGTTACCTATTGTTGGAATGTCGTTTTCAAAATTTTCCTTAGCAAACTTTAAAACTGTCAATTTCTCATAAAGTGCAGCAACCTCCTGATGCATTTTATTTAAATCGTCTTTACCATTTAACTTAAGTATCCTATGTGCAATACTCATTAATTCAGATTCTAACTTCTTCTTCATAACTTTTTACCTTTAAACCTTTTTATGCTTTTGATTTTTAATAAATTTACACCACCTTTATATAAAACGAACATGCCGTTTGTTTTAGTGTTAAAATTACAAAATGTTTCTCGAAAATACAGTAAATCATAAAGAACAATTTGGCTGGATAGAAGTTATTTGTGGATCAATGTTCTCTGGTAAAACAGAAGAACTTATTCGCAGGTTAAAGCGTGCTCAATTTGCAAAACAAAAAGTAGAAATCTTTAAACCTACTGTAGATATTAGGTATGATGAAGATATGGTTGTATCTCACGACTCAAATGAAATTCGCTCTACACCGGTTCCTGCAGCAGCAAACATACCTATTTTAGCAGACAACTGCGATGTTGTAGGTATTGATGAAGCACAGTTTTTTGATGATGAAATTGTACGTGTTTGTAACGATTTAGCCAATAAAGGCATCCGTGTTATTGTAGCAGGATTGGATATGGATTTTAAAGGAAACCCCTTTGGTCCTATGCCTAATTTAATGGCTACTGCCGAGTATGTTACTAAGGTTCATGCTATTTGTACTAAAACAGGAAATTTAGCTCAATATAGCTATCGGAAATCTAAAAGTGACGACTTAGTTTTACTAGGAGAAGTTGAGGAATACGAACCATTAAGTCGTGCCGCTTACTACAAATCTATGCAACGCGATAAGGTTCGAAATATTCAAGTATCTGAATCTGAAGAAATTTCAAATAATAAGGAAGATAGCAATGGAAAAAGTGCATGAAACCGTTCTTGAAATAGACTTAAATGCCCTAAAGAATAACTTCCAATACCTAAAAACGCGTGTTACACCAAAAACCAAGATTCTAGCTGTTGTAAAAGCTTATGCTTATGGTAGTCATGCATCTGAAATTGCGCAATATTTAGAAGCTTTAGATATCGATTATTTTGCCGTAGCTTACACCAACGAAGGTGTTGCTTTACGCGATGCAGGTGTTAAAAAACCTATTTTAGTTTTACACCCACAATCGGTAAATTTTAAAACACTTATTGAACGCTGTTTAGAACCCAGCTTATATAGTCACTATGTTTTAAATAAATTTATTCAAGTTGCCGAAACAGAAAACCAAACAAATTATCCGGTTCATGTAAAGTTTAATACGGGACTTAACCGATTGGGATTTGAAACTACGGATATTACCGATATCGCTAATAAATTAACAAATACTAAAAGCATTCAAGTAAAATCTGTTTTTTCTCATTTAGCTGCTAGTGAAGATTTGAATGAATCCGATTTTACACATCAACAAATATCGCGTTTCACAAACCTATCTAATACTTTTGAAACCGCTATTGGTTACCAACCTATGCGCCATATATGCAATACATCTGGTATATTAAACTATCCAGAAGCTCATTTTGATATGGTTCGCACTGGCATTGGACTTTATGGCTTTGGAAACTCAGATATTGAAGACAAACATTTTACACCAATTGCTACCTTACGCTCTATTATTTCACAAATTCATACTATAGAAAAAGGCGAGAGTGTTGGTTACAACCGGGGCTACATAGCTGATAAACAAACAAGAATTGCTACAATACCAATAGGTCATGCCGATGGTATAGGACGACAGTATGGTAATAGTAATGGATTCATAACCATTCAAGATAAGCAAGCTCCTATTGTAGGGAATGTTTGTATGGATATGATTATGGTGGATATTACAGATATTGCTTGTAAAGAAGGAGATCCTGTAGTTGTTTTTGGAAAAGAAACTACGGCAAACCAATTTGCAGAAAGTATTAATAGTATATCCTATGAAATTTTAACCTCCATTTCACAACGTATAAAACGTGTGATAATCAAATAACTTTAAAAATTAATTAGTATTAAAATAACTTTTTATCTAAATTTAAACCTATTAATCAATAACAAACTCTAATAATTATGCTTAAAGAATTCAAAGATTTTGCCATGAAAGGCAATTTAGTAGACATTGCCGTTGCTTTTGTAATGGGTGCTGCTTTTAACAAAGTTGTATCTTCATTTACAGGAGGTATTGTATCGCCATTAATTGGACTTATTTTCAACACAGACTTTAAAGACTTAAAATACGTGGTAAACGAAGGAACCTTAAATGATGCAGGAGAACGAGTTGGAGAAGTAGCCGTACTATATGGTGAATTTCTAACTAATGTAATAGACTTTATTATTGTTGCTTTCGTTATGTTTATGGTAATCAAAGGTATCACGAGCATGAAGAAAAAAGAAGAACCAGTACCAGTTGCGCCTAGTGGTCCTTCTGATAACGATTTACTTCAAGAAATTCGTGATTTACTAAAAAAACAATAAGCAGATAAGTAACCGCTACACGCTAAATTTAACCCTAAACCACTTTGTAACAGAAGTGGTTTTTTTTTATTTATTTAAAACAAGAAACTGAATAATTAGTTAGTTTTGCAGTCAAAATAAGTAATAATGAAAGTAGCACTAGTAGGCGCCACCGGAATGGTTGGCGAAGTCATGTTAAAAGTTTTAGAAGAACGTCAATTTCCTGTAACGGAATTAATACCTGTAGCCTCCGAAAAATCGGTAGGTAAACAAGTTTCATTTAAGGGAAAAAACTATACTGTAGTTAACCTAGAAACAGCCGTTTCTTTAAAACCTGAGATAGCTTTATTTTCTGCTGGTGGTGAAACATCAACAGAATGGGCACCAAAATTTGCAGCGGTAGGTACGACCGTTATTGACAACTCTTCTGCTTGGCGAATGGATGCTGACAAAAAATTAATTGTCCCAGAAATTAACGCACACACACTAACAAAAGCAGATAAAATTATAGCAAACCCAAACTGCTCAACCATACAAATGGTAATGGTTTTAGCTCCACTTTATAAGAAGTATGGTATTAAGCGTATTGTTGTTTCCACATACCAATCTATTTCGGGTACTGGAATAAAAGCTGTAAGACAACTTGAAAATGAATTAGCTGGTATAAAAGGTGAAATGGCTTACCCTTACCCTATTCACCAAAATGCTTTACCGCACTGTGATGTATTTGAAGAAAATGGATACACAAAAGAGGAAATGAAACTAGTTAGGGAAACACAAAAAATACTTAACGATCCCTCAATTGCCGTAACAGCTACTGCTGTTCGTATCCCAACATCTGGTGGTCATAGTGAGTCGGTTAATATTCAGTTTGAAAACGATTATAACTTAACGGATGTCCGTCAAATATTAAAAGACACCGATGGCGTAACCCTACAAGACAATACAGATGTCAATATGTACCCAATGCCAATCTATGCACACAATAAAGACGCTGTTTTTGTGGGACGTATTAGAAGAGATGAATCTCAAGAAAACACGATAAACATGTGGATTGTAGCAGACAATTTAAGAAAAGGAGCTGCAACAAACACCGTTCAAATTGCAGAATATTTAGTGAATAATAATTTAGTTTAAATTTATTATAACAAAATTTATAATTTATTGATTAACAAATGAAGAATTGGTAATTATTTTTATAATTTAGTAATCGACCATTATTGGCGATTATGAAACAAAAATACCTCTGTTTATTCTTATCAATATTATACATTTTTAGCTGCTCATCGGACGATGCTGCTAGCTATATAGCATTAACAATTAAAACTGAGCCTGATAATACGCAAGTTTATCAGGACAGTTTTATTGAAATAAACATACTTGCTAACGATACTAATATCCCTAAATCAGGAACCTTATCCGTTAGCAATTCTAATTATGCACAGATAAGCATATTAGATAATGCAACACCTAATAATCCTTCCGACGATACAATAACCTACACCCCTAATGGAACGTATATTGGAACCGACACGTTTACATATAGTATATGCGCTACCAATGGCATGTGTAAAACAGAAACTGTAACTGTTACAGTCCTACCTGTCTCTACAGTAGTATACAATCCTGAAGCACTTCCCTATCCAAACCTATCAGATTATAATTTTTTTGATGGTGATTTAAAAAATCTTACTCCAGTTTCCGGCGTAATACCTTACGATTTAAATTCAACGCTATTTAGTGATTACGCCCATAAAAAACGATTTATTTGGATGCCTAATGGAAGTAAAGCAACCTATAATTCAGACTACACACCTTTTAACTTTCCCGTAGGAACCTTTTTAATTAAAAATTTCTATTATGAGCATGTACTCCCCGGCAATCAAACGCAAATTATAGAAACACGTTTAATGTATCTTACTGAAACAGGATGGGAGTTTGCTAACTACATCTGGAATGACAATCAAACAGAAGCAGCCTATACAAGTCAAGGGAGTTTTGTAAATATAGATTGGAACGAGGCTGGAACCGCGAAAAATGTAAACTACCGCGTTCCTCCAAGAGCAGATTGTTTTACCTGTCACAACAAGTTCGGAACACCTGTTCCCATAGGACCTAAACCTCAAAATATTAATAAGCTCTATAATTACCCAGAAGGAGAAAAAAATCAATTAGAAAAATGGGTAGAAATGGGCTATCTAGATTCAAATTACCCACAAAATATTGAAACGACTGTAAACTGGGAGAATGAAACTGAAACATTAGAGCTTCGTGCCCGTTCCTATTTAGATATTAATTGTGCTCATTGCCATTCCGAAGAAAGTTACTGTGAATATAGACCCATGCGTTTTGCTTTTCACGAAACAGCAATATCTGAAAATTTAGGAATTTGTGTCTCTCCAGACACCAATGTTGGCAACGATTACCCTTTAATTATATACCCAAGTAACCCAGAAGCATCCGTCGCATTTTTTAGAATAAGCTCTATAGAGGAACAATACCGTATGCCAATTTTAGGCCGCACGCTACAACATGTTGAAGGCGTATCATTAATATACCAATGGATAAATAGCTTAACTGACCGTTGCGAATAACCACAAATAACTGTAAATCAATTATTTAATAATTTTAACTATATTAGTAACCTCCAATAACCAACTAACAATCAAAAAACTAAGAGTATGAAAACAAAATTATTTTTACTTATCTGTTTTTCATATGCTATTTCGTATGCTCAAACAAGCTCTAACACCTGTTCAGAAGCTGATTCAGCAACACCTATCTCTCAAGAAGGTATTTATCAAGTAGCAAACGTAGATGGTAGCCAAGCCCCAAATCCTGTTTGTGGATTCAATACAACAATAGCTAGTTCTGGAGAGTGGTTTAGATACACGCCCTCCTCAGATATAGAGCTAACGGTTACAACAGATTTAATTCAAAACGATGGAGTAGACACACGTGTAAACATCTATAGCGGCACCTGTGATGCTTTAGTTTGTGAAGCCGGAGACGATGATAGTGGTACCTTATATTTATCCTTAGCATCCGTAAATGTAACAGCAGGAGAAACATACTATATTGTATTTGACAACCGTTGGGATTCTAGTGGTTTCGATTTTCAAATAATAGAAAATGATCCACCGCCACCACCGCCAATTGCTTTTACCCCTCAAAATATAACTACAACTGGTACTAACAGGGCTGTTATTGATATGGATGGTGACAACTTAGACGACATTGTTTCAATTTCAAACACTAATATTCATGTTTTAGAACAACAAAGCTCCGGAGGTTTTGTAGAACGAAATATTAGCACTTCATACGCAGATAATATGCCTACGTGGAGTTTAGCTGCTGCCGATTATAATGCCGATGGTATTACCGATTTGATTTACGGCAGTGTAAATGGCGTTACCTTTATGAGGTCTAACGAGGACCGTACCTATACTGAAGTATCAACTGGCGAAGATGTATTTTCACAGCGCTCTAATTTTGTTGATATTAACAATGATGGACATCTTGATGCTTTTATGTGCCATGATACCGCTCCAAATGTATACTATATAAATGACGGACTAGGAAACCTAACATTTCATCAAGGAAATAGTAGTACTGGCGTTCCTTCTGGATTAGGATTGTATAGTTCTGGTGGTAATTATGGCTCTGTTTGGATTGACTATGATAACGATAGAAACATTGATATGTTTATTGCTAAATGTGGTGGTGAAGAAGCAAGACGCACAAACCAAATGCATAGAAATAATGGCAATGGTGATTACAATGAAATTGCTGCATCATTAAATTTAGCAGACCCAATGCAAACGTGGTCTTCTGCTTGGGGAGACTATGATAATGATGGCGATATGGATGTATTTGTAGGCGCAAGTTCAGGCTCCCATAAAATGATGCGTAATGATTTAACACTGGATATTAACGGAGATACAACCGTTTCGTTTGTTGACATAAGTAGCACATCAGGGGTAAATAATTTAACCTATACAGGAATTGAAAATGCAGCTTACGATTTGGATAACGATGGAAATCTAGATATCATATCCAATGGTCATGTTTTATTTGGAAACGGCGATTTAACTTTTAATGTTGTTGAAAACGTCTTAGCTAGCAATAATGGTGCTTTTGGAGATTTAAATAACGATGGATTTATAGACGCATTTAGCGATGGAGTGATTTACATGAATGATGGGAATTCCAATAATTGGTTAAGCATCTGCACAACAGGCTCCGAAGGCTATAGCAACATTGACGGAATAGGTGCTCGTATAGAAATACACACACCTTCTGGTGTACAAATTCGTGATGTTAGAAGTGGTGAAGGCTTCCGATATATGAGTAGTTTAAATACACACTTTGGATTAGGTGAAGAAACACAAATAGATAATATAATTATTTATTGGCCATCGGGTATTATAGACAATATTCCTAACCCTAGTATAAATCAGAAACTATGCATTACGGAAGGGGAATATTTAGCAGTTGACGACACGAGTGTAACGAACTTCAGTATATATCCAAACCCAGCTAAAAACACATTAAATATAGCATCGCCTACCAATTTAAATGGACGAATAGCTACTGTTTTTGATATAAATGGAAAAAAACTATTAAATACTCGATTAATCTCAAACGCTATAGACGTGTCTGACTTACCAAGTGGTTTTTACATTCTTAGACTTGAAACAGAAGGCCGCATTGTAAATCAAAAATTTATAAAAGAATAAACAGCTTTTAAAAGCATTAAATTCGCCTCTATTCAATTAGATGGCGAATTTTTTTTACAGTATTTTTGTAGTATGCTAAAAGTAGAAAATCTTCATTTTGCCTATTCAGAACCTCCAACATTACAGGCTATAAATTTTTGTGTAAAACCCGGAGAACACACAGCAATAATAGGCGAAAGCGGTTCAGGAAAAAGCACCTTATTAAAACTTTTATATGGCGAATACGATTTAGATAATGGGCAAATTTTCTGGGATAATCAAGAAATACTAGGCCCCAAATACAACCTAGTTATTGGTTACGACTTTATGAAATACGTGTCACAAGAATTTGATCTTATGCCATTCATAACAGTTGCTGAAAATATAGGGAAACATTTATCTAATTTTTATCCCAAAGAAAAAAAAGCACGTATTTCAGAACTTTTGGAAGTTGTTGAACTGACATCTTATGCTGATATAAAAGTTAAACTATTGAGTGGTGGTCAAAAACAACGTGTTGCACTAGCTAGAGCCTTAGCCCAAACACCTGAAATAATTTTATTAGACGAACCTTTTAGCCATATAGATAACCACCAAAAGCAAGCATTAAGACGACGTGTTTTTAATTACTTAAAAGCTAAAAACATTGCTTGTGTTGTAGCTACTCATGATAAAGAGGATGTTTTAGGTTTTGCTAATAATATTATTGTTTTAAACAATCAGACTATTGCAGATCAAGGAACACCAAATGCCCTTTATAAAAACCCAAACAGTAAACTTATAGCTGCATTTTTTAATGAATTCAACACAATAAACAATGAGTTTGTATATGCACATCAATTAAAATTAGTTGAAAAATCGGACTTAAAAGTAAGTGTCATAAAAAGCTATTTTAAAGGACATTATTACCTAATAGAAGCTAATTATAATTCCGAAACTATTCTATTTGAACACGATAAAGAGCTACAAGCAAATGATATTGTTTTTTTAGAAGTTTCTAAGTAATTGTTTGAATTTCAAAAGTACGACCATTAAAACTAAACGTCTCATTTGCACTTTTACCTAATAATAGCTTCCCTATAGGAGTTTGAGGTGAAATAGCATAATAGGCAACATTTTCAAAAGTTAACTCACCCACACTTACGGCTATAAAATAATTAGCACTATTAGTAATCACGATAGTTCCCAAACCTATTAATTCTGGATTAATTTTTAGAGGAACTTTTGATAAAACCTCTTGTTGTTTCTCAATTTCAGAAAGTTGCTTACCTAATTTCTCACGTTCTAATTGCATCATAGCGCGACCTGTTTCATGCTTATCTCCAGCGCTACTTTTAGTTTCAGATGTTAAAGCTTGCTGTATCTCTAAAACCTGACTTCTAACAGTCGATAACCTTAAATCTAAAGCTTGCGTACACATAGCTTTCAAAGCGTCCTTAATCTTTCTATTTTTCATGTTCACTAGAAGACTTATAATTTAAAACTCCAAAATAACGCATTTGTTTAACAATCCATTGTTTTCGTCTTGCAATATAAGCCGTTGCTGGCGTAGCTTTATAATTTAAAGGGTTTGGCAAAATAGCAGCTATAGCAGCAGCTTGGCTAGGGGTTAAATCTGCTGCAGACTTTTTAAACCAATATTTAGATGCGGATTCAGCGCCGTATATACCGGGTCCCATTTCAATACTATTTAAATACACTTCCATGATCCGCTCTTTAGTCCATAATATTTCTATTAGAAATGTAAAATACACCTCCAAACCTTTTCGAAACCAACTGCGTTGCGGCCATAAAAACACATTTTTAGCTGTTTGCTGGCTAATGGTACTACCTCCTTTAATACGCTTACCAGTTTTATTACTCTCAAATGCTTTTTCTATAGCTTTAAAATCAAAACCATGATGCTTTAAAAAATTCTGATCTTCACTACAAATTACAGCTAATTGTAAATTTTTGCTAATATCTTTTAACGCCACCCAATCGTGTTTCCATGTAAAAGATAATTTGTTTTCGGTATTTTCGGCACTCCTGATTAGCATTAGTGAGGTTACAGGAACTGGCAACCATTTATAGGAAAAGACCCAGAGAATTGAAATAAAAACAAACCAAAGAATGGTTTTAAAAATAAATTTAAAGAGCTTATTAAACATACTAATCTAGTAATTGAGCGAGTTCTTTACCAATAATACTTCCTATTGCCACACCCATTCCGCCAAGGCGAACACCACAAAACACATTATTAGAAAGTTGTTTAACAATAGCTTTTTTTTGTGATCCCACACCCATTATTCCTGTCCAACGGCTTTCAATCTCAAAATTTGTGTGAGGCAAGATGGTCTTTTCTAATAAGTTTTCTAAATGATTTTGAATGGATTTCGTGTACGCCACATCGGTAGTTTGCTCTCCTTTAAAATCAATATTTCTACCACCTCCTAATAATATTCTATTATGGATATTCCGAAAATAAGAATAACCTCTATCAATATGGAAAGTACCTGCTATTTTTAGATTTTCAATAGGTTTGGTAATTAATACTTGTGCACGAGCAGGTTTAACAGGCTCATCAATTAATTGTGAAGAAAATCCATTAGTAGCAATAAATAATTTGTTTGTTTTAAACGAGCAAACAGACGTTTGCAGTGAGACACCCGTATGAAGTTCAGAATATCCATGAACTTCTACGTTATTTAAAATTTTAATACCTGCTTGATGAGCTTTAAACAATAATGCCTCCATCATTTTACCCGTATCTAATTGCGCTTCAAAAGGATTAAAAAACACTTGTTTTTGGATATTCTCAAATCCAAAAGGAGCAGATTTAACTTGAAATATTGGGGCTATAAAATTGGGCCAAAGGAACTCATTAATAGTTTCTTGTTGACTTAAGCAGCTTTCATAGAGTTGAGTATCGTGCTTATTAAAAAGCTCATAGCCCCCTAATTGCTGATAATCTATGGATTGGTCAGAGAGGTTTTGTCTTAATAAATTTAAACCATCAATCCGTTTATGAATAAGCTGTAAGACCTCTTCCTCTGTATGAGACTGTAAGTCATCTAAAATTTCACTCATACTCCCAAAACATGCAAATCCTGCATTTTTAGTACTAGCGCCTTGCGGTAACCTACCGCGCTCTAAAATTAATATAGAAGCCTTAGGGAACTGTTGTTTTAATTGTAAGGCACAGTTTAATCCAACTATACCACTACCAACAATAGTGTAGTCTATATTACTTAACCAAGATTTTATTTCCCAATATGATAAATTCATTTGCTTTTAATGAAACCTAATATAACAAAAAAAGGCCCCTTAAAAGGAGCCTTTTTGATATAAAAACTAATATTATTAGTTAACAATTACTTTCTTAGAAACTTTCTTAGCTCCTTGAGAAACTGTTAAAATATACATACCAGACTCAGCGTTGTTTAATGAAATAGATTCATTAAAGTCGCCTGTGTTTGTGTAAGCATTGTTATATACTTTTCTTCCTCTAATATCAAATACCTCAACTGAGATAGGTTCATTAGAATCAGGAGTAAACTTAACTGAAAATTCACCGTTGTTAGGGTTTGGATAAACGCTAAAAGTAGATTCTAAACCAAATTCAGGAACACTTAATTGTGGTACAAAGCCACCTGCAGTACATACAGTAATAGTTGTACTATTCCAAGTTGCTAAGTTACCATCAACAACAACATCACCAATATAGAAAATCCATCCACCTTGTGAGTTTTCACCAGCAGCAAAACTTAATGGGTCTACTGGTGTAACATTGTCATTACCGTTTGTGTTTCCACAATCAACAGCAGTACCGTCATCATCAAAAGTAAACACATAACCTGAAGAACCAGCACATGGACCATAAGCTAAACGATGAAATCCATCAGTTTCCCAAGGACCTCTAATAGCTGTATATATTTGATCTGTATTATTTGTAGTTGCATCTACACTAACTGTAATAGAAGAAATTGTTGCAGAATCATCAATATCTAATGTATAACCATTAAATGATGTTGCATTTTCTTCAAGTTGAATACCTGCATTAAATGCATAGTCTTGACATGACTCGCCACCTGGAACATAAACATAGTTACCAATAGCGAAATAGTTATCGTTAATGTTAAAGAACGTACCATTTGAAGCTTCAACCATAATTCTAGAGTAAGCAGAATTAACTGAAGGTACAACAACTTGGTAAGAACCGTTATTTGGTACATTTGAAGCTAATACAGTAGTAAAGTTAGCATCAGGTGTTAAAGATGTTGATAAAAGAATATTAACTGTTGCAGCATTAATTCCGTTAGAATCTGTTCCTGCAACATCCCAAGTAATTGTTTCAGTATCACCTGGCGACCAAACAAGTTGATCAGTATTCTGAGAAGTTACTACAAATGGACCTGCATTACTAGACCAAACAACACGCATGTTATCAAAATCATTAGCCGCACCACCTGGTTTGTTATCTCTAACTGTTAATCTGAAATCTGCAGATCTTCCAACAGTAGGAACTTGTTCCCATGGGTTAGCATTTAAACCATCTGCAAGTAAATCAGCCATAGGAGGCACCGTTCTAACAGGGTTAGTTGTTGGCAAGTATGATCTTACTAATGGCTCATTGCTATTTGTAGAAGTTGGATCTGGATAAGCATTAGCTGCATTATTCGTATCAAACTGTTCCCAGCAATATGTTAATGCATCTGAAGCATCTGGATCAGTAGCTGATCCTGTTAATCTATAAGGTGTTCCTTTTGGAATAGTCATATCTAAACCAGCATCGGCTACAGGCACACTGTTACCCGTTTCAGTTTCAATATCACAATTACGAGTTGAAACGTGTGTTGTTACTTGCTGAATAGAAACAGCATGGAAATATGGATCTGCATTAGATTGAACATCTGTAGCTCCTGTAATACCAGCATAACTCATAATAGTTGTACCACTACCTGGTTCCATTTGTGCAATTGTAGACTCAGATCTAAACGTAAATGTATGGTTAGCTCCAAATTGGTGACCCATTTCGTGAGCTACATAGTCAATATCAAAATTTTCTCCTGAAGGTACAGTACTTGTTGTATAACCACTACCTTTTGATCCACTAACACAAACACATCCAATACATCCAGCGTTACCGTTATTACCAATACCTGCCATTAAGTGACCTATATCGTAATTAAGACTACCAATGTTTGCATCAAGAGTTGATTGCAGCGTACTATTGTAAGCAGCATCTGAAGTTCCACTATAAGGATCTGTAGCTGGGTTTAAGTAAATAACATTATCATTAGTAGCAACTAATACCATATTCACATTAAAATCCGTTTCAAAAATAGCATTTACATTAGTCATTGTAGCTACAATTGCAGCATTTACAAGTGGTAATGTACCTCCGTGAAATGCAGAATATTCAGCAGTTACAGACATTGCTAAATCAAATGTATGTAAAGTACCATCAGCAGAACGGTTAAAGTCTGCAGCATTCTCAATCTCTTCTCTTAAAGTATCAGGTGTAGTACACTCAAAGTGTTGATCCTTTTGTGAAAGATTATTTTTCTTACGAATAATTACTTCTGAAAGATTTGCTGTGTTAGGCTCTAAGATGTATGTTTTTCCTTCAGTTCCAGAAAGAACTATACCAGACATACCTTTATAAGGAGAGATACTAAAACGTAAATATGCATCTGGAGTATCAATTCCATATCCAACATAAGATCTGATGTTTGGGTACTGAGCTTGTAATTCTGGAGCCATTACTGAAGCTTCTTGAATTATAAAACTTTCTAACTCACCATCAAGGTTAGGAAACTTCATTGTTAAATTCCCTGAAGTAGAAGCATTAGCTGCACCACGTTCTTGCGCAGTTGCAAGATCAGTCATTAACGTATTTAAATCGAAAGCGTAAGTCTGATGAATAGAAACGCTGTTTAGCTTACCTCCATTGGTAACTTTTGTAAAATGTGAATTCTGACTAAATGCAGAAACACAAAATAAAAGCATTACAAAAGGTAAAACTTTGTGTAATTGTTTTTTCATGTGATTATTATGTCTATTAATTTGTTCAAAAATAAGGATTTGTTGATAAAAGTCTTAAATAAATAATTTATTTAACATTTTTAATCTTCCTGAGGTTCCTCCATTACAAAGTCTTCCATAAATTTAGTGGTATAATTACCGGCTAAATAATCTGGATGATCCATTAATTGTCTGTGGAATGGAATAGTTGTTTTTATACCTTCAATAACGAATTCATCAAGGGCACGTTTCATTTTATTAATCGCTTCCTCACGAGTTTGAGCGGTTGTGATTAATTTAGCTATCATAGAGTCATAATTAGGCGGAATAACATATCCGGCATAAACATGAGTATCTAAACGAACACCATGACCACCTGGCGCATGAAGCGTTGTTATTCTACCTGGTGAAGGTCTGAAATCGTTATATGGGTCTTCTGCATTTATACGACATTCTATAGAATGTAAATTAGGTGTGTAGTTTTTACCAGAAATTGGCACACCTGCAGCTACTAATATCTGCTCACGAATTAAGTCGAAATCTATTACTTGTTCGGTAATAGGGTGTTCTACTTGAATACGTGTATTCATTTCCATAAAGTAGAAGTTACGGTGTTTATCTACTAAAAACTCTACAGTACCAGCGCCTTCATACTTAATATATTCAGCAGCTTTTACAGCAGCTTCTCCCATTTTTTTACGCAATGCAGCGGTCATAAATGGTGATGGTACTTCTTCTGTTAATTTTTGGTGACGACGTTGAACAGAACAATCACGCTCAGATAGGTGACATGCTTTTCCTGTAGAATCTCCGACAATTTGAATTTCAATATGTCTAGGCTCTTCAATAAGCTTTTCCATATACATATCATCGTTTCCAAAAGCAGCTTTAGATTCTTGCCTTGCAGATTCCCAAGCATCTTTTAAGTCTTCTTTTTTCCAAACGGCACGCATACCTTTACCTCCACCACCGGCAGAAGCTTTAAGCATAACAGGATAACCAACTTCTTTAGCTAGTTTTTCGCATTCTTCATAGTTTTCTATAATACCTTCACTACCTGGTACGCATGGCACACCAGCTTCAATCATGGTTGCTTTTGCGTTTGCTTTATCACCCATACGGTTGATCATTTCAGCAGAAGCTCCAATAAATTTGATATCGTGCTCTTCGCAAATTTTAGAAAACTTAGCGTTTTCAGATAAAAAACCATATCCTGGGTGAATGGCATCGGCATTAGTAATTTCTGCTGCAGCAATGACATTCGACATTTTTAAGTAAGATTCGCTACTTGGTGCTGGACCAATACAAACGGCTTCATCGGCAAACTTTACATGAAGACTTTCGGCATCTACGGTTGAGTAAACAGCCACTGTTTTAATGCCCATCTCTTTACAGGTTCTAATAACTCGTAAAGCTATTTCACCACGATTGGCAACTAATATTTTTTTAAACATAACTTATTTGTATTTAAAATTTCATCCCTACAAGAATAACGCTACCTAATTAGAGAGCCCTATAGTATGACTAATAATGATTTTAAAAAATCCATTAGTTTTTAGGAATGAGAATTGACCCCGATTATACGGGATTAATGGGTTATGATGGATCTACTAAAAATAGTGGTTGATCAAACTCTACTGGTGATGAATCATCCACTAATACCTTAACAATTTTACCAGAAACTTCTGATTCAATTTCATTAAATAATTTCATAGCTTCAATGATACAAAGTACATCTCCTTCTTTAATAGTTTGTCCAACCTCAACAAATACAGGTTTGTCTGGCGCTGGTTTTCTATAAAGTGTACCAATAATTGGTGACTTAATCGTTATATACTTCGAATCTTCGTTAGCTGCTTCTGCTGCAGGTGCTGGCGCTGTTGCTACTGGAGCCGCTGCCGCTACTGGAGCCTGAGCTACAGGTGCATTAACTGGTATTTGCTGTACATATGTTGTTGTTTCAGCTTTATCATCGCTACCTGTTCTAATTGTAATTTTAACATCATCGGTTTCTAATTTTACTTCACTAGCACCAGACTTTGCTACAAACTTTATTAAGTTTTGAATATCTTTTAAATCCATAATTATTTAGAATTTTTATTGTAAAAATTATTGTTAGTTTAAGAGTTATAAGCCCATTTTAGATAAATAGAGCCCCATGTAAATCCACCTCCAAAGGCTGCAAAAATGATCTTATCGCCTTTTTTAAGTTGGGATTCATAATCGTTTAATAATAATGGTAAGGTTGCCGAAGTGGTATTACCATATTTCTGTATATTCATCATGACTTTATCTTCATCCAAATCAATTCTGCTAGCTGTAGCATCAATGATACGTTTGTTAGCTTGATGTGCTGCTAACCAAGATACGTCATTTTTAGTTAAGTTATTTCTTTCCAACACCTTAACAACAACATCAGCCATATTAAAAACGGCATTTTTAAATACTGTTTTCCCATCTTGAAATACAAAATGCTTTCCTTCTTCTATAGCTTGGGGTGTGGAAGGGTATGAAGATCCTCCGTAAGTTGCTTGTAAATAGGTACGACCTGCACCATCACTTCTTAGGTATTCATCCTGTAAGCCTAAACCTTCATTATTAGGTTCAAACAATACAGCTCCTGCACCGTCGCCAAAAATAATACACGTCGCACGATCGGTATAATCAATCATAGATGAGTTTTTATCGGCTCCTATAAGGAGTACTTTTTTATATCTACCAGATTCAATATAGCTAGAGGCTGTAGACATTCCGAAGAGGAAACTAGAACATGCTGCCTCAAGATCATATGAGAAAGCATTTACTGCACCTATTTCTGTAGCTGTAAAAGCTGCTGTTGAAGCTGCTTTCATATCTGGTGTTGCTGTAGCAACAATTACTAAATCTATTTCTTTGGGATCAAGACCTGTTTTGTTTAACAAATCTTTAGCTGCATTAATTGCTAAAAAAGAAGTGCCTTTGCCTTCTTCTTTTAAAATTCTGCGCTCTTTGATGCCTGTTCTTGTAGTTATCCATTCATCATTTGTATCAACTAACGTTTCAAGGATTTGATTAGTTAATACATACTCTGGCACATAAGCACCTACAGCTGTTATGGCTGCTGAGATTTTACTCATACCGTATAAATTATTTCGCTAAAACCGTAAAAATGAGACGTTTTTAATGTGATTTCATTAAAAAGCATCATTTTTTTGAGTTAATTTAGTGCAAATTAAGTCGTTTTTGGCTTCTATAAAAATTTATCATAAAAAAAACGCTCGGTTACGAGCGTTTTCTTGTATGCATGCATAATAGTTATGCTGCGTTTTCCTCAGATACTGAGTTGTCAATTAATACTTGACCTCTGTAGTATAATTTTCCTTCAAACCAATGAGCTCTATGGTATAAATGCGCTTCGCCTGTTGTTGGGCAAGTTGCTATTTGTGGAGCTGTTGCTTTATAATGGGTTCTTCTTTTATCTCTTCTTGTTTTCGAGATTTTTCTCTTAGGATGTGCCATTGTTATTGTTATTTATCCGTTAATAGTTTCTTTAATGTATTCCAACGGGGATCAATTTCCTCGCTATCTTTTTTTTCTGTTGTTGCTTTAGGGCTTAATTCTTCTAATTTTTCAAGAATTTCAGAATCTAATGTACCATCTTCTATACCTGGGTGAATTAACTTGGTTGGCACAGACAATACAATTGTTTCATATATATATTGTTGTACATTCACCTCATATTCACCATGTGGTATAACGAGAAGATCAATTTCTTCGTCGTTATATGCTTCTCCAAATTTCACTACCAAATCAAAACTATTACTAATTTCTTGTTGGTAAGGCTCATTTGTTACATCGCAATTCACATTTACGTAACCTGATATTTCAAAATGAAATTCTAATAAAGTTGTTTTCTTGTTTAACTCCAAGTCCACATCTATACTAGCGTCATTAAAATCTTGATATTCAAAAAATTCAAAGAACGTCTTATCTATTTTGTACTCAAATTGATGCTTCCCTATTTTTAACCCTACAAATGGTATTGTAAACGTTTTCAATTCCCTCATTATCACATCTATTTTGAGCCTGCAAATATATAAAATAATATTTAGCTTATAACACTTATAAACATTTTTTTGTTCATATCTTTTTTTGAGGGGTAACTAATGGGTTTTTAGCTAATTCCAAATTCTTCTCTCTATTCTTATGTAATTTTATAGCTAAAAAAACAGCCTCTTTAAAAGAGTTTATATTAGCCTCTCCTTTTCCTGCTATTTCAAAAGCAGTACCATGATCGGGTGATGTTCTAATTTTTGATAAGCCAGCGGTGTAGTTTACACCGTTTCCAAATGATAAAGTTTTAAATGGTATTAAACCTTGATCGTGATAAGCAGCTATAATGGCATCGAAATTTTTATAATTGGCAGAACCAAAGAAACTATCGGCAGCATACGGCCCATATACTAAAACACCTTTTTCAACAAGCTTTTTTAAAGTAGGACGCATAACTAAATCGTCCTCTTGACCTATTACGCCATTATCTCCAGTATGCGGATTAATTCCTAAAACGGCAATCTTGGGTTTTCTTATATTAAAATCTTCTCTTAAACTCTTACAAACGGTTTGTACTTTACGCTCTATTAGTTCGGGAGTAATATGACTTGCAATGTCTTTTACCGGTACATGGTCTGTTAACAACCCTACACGTAAGCTATCTGAAACCATAAACATTAAACTTTCGCCATCTAACTCTTGTGCTAGATAATCTGTATGACCTGGGAAATTAAAATTTTCCGACTGAATATTATGTTTATTGATTGGTGCAGTAACAAGCACATCAATTGAGTTTTCTTTTAAAGCTTGTGTTGCTGCGAAAAGTGATTTTATGGCAAACTCCCCAATTACAGGGTCTTCTTTTCCGAAATTTATAGCAACACGATCGTTCCAAACATTAAAAACATTAATCTTACCAGGTAATATTTGTGTTAAATCGTTAATACCATTGAAATTAATATCTAAGCTAAAATGATTTTTAACAAATGAAATGGTTTTTACAGATGCAAAAATTACAGGCGTAAAAAACTCTAGCATTCTAACATCTTCCAATGTTTTCAAAACTATCTCACTGCCTATACCATTTAAATCACCTATAGAGATTCCAACGACAACATTTTCTGCTTTCCTCATTAATTAACTAACTTTTTGTTTGTAATTTTGTTTTGCAAATTTAACTAAATAATCTGTACTTATGTTCACCGGCATCATAGAAGATATTGGCTATATCCAACAAATAGAAAAAGACGCCCAAAATTTACACATTACTGTAAGTTCTAATATAACTTCTGAATTAAAAATAGACCAAAGTGTTGCACACAATGGTATTTGTTTAACTGTAGTAAAAATTGATGGCGAAAATTACACAGTAACAGCTATTGATGAAACGATTCAAAAAACAAATATAGCCAGTTTTCAAGTTGGTGATGCCATAAATTTAGAACGCGCCATGAAACTAGGAGCTCGTCTTGATGGTCATATGGTACAAGGACATGTAGATCAAATTGCTGAATGTACTGCAATAAAAGAAGCTTCGGGAAGTTGGATTTTCACCTTTGAATACGACAAGGATTTAAATAATATTACTATTGAAAAAGGTTCGATAACCGTGAATGGAGTAAGCCTTACAGTTATAAACTCAACTCAAAATAGTTTTAGCGTTGCTATTATTCCTTACACTTACGAACACACTAATTTCAACAAATTTGAAATAGGGTCGCTTGTAAATTTAGAATTTGATGTTATTGGGAAATACGTTTCCAAGCTATATAGCCTGAATAACTAAGCTACTATTTTACTTTAAGTAAACGATAAACACCATAAAATAAACCTGCAATTAAACCAGAAACAACACCTCCATCAATGGGTAATCCAGGCGGTGGTGGTGGAGCTGGGGGCTGAGGCACGCTTTGTGAAAAACTTACAAAACTGACTGCAAAGAACACAAGCGCTACAATTATTTTAGTATTATTTAATTTCATCTAATAATAAAAGTATAAAAAAGTGGCCAATTACGAGTTGTTTAGCCACTCTAATAAGTACAAAACACAAAAATTGTTATTTTATACTTGTTAGTATTTATATATTTTGAAATCAAATATATGTTTTTTTTTTAATAAAAAATAAACTTAATCGACAAGCATAATTAAATAACTGTTATGTTGCACATTATTCTTTTAACAAGAACGTAACATAGAAATCACTAATTGCAATTAAAGTAGTTATCTTTTTAGAGAAAAATGTGATTTAAATTGCTTGGTTTCACCTGCCTCTTGATAAGTTAATACAAACCAATAATCGCTTGATGGCAACATATATCCTTTATATGTTCCATCCCATCCTCTACCAGATGGCTTAATGCTCGTTAAAATTTTCCCATATCGATCAAAAATATCAATCTGAGCTAAAGCCTGATTACCAAAAGCAGTAATATTCCAAGTATCATTAAAACCATCATTATTTGGAGTTACAACTTTAGGGTAGTCTATAATTCGGATATCCTCAATAGTTATATAACCACAAGATGGGTTTTCAGTTTTTCTATCATACACATAAACTGTATGTAAGCCTTCACTAACATTGGTGAAAACACCACCATTATCCAATATTGGTCCATTATCTAGTTGATACCAATAGTATCCATAACCTTCAACCTCAACTGTAATACTCGGGTTGGGATCAAAAGCACCTGTTTGCGAAACACTAACAAAAACAGCTTGTCCAGATTTAACAACTTCAAATGGCTCACTTAAATCAGAATCACAATTTGCTGCCGATTGTGTATTGGTAACGGACACCGTATATAAACCAGGTTGAACAGTATCAATCACATAGCTTCCTTGAGTAGCCCCAGGAATAACTGTACCATCTAAATACCATGTATAATCATAATTAACACCCTGAATATCACTCACTAGTGTTAATTGATTTTGTAAGGCATCGGTATCAAAATCAACACACAAGGTATTTAACCCGTCTAAAGAGCTAATTACAGGCTTTAAAATTGGACTCACAGTATACGAAACCGATGTTGTTGCATAACACGTATCCGGAATATTCATATTTATAACACGTATATAAACTGTCATATTATATGGTGATGACGTATTTGTAAATTCACTTGGATTTTGAATAAGATCTGTATCGTTTTCAGCACCTTGGCTGCTTGTATGGTAGCTAACTTGATAAATGGCAGGGTTTTGCCCATTAAGAACTGTTGCCGTTAATGTCGTAAGATCAAATTCAAAAATACCATCATTAACACCGTCTGTATCACAAACCTCTATAGGGTTTGGCGCCGTAGCTGTAGCAGCATCTTGAACCACAAGATAGAAGGGCACTGAAACAGAACACAGACTATTATTATTTGTAACATTAATATAAATAGTATCATTATATGCTGTTGCATTGGAATATGACCCGGAAGAAATAGCTATAGTTTCTGCAGCATCCTCATAAAAAGACACACTAAAGTCTGCTGGATTTTGAGTAGCTCCAAGTATATTTGGAATTTCTGAATCTAAATCGAATGTATAAAACCCAGTTCCTGAAACACTACATTCTAAAACCGTATCGTTTGCAATAATTGGTAATGAATTAACAACGATAGTCATAGTTTCTACGGTAGCACATTGTCCCGTATCGGGTGTAAATGTATACGTAGTCGTTGTTATATTATCTATTGCCGGAGACCACACACCTGTTACTCCGTTATCTGAGGTTACTGGTAATGCGGCTAATGCTTCACCTTCACAAATTGGAGCTACTTGTGTAAATACCGGATTAATTGTTGGATTTACAACAATAGTCATGGTTTCTACGGTAGCACATTGTCCCGCATCGGGTGTAAATGTATAGGTGGTCGCTGTTGTGTTATCTATAGCTGGAGACCACACACCTGTTACTCCGTTATCTGAAGTTACAGGCAATACGGCAAGCGCCTCCCCTTCACAAATTGGGGCTACCTGAGTAAAAGTAGGATTTACAATAGGGTTAACAACTATAGTCATGGTTTCAACAACAGCACACTGCCCTGCGTCTGGTGTAAATGTATAAGTGGTCGTTGTTGTATTGTCTACTATTGGAGACCACACACCTGTTATACCGTTATCCGATAAAGTTGGTAAAGGCGCAAGAACTTCTCCTTCGCAAATAGCAGCAACTTGTGCAAATACAGGAACAATACCCGTACTTACAACAATAGTCATCGTTTCTACTGTAGCACATTGCCCAGCATCGGGTGTAAATGTATAAGTAGTCGTTGTTGTGTTATCTATAGTTGGAGACCAGGCTCCTGTAACACCATTATCTGAAGTAGTTGGTAAAGGTGCTAATGCCTCTCCTTCACAAATTGGAGCCACTTGTGTAAATGTTGGATTAACTGTTGGATTAACAACAATAGTCATGGTTTCTACTGTAGCACACTGTCCCGCGTCGGGTGTAAATGTATAGGTTGTTGTAGCGGTATTATTAATTGCTGGAGACCACGTTCCCGTAACACCATTATCCGATGAAGTTGGTAAACTTGCAATTGCTTCTCCCGAACATACAGGAGCAACTTGAGTAAACACAGGTGTTACCGTAGGATTTACAGTAATGGTCATGGTTTCTACAGCTGCACACTGTCCCGCATCGGGTGTAAATGTATAAGTTGTTGTTGTTGTGTTATTTAAAGCTGGAGACCACGCCCCAGTAACGCCATTATCCGATGTAACCGGTAGAGGTGATAGCACTTCTCCTTCACAAATTGGAGCCACTTGTGTAAATGTTGGTATTATACCAATATTCACAACAATAGTCATAGTTTCTACAGTTGCACACTGTCCCGCGTCGGGCGTAAACGTATAGGTTGTTGTAGCGGTATTATCAATTGCTGGAGACCACGTTCCCGTAACACCATTATCCGATGAAGTTGGTAAACTTGCTATTGCTTCCCCTGAACATACAGGAGCAACTTGAGTAAATACAGGTGTTACCGTAGGAGTTACAATAATAGAAGCTGAATCTGTAACAAGGTTTGAACAGATAACATTAACACCAGAAGTGTCTAAATTTTGGACATTTTCTAATGTTATTGTCATATCGGCAACCGCAATTTCTGTAATGGTTGCTTGACCTGAAGCATCTAATGTTACATTTTGCGAAGCACCTGAATCTATATTATAATGTACTATAGCGTCAGGAGTTCCTGTTATTGTAAAACTAGCTGTATCGCCTTCACATATTGGCGAAGCATCAGCTACCACAGTGGCTGTAGGAATAGCTGTTACGACCAAGTTAAAATCTATTATACTATAACAATCTGTCGTACCTGATTTTACTTTTGCAAAAACCTGTTGTGGGTTTTCTGTATTAGCATAAAACGTAGGCAACTCATTAACCTCATCTGTTGCATCAGCTAAACTTAAATAATAAGAAATATTGTTACCTGGATCTGGATTTATACTAGAATTTAAAGCATTTAAATCGAATAAAGAGATATTTGGGTTGCTACTACATTGCTTCACATCTGGAATATCGTTTACAGTTGGAGGAGATGGAAATGCGCCAGTACCATCAGAGGCCGTACCGGTCCAATTTAAATCAAAACCACCTTCACCATTAGGTCTATCAATAGCAATATAATAAGTCTCTCCAGGGCTAACATTTAACCAATATACATATCCATTACCGTTGGCACCTGGTCCTGTTTGAGTTAAAGTTGTATTTCCATTCATCCCCGTATGATTATTTGCTAAACCTGCTAGGTTCGGGTTTGTTGTTGAACAACGTATAGGGCTTCCTAAATTTCCACAAACACGATTGGGTCCATAAACCCAAAAATCATAATCGACTAAAATATCTGGATCATTAGGAATTAAATCAAATCCAAGCGTACCACCTTGAACAACATTAATTTCTAACCAAATAGAATTATGCTCAAAACCACCACAACCACTAACTTCTTGAGTCGCTCCTATTCCTGTCGCATTTGACGAGAACGTTCCATTACCACAAACGGTTATTGCATTTACACAGTCGTTAGGTTCTTGAGCTTGCACCTGTAGAAACAGTGTGAAAAAAAATCCTAATATTAAATACTTATTCATAGAAATTCGTTTCATATATATAAATGCTTATAGTCAACCTGTAAAATACTGATTGACTATAAGTCTATTTTTTAAATTCAATGCAGAATACCTTTGAGTACCTATAAAAACACAAAAAAATTATTCCTTAATTATTAAGAATTCAGAGCGTCTGTTTTGAGCATTTTCAGCTTCAGTACAATTTGATTTACAATCAACTTTAGGTTCTGAACTACCCATACCTTTAGCAGATAATCGGTCTTTACTTATTCCTTTAGAAATAACATATTGCATAGTTGCCTGCGCACGTTTTTCAGATAATTTTAAGTTATAATCAGCATTACCTTTTGAATCTGAATGTGATCTAACTAGAATATTCATTTCTGGATAGTCATTCATAATTTGCACTAACTTATCTAACTCTAAAGCGCCTTGTTGTGTAATATTACTCTTATCGAACTCAAAGTAAATATTATTTAATTTAACTTCAGTTTCAGTAATTAGCTCGTTAACAGGTTTTAATAACACATTAACATCAGCCTTATTATTAACAGGGCTTGAAACAGGTACTGAAAGTGTTTCATATCCTTCTTTTGAAACATTAACAACATACTCTGAATCACAAGATACATTAAAACTTGTAGCACCCTGACTGTCCGTAGACTGTGTTGCAATAGTGTTATTTTTATTATCAAGAATTGAAACTGTAACACCTGATAACACTGCATTTGTTTGAGCATCTATTACATGAGCAATTGTTTCGAATTGGCAGATAGGAGTTGCCATAAAAATATTATCTACACCTGTTCTATTTGATGAAAAGTAGCCGATTTCTAGAGTATTATTAATACTAAAAGCAAAATCGTCTCTTTTAGTATTAATCCCGTTTCCCAGGTTAATAGCAGGCTCGTTTGTGTTTAAATCTACTTTAAAAACATCATAACCACCAAAGCCTTGTCTGCCACTAGATGCAAAATACAATATGTTTTTTTTACTAATAAATGGAAAACCTTCTTTTCCAGAAGTGTTTACTTTTTCTCCTAAATTTTCAGGACTACCATACGAATTACCGTTAACAGAAACTTTCCAAATATCTGTATCACCTAAACCTCCAGGCATATTACTAGCAAAATACAATGTTTTTCCATCCGAACTTAAACTTGGATGACTAATAGAGTAGTCTTTACTATTGAATGGTAACGCTTCTATATTGTCCCATTTTCCATCAACCAAAGTTGCTTTATACAACCCTTGTTGTGCTAATTTAATTTTCTTACTTTTTATTTTTTTGGAGCTCCCTTCACTATGTCCGTCACGAGAAAAAATCATTGTTTTTCCATCCGCACTTAAAGTAATAGGGCCGTCATGATATGGTGTATTTAAACTCTTAACAGCTTCAGGATCTGTTAAACTACCATCTTCATTTCGCACTGACTTATACACATCTAAATACGGTGTATTGGTCCAAGTATCTTCTTTTTTACCCGTGTTTCTGGAACTTACAAAGTAAAGTATATTATCATTTGAAAGCACCGCACCAAAATCACTTTGTTCAGCGTCATTGATCGTTGTTTCTTCAACTTCAAATAATTTAGATTTATCAGCTAATTGCGGTACATAATTAGGGTTTTCCATATGAGCAATAGCGCGTTGATCGTTTGGTTGCATTTGTGCAAAAACGGTCATCTGCGTGTTTGCCTCTTCGTAATTACCTTGAGATTTTAATACCTGAGCATAACGGTAGTATGTTTCAGCGTCTTGCTGACTTTCCACAGCTAGAGCATACCATTTAGATGCTTCTTCTATATTAAAAACATTGTAATAACTATCAGCTAATTGCTTATAGACATGACTATCTGCTTGTTTCTTATCTACAAGTTTTAGGTAAGCATCTATAGCATCAACATATTGATAAGAATCAAATAATTGATCTGCTTTTTCAGATTGTTTGGATTGTCCGAAACTTGCTGTAACAAATATTACCAAGCTTAAAAGACTGTATATTTTTTTCATTTTTAATACGTTTTATATTAGAAAAATCTAGGTGAGATAGATACTTTTTTCGGGAAATTTAAATCGAATAATAACATAATTTCATGCGATCCTGAAGTGGTTACATTTAATTCCGATGTTACATAATCATAAGCGTAACCTATGCGAATGCTTGGCGAGATAGCAAAATTAGCCATAGCGCCAACAGAGTCATCCAAACGGTAAGTTGCACCCAGTTCAAATTTATCGAAAAACAAGACGTTAGCCGACAGATCTAAAGATGTAGGTGCGTCGAAAGCAGATTTCAATAAAAACGAAGGCTTAAATTTAGCATTTTCAAATAAATTAAAGACATAACCAGCCGATAGGAAGTAATGCATTACATCAGTTCCATATTTATATTCTTCGCCGTTATTCGTCACATCTAAATAAGTGCTTTTCAACATATTTGGTACCGAAAAAGACACATAGTATTTATCTGTATAATAAAATAAACCTGCACCAACATTTAAATGAGTATTACTCGTATTTTCACTAAATGCTTCATCATTAGAATCAATAACAAACCCATTTCCAATATCAGAAAACAAGCCTATTTTTTGGAAAGTAGCTCCAGCTTTTAAACCAAATGCTAATTTATGCTCTCCTCCTAAATTTAAAGTATAAGAGAAATCTGCAAATACATTATTCTCTTCTACAGGTCCAATTTTATCAGAAATAACAGACAAACCTAGTCCTACGTTTTTCCCTACCGGACTGTGCATGGCAAATGTTGCCGTTTTAGGTGCATCATCGATACTAACCCATTGCGAACGGTATAAAAGACCAATAGCTAAGTTTTCTTTAGATCCTGCATAAGCCGGATTAATAACACTCATATTATACATATATTGTGTGTATTGCGGATCTTGCTGTGCATGTGCACCGACAAAAATCATAAGTGCAAATGCTAGTGTAAAATATATTTTTTTCATCTGTATATGATATTGCTTTTTCATTTATGATTATTGAACTCTGTTAATAAATACCCATCCTGTGTCTTCTGTTCCGTCATTTTTTTTAATGCTATAGAAGTAAGTTCCATCAGGTAAATCGTTTCCAGAATTAGTTTGTCCGTACCATTGGTTTGTATACACACCTTTAAAGTCGAATACCTTACGGCCATTTCTATTAAAGATTTCTATTTTATTAACACCATAACCGGTAAGGTCAAACGTATCATTCTTACCATTTCCATCTGGAGAAATACCTCTTGGAATCTCTCTACAAGAAGAACGTTCAGCCGTAAACGTTTGTGTTGAAGAACATGCACCCAATGATACTGTTACCAAAAACTGTGCTGGTAAAGTAACGTTGTTGTTTTGCTCCGTATACGTTGTTACATTAAATGTATTTGAGTCATCTCCAACAAAATTTCCATTTGTATCTGTCCATGTATAAGTAACTTCATTAGGATTGTACGAATCATTCTCAGGGCTTGCAGTAAACACATAGTCTACACCATCACACGCACCATCAACAACTACACTAATAGAATCCAGAATAGTAAGGTCGAATATGCTTATACTTCCTTCAATACAGCTAGCTAGATTATCTAAAATCTCATAAGAAACTGTATAATTACCAACACTACTAGCGGCTACATTTATTTCACCTGTTGCTGCGTTAATTGACAAACCTGCTTCTGCAGTGAAGGTTCCTCCTGTAGTAAAGCCTGCTGCTAAATCTGGATAAACATTAGGACTATCAGCACAGTATAAATCGTATGCATAACTAAATTCTGAAACCGTATTGGTAACCGTAACAATTTCAATAGTTGCTGTATAAGATCCTGCTACTGTACACGCATCAGGATTTGCATCATATATATAAGTAACATTGTGTGTTCCTGCTGTACCTGACGTTAAATCAACTTCTCCTGTTGTAGCATCTACTGTTAATGTAGGTGAGCTAAATATTCCACCTGATGTAAAGCCAGAAGCTAAGTTAGGCGTAACCAATTCGCCATTTAATAAACAGTACGCTGTTGTACCATAATCAAACATTGTAACTGGCGTTACTATTTCAGAAATAGTAATACTATAAGTTGATGAACTTGCTTCAACACAAGTTGCTAAATCTTGTAAAATAGCATAGGTAACGGTATAAGTTCCTGCAGTACTTGCTGCTATATTGATTTCTCCAGTTACTGAATCTATTACTAAGCCAGCTTCAGCACTAAATGCACCACCTGTTGTAAAGTTGGTTCCTAAAACCGGTAATTGATTAGCACTATCTGAACAAAATTCATCTTGACTATATGTAAATGATGTTTCAGGAATTAAAGTTTCAACAACTTCTATTGTTGCCGATGTGGTTCCTCCTTCTAAACATGTATCGGCATCTGCTTCAACAGCATAAACTATGGTATGCACACCTACAGAAGCTGTAGTTAAATCTACAACACCCGTTGCGGCATCTACGGTAACAGTTTCTGAACTAAAAGTTCCTCCTGATGTAAAGCCAGCATTTAAAGTTGGAGTTGCTGTATTACCAGACAATAAACAATAAGTACTTGTGCCGTAATCAAACCCTATTACAGGAACAGTTGCCGCTGTAAAGGTCATTGTTGCTGTATAAGTTCCAGCTATTAAACAAGAATCTGCATCGCCATCAAACGTATAAAGTACATCATGAGAACCAGCAGTAGCCGAAGCCATATCAATTTCACCTGTTGCAGCATTAACCGTTAAAGTTGTTGACGAAAACACACCACCTGTAGCAAAACCATCTGCTAGAATAGGCATAGGATTTTCGGTTGCAACTTGACAAACTGTATCGTAACTAAAGTTAAGTTCCGGTGTAATGGCATCATTTACTTCCACTACAATTTCAGCACGTGGACCTTCACATCCATTTTCATCAACGTTTACTACATAATATGATGTAGTTGCCGCTGTAGATGTATCTGGTGTTGGCGCTGTAGTACTTCCTGTACCACCTGTAGCATCAGTATACCATAATAACGTATATGTTCCTGTAGCTGTAGCCGTAAGAGGTTCAGCTGTTGCATTTAAACAGTAATTAACAGGCGTTTCAACCGTTGGCATATCGCCTACACCATTATAGGTAAGCTCTAAAGTGTTTTCACAGTAATTAGATTTCCATGTAAACGTATAAGTTCCTGGTTGCACAAAACCTGTAATAGTTGTTGTATTACTATTAGCATCTGCAAAAACAACCGGACTTGGGTTTGTTTCATCAGCAATCCAAGTACCACTTCCATTAGCTTCTACCGTTGCTATTGCATTATTACAGTCAACTTCAAAAGGTTCCGTTATTATTTCATTATTAGCAACTACCGTAACGGCGTCTAATAAGTTTCCTATTACATTATCACCATAAGCTCTAAAGTAAAAACGTGTTTGGTCTTGACCTTCAGGCACTTCATATTCAGTAGATAATAGACGCCAAGACTGATCACCTACATGATCAATAATTGGCACGAAAGGACCTTCTGGTGGACCTGCAAGTAACTGAATAGCGTTACCAGCCCAACGCGCGTAATGTGCAAAACTGACATCCAATAATGTAGCTCCAGATGTATCAAAATCTCTATAGAAACCTCTAATATCTGTATCTGTAGCACTAACAGGAACTTGTTCTGATCCTAATTGAGGCACTTGACCACCTTCATAAGGAGTAAAACCTGGAGCATTTAAAGACTCCCATAAGAATATATTATCTGAAAGCTCAACATTATCACGCCATCCTGGTACGGTTCTAATCGACACCATGGTTCTAACACCACTTAATATTCCTAAAACAGGTGTTTCAAAACCTCCATTTACAGCCATATTAAAGTCACATAAATCTTCAGGTGTTTTAACACATAAGTTAAACGTGCGAATATTTGGTTCTAAGCTATCTAAAGTTAGGCGTAATTTATAATTATCACCAACAACCAATTCAGAAGAATACATAGCTACCAAGAGATTTTCGTAACTACAAGAAATCTCTTGAAGTGTACCTGACCCATCATCTTTATAAAGAGTCATAACTATTAGAGGGTATTCTGGTTCATTATTAGATTCTCCTCTAAGATCTCCAGAGAAGGTGTTTATTTCAAAAATGTGAATTAGAGATTCCGCTGTAAAATTAAACCAAACATCAGAACCATTAATACCATCGCAACTCATGGCTTCAGGTGAAGCAGTAGCGTTTTTAAATGAAACAACTGTAGCTGACTCATTACAAATTTCGTTAGCATTTATTGGTAAGGTTAAGGCTGTTGAAACATCGTCATTTCTAACAAAAACATACGGTCCAACCCAGTAACTTTCGTTATCTGTTCCACAAATAGCTCTTACAAAATACTCATAAGTTACGGCATTAGAATCTGTAAAATCTGCTGCTGTTGGCGTATACGAGTTTGTAGAAACTATTGTTCCCGATTGAGGAATTGTACCATTACCTAATGGTTGAATAGCTACTTCCCATTCAGATTCGCTACCTCCCGGTGTCCACGTTAATACTGACGTATTACTTGCTGTTAAATCTGTAGGAACTGGACAAGATTGCACACCACAACTAGCATATCCAGAATATACTGTTGTTCTTGGCGTTAATCCAACGTCACTTGTATAAACAAGACCATCGGCATTATTAATTTCAAAATAGTATTCTGAATATTGTGGCGCATAAGTTCCCACTGTGTCAAAATAAAGTGAAAACTCAACACCAGAACATAAAAACACATCAAAAGTTTCTCCTTCATCATCACCTGTAAAAGGAAGAGATTGTGAAACTTGGTTATTTTGAGTAATATCTAAAGTTGTTGAAGCACTAAAGTTACTATATAGCGTAAATGTATACTGACATAAATTATCGAAACTACAACTAGTTAATAACTCATTAGGTCCTGTCCATTCTGTTTCTCCTGTATCACATACAGCACGCACATATACGTCGTATCTTGTAGAAGCTGTTAAGCCAGTAACCGTAAACGGATTTGTTGTTGCATTATATAAATAACTCGGGTCTGTAGCTCCTACTGGAGCAGGTGTACCTTCTGGTTGTACTGATATTTCCCATGGTGAATCTGTACCATTATTTTCCCAAGATACTTGAACCTGTGTATCGGTAATGTTTTCTAAAATTACATTTGTTACTTCTGGACAAGCAGGAACATCTTCAATATTAACATTATCAATTACTAATGTTTGCCCTCTATACACAGTTGTACTTAAAATATAAGGGATACGGAAAGCGATGTTGATATCACCTGAAATACCTGCTGGTAAATTAATAATTTTTACTCGATATTCTGTATTGTTAATTAAAACAGGATCGTCTTCAGAGTCATATAAAACAGTTGTAAATTGATCTAAACCTGTTCCATTTGTAGAAAGTAATACTTGTAAATCTTCTGTAAAGAAACTATCAAATACACGGTAATAATAACGCAGACGTTGATTTTCGGTAACTGTTATAGTTGGAGAGATTAACCAATCCTCATTATTACCATTATGACCGGTAAACATAGCCGCTGCTTGATCCCCTTCATAAGGAAATATACCACTATCTAATTCCCATGTATCTAAATCACCATTTTCATCTAGAACTAACCAACAAGATTCTGATGAAGAATCTGTATTAAATGTTTCGACAAAAGGCGCAGTAAACGCACTACACGTAGTATTAAAGGTAAATGGACCCACCCATTCACTATCGCCATTAGCACAGTTAGACATTACATAGAATTCGTAATTTGTATTTGGAGTTAAACCGGTAGCAGTATAATTATTAGTTGTAACGGACTCGCCTGCCGTACCTGTTGGCATACCCGTACCTTCAGCTTGTACAACTATGTTCCATGACGTTTCTTGATATCCTGCTGTCCATGATAAATCGGCCCCGTTTGGTAAAACAGTATTAACTGTTAAAGCTGAAGGGTTTGGGCATTCTGGAGCATCATCAATACTTACATCATCTATATTTAATATAGAGGCATGTCCAGAAAATTCTGGCGGCACTCTAAAAGCAATATAAACAGGTCCATTTGCTTCAATTATAATTGATTTTTCTATATATCCAGAATTTGTAAATACTTCTAATGGAGATATTACAGAGAAACTTCCTGGGTTTGTATTAGTTGTAGACATTAAAACTTCTAAACCAAAACGTGGAGTTATTAAGTTTCCTAGAGTAAAAACTAATTCGGCTCTATACTTAAACTTCAACTCTTTTACACCATCAATATTAATGGCTGGTGAAACAAGATAATCATTATATGATCCACCAGCAGAAATTTCTGCTATTGTTTCAGAAACAACCCAATTTCCTCTAGAAGTATCCCAACAAAACTTTTGCGTATCTGCATCATCATCATTAAAACTCTCAAAGAAAGGTGCCTCATAAGAAGTACACAATGTTGTAAACGGTACAGGCCCCACCCATTCACTCTGATCTGTAGCATCACAATAGGCACGTACATAATATTCATATCGATTACCTGACTCTAATCCAGTAGCTTGGTAAGGAAAATTAGAAGAAACTAACATTCCGCTACCTGTTGGTATTCCACTATTTAAATCTTGAATAGCCACTTCCCATTGAGATTCATTCTCTCCAGGTGACCACAATAAAAACGCTGAATCGGTTGTTACGTTAGCCACAAATGGGTCTATTGGATCTGGACAAGTAGGCTTGTCTTCAATAACAACATCATCAATAGAAAACCTTAAAGCAGATTCTGTAGAATTAGGCTCAACAATCCAAGCAATATTAACATTTCCAGTAACATCTGGAAGATCTAACATTACTTCTTGAAAATTTGTATTAGTTACTTGTGTTTCTGGTACTACTACCGTAGTAAAATTATCAACACCAACACCGGTAGTAGATAGCCTTACTGTATACGTAGAAATTCCTTGAGTTGTTCTTGTTTTATAACGTAATCTTTTTGGTGTGCCATCAAAATTAATTTGTGGAGACACATAAAAATCATTGTTTTCATAACGAGCGTCTTGTGTACGAACTGTAGCATAACCACCTATAAATGACCAAGTAACACCATCACCATTACCATCAATTGTTGTCCAACATGGCTCTGGATTTACTGTAGTGGCGTTATCAAAACTTGTTTGGTAAGGCGTATTAAATACAGTACACTGCATTGTAAACGTTGTAGGCTGACTCCATATTCCTGGTGTCCCACTACAAACTGCACGCACATATATATCATAAGTAGTTCCAGCTGTTAAACCTGTATTAATTACATTACCTAAATTAGTTGTTGTTTGCACACCTGCTCCTGAAGGTTCACCTGTTCCTGCTATTACAATAGCATATTCCCATGAATCGGCAAAACCACCAACATTATCCCAAGAAAATTCAACACTATTTTCTGTAAGATTATTATAAACAATATCCGCAGGAGGTGCACAAATTGGGCTAGAAATTTCTAATTCAAAGCAAATTCCTGCTCCAGAATTATATTCCGAAGAAACTACAATTATATATGTTTGTCCTGCTTGGACTAACAAATTATCAATAGAAGTTGGTTGATAACCTGTATCAATAGTTAATCCGGCCATACATGACACACCAACATTTTCACAACTATCATAAACAAATAATGAACTTCTTGAGTTATAACAGTTATTAGTAGAATCACCACCACCAAAAGTTGTATGTGTTAATGTTACTAAACCATCTGAAGGCGCCGTATAACTTAAAAATACCTTATCACCTCTTAAATAATTAGTTGTTGATGTCCCTGCAATACAGTTACCCCCTTGAGTTGTATATGTTACATCAGGGTTTACATAATTTGCTAAATTATCACTTAACACATATGGAGTTGTTGAAATATCTGGAACTTCAATTGGCGTCTCACATGATAAACCATATTTTAAAGTTTGAAATGTTATTGGTCCTGTCCATCCGCTATTAGTATCATTCGGACAGATTGCTCTTACATACACATCAAATTCTGTATAAGCATCTAAATTTGTTAATGAAAAACTAGTACCCGATACCGGTATTCCGCTATTTGCTAAAACCCCACCTGTAGGTAAAACTTGTATTTCAAATTCTGTAGCTTCTGGATGCGTCCAACTAACCAAAGCACTATCTACAGTAATATTTTCTACAGTTATGTCTTCTTCCAATATTTCATCGCAACCTTCTAAAAGTGCAAAAGAATCTATAAACCACTCATCACCAGTTGGTGCCGCACCATCTTGAGTATTAACTGCAACAAATGCCACATAAATATCTACCAATCCAGCTGGAATAGATTCAGGAATTTCAATAATTTTCTTTTCGTAAGTTGTTTGAGAGCCAATATTTAAATCAGACTCTGTATACGAAGCTAACACAATATTAAAACCTGTAATATCTGGTTGGGCTCCTGTTGAAATTCGTACTTCGTAAGTTGTTCCATTATCAACTTCGCTACCTTGTTTGGTATAAAAATGTATTTCACCATTTTCAGGAACTACTAATTGAGGTGTTACTAAATAATAATTTGCTGTATTCTGATCGCCAATATTATCATTTGCAGGATTTACAGAAACACCATTTGTGTTTTGATAACCATCTGCATTTGTAGTCCACATTTCAGTTCCAACACCATTTCCAAAAAGTGTCCAAGTAGCCGGAATTCCCGTTTCAAAGTCTTCAGAAATTTGAGCAAATGCAGAATTCGAAAAAACAAAGAATAATGCCGTTGCAACTAGTAAAAAAACATTTGACCCAATAGCTGATTTTACTGGGCTTGATGTTACAGGAATTTGTAACTTATTTCTCATGCTAAAATAATTTCGGTTAATTAATTGAATGTACAATATAAGTATAAGCCTTGTTTAAAAATAGACTTTGTCTTTGTTATTTACCGAAATTTGAAAGACTAAAAAGGTTTTTTACCACTGATTTTCAGTCGAATAAAACTTTTTACGACTTTCTATTTTATTTCGAGATTGGATTTTAGGTTTTGTGTAGTTTCAACCTTTTTTTCCAAGTTTTTGATGGTTTTTCGGTTTTTAACCTCTAGAAGTAAAACGGTTAAAACTAATAAAAACACAACCACAATTATCCATTTTAAACGGTTCTGAAATTGGTCTTTTATTTGAGCTATTTCTTCGTTTGCAGTTTCAAAATTATCCTCAATAGAGTCGCTAACAGAGTTACGTTCTGATATTTTAATAGCTAATTGAGTTTTTAAATATAGGTCATAAAATTTTTGGTATTCCTCCCATTCATTTAAAGCTAAATGGTTTTCAAAAAGTCCTTTATAAATCCCTAAATTAAGAACTAAATCTCCAACTTTCTTAGATGTATCAAGCGCCGTTTCAAGTAAACTTATTGCCTCGCTATAATTGCCCTCTAAAGTATAAACCTCAGCAAGACCTTTTTGAGCAAAAGAAATTAAACTAGCTGCATTATCTAATTTAGCCAAACCTATAGAGCGATTAAAACTATTTTTAGCGTTCCCATATTCAGATAATAAAATATAGCAATTCCCTTTATTATAATACACAATACTAAGATTAGCATTGTGTTTAGAGGTATTCACCATCTCATAAGCGCGAATCCCTTTATCAAAATACTCCAGGGCTATATCACAGTTTAAGTTATCCTTGTAAATGAAACCTTTTACAACATAGCTATTGGCTAAATTTACCTGTACAGAAGTAGAATCTTTAAGTGAAGAGTTCATGGCCATATCTTCAATTTGCTCCATATACTCAATAGATTTATCATAAATCTTAAGTTGTTGGTACAAAATACCTGTACTAAATAAAATTTGAACTTTTAAGGTTTTACTATCTGAATTACCTGCCAAATCGTTGGCCTTAATAATGTACTCTAAAGCTTTTCGGTAATCTCTTTTCGAGGTATACCCTAAAGAAATTAAACGCAGAGCACGAATTTTTAAATGCATAGACACATCTAAAGAATCATAAACTGTTAAACCATACTTTATTGCTAAGTCCGGATTTTCATAGATATCATTGGTACGCACAATAAGCAAACTATCTACCTGCTTCAAATCATTGAGATTATTAGCCAATAGTGAATTCAAACCTATAAAAAGCACGAAAAAACCAAACAAGTATGTGTTTTTAACCCTCATTATGCGTCTGTAGTCTTTTTAAGTTCATCACGCTCTTTCTTCAATAAATTTATAAAAGTTGCTGGAGGCATACCTATTATAGCCTTAAAAACTGTAGCAAAACTACTATGTGAAGAGAAACCGCTTTCCTCTGCAAGAAAGCTAATTTTATAATTCATATAGGTTGGATCGCTTTTTAATTTTTCTATGATATAATTGATACGTAGTTTATTTATAAATGTATTAAAGTTATCGTCATAATGCCTATTAATAATCTCTGATAAATACTTCGTATTAGTCTCAAAATTACCTGCTAATACGGCAAGCGACATATCTTTATATAGAAATTTTTGAGAGGTCTCAAAGCGTTTTAGTTTCTGTAAAATAACTTTTTCGGTTTCTACCGGAATAGTAATGCGTTTAGTTGCTTGTTTCTTAGAAGGTTTCGCTTTTATAAAATTCGTTCGACTAACCTCTAAATAGTTTATAATTTCATGAAGTCGTTTTTTTCGACCTTCACTTTTCAGGATTATTAAAATACCTATTATGAATGCAATTACAGCTACACCTAAAAGGATATAAATGGCATTATTATATTTTTTATGAGCTTGCTCAATTCTAATTTCATTAAAGTTGGAGGTCATATTAAACCCTGTATTAATGGCATTTTGCTCATTAATTTCTACCAAATTGTTTAGAATTAAAAATTCATCATTATAAACTTGATGCTGACTTTTCTGATTGGTACCCAAATAATTTATAGCTAGATCTCTGTTTATCTGCATCTGCAGAATGGGATTGTTTATTATTTCGGAAAACTTTAATGCTATAAAAAAAGATTCCTCACTAGCTTTAAACGCTTTTTGTTGTAAATACAAACCACCTAACTCTTTATAAATTTCTGCTTTTTTATAAAGGTTATTAGATATGGTTTTGTCTAACAAATTCAATGATTTATTCATATAAACAAAAGCCGAATCGAACTTAGATAAATAGCTATAAGCACGTTCTTTTGCTAAATATATTTCTCTTTGCTCTTCTAAATTATTGCTTAAAAAACTATCGAATTCGGTTTCTAATTCATGAATAGCTGCTAATCCTTCTTCACTTTTACGCCTATCAATAAGCATATTAATCTCTTCAAGGTTAATTTGAATTTTTAGACTATCATGAATAGCGGTATTGGAGTATGTTGGTAATAAATCTGATGCTCTTTTTAAATATTTTTTAGACTGGTCATCCAAATACAACTTCCTAAGTACGTCGGCACGAAGCAACTCAACTTCTATCCGTGTTTTAGCTAATAAGTTAGGATTGTTATTTGCAGGGTCAAAAGCATAAGAAACCACCTTTTCATAGTCACCTTTAACCAAATAACTCTTAGCTATAATAATATTTGAAATTAAATTATTGGAAGGATTGGTACTTGTTTTTAATATATGCTCGCCAATTTTAATAGCCTCATCCGGATCAGAATAAACAAGTTCTTTAGCTTTTAAAATTAAATCGTTTTTTTGGGCATGCGCAATGCTTGGTATACACAAGAAAACCAGTAGCACTCCAAAAACAGTATGTTTACATAAATATGTAAAACAGTATGTCATAATAATAACATGAATTTAACCTTAACGTAAATTATAGCTTACTCCACAAATATAAGTTTTATCAGGTAATACCTATCGTATATTAGCTTAAAGGCTTATAAATATCTGTTAAATGTGAATTGCTTAAATATTGCGATATTTATTAAGCTACACGAATATAACCATAAAAATTTGAGGGCTAAATAATTACAATACAATTATTTTAAAACGGATACCCGATTGCAAAATTTAATACAGGCGACTCTACATCAAAATTAAAGCGTTCGCCTTCAGGAAGAGACGGATCATGAAATGGTGCCGCTAAATCCAAACGAATTACAAAACTCTGAATATCTACACGTAAACCAAATCCGGCACCCATACCAAGCTCATCAAGAAAGCTACTACTAAATTTATCGGCACCACCATAAATTGGATTTTCCTTAGAATTCCAAATATTTCCAGCATCAGCAAAAACAGCACCTTTTAAAAACGAAATTATTGGAAAACGGTATTCCAAATTTGCTTCTAGTCGTATATTTCCTGTTTTATCAAAATAATAATCATTAGCAGCTGTATCCAAATCGGAATTATATGTTCCTGGTCCTAACGACCTTATATTAAAAGCACGAACGCTATAGGGACCTCCAGAATAATACTGCTTTACAAACGGAATAACATCGGAATTTCCATAAGCTAAACCATAGCCCCCAAAAAGTCGAGCAGCAATAGTTTGCTCGTTACTAAAGTTAAAATGGTAATGAAAGTCTATATCAGCCTTAGCGTATTGCGCATATTCAAAACCTAAAAATGTTTTTGGGTTCTCAACCCCCTGATCTTTACCAAATAAACCAATTGTGTTCCCTGCAATATCAAAAGTGAAATTAAAATAAATCTGATGTTTCTTTTTAGTATCTACCATTTCATTATAGGTAAATGAATAGTTGAGTCCCGCAATAAACTGCTGTTCAAAACTAGCCTGTAAAAAGGGGTCGGTATCTAAAACCTCATCAAATTCTGTAGTCGTATCATAAAGCTCAGTATAGTTTACAGAAATTGGATTAATTTCGTGTGTTACAAAACGGTTAGCATCCCATAAATATCCAAAAAGCACAGTTCCTGACAGCAGAGTGTACAAGTCGCTCCTGTCTAGATAATCAATACTAAGTGATGTTTTAGTTTTAGGAATTGAGTATTTAAAAAAGTCATTATTAATTTTAATAGGAAATAAAACACGCGGAAAAATCAGCTCATTTTGTAAACCCAATTCGATACTTCTATTCCCTGAATTCTGACCACCACCTAATTGCTTTTCATAGCCTACTTTTGGAGTAATATTAAACGTTTCTCCACCACCAAATAAATTTCTGTTACTTAAGGTGAGCGTTAATGCAGGCCCCGCAAAATTATTAGACTTGGTTACCACCTGTAGCTCTGCCCGTAATGAGCGTTTGTTTAATGGAGACAAGAAAATATCGGCTTCTAAAAGTCCTTGGTTATCTACTCCTACAGAATCTAACTCTTTATATTGAATATTAACATATTTATAAGCACCAATAGTTGCCAGACGTCTAGCTGTATTTTTCGAATCGTCAGGATTGTAATACTGATTTTCTTTAATAACAATAAAAGGATCTAAATACTTAGGCTTGAAAAACGTTTCTTTTTGAATATAGCTTTTCTCGTTATAACGTTCCGGCTGAACAGCAACAGAATCGGCTACCTTATAATTAGGATAAATATTAATTTTTGAAATTTTATAAGGAATTAAACTTTTCTTAGGAACATCGTTTTTCAGCTTTAAAAACAAATCAAAGCTTTTATTATTATATTGATTGGTATCTGTTTCAAAAATTAAAAAGTTATTATTAAAATTAAAGTACCCTTTAGATTTCAGTATTTTATCTATACGATTACGCTCTAATTTTAAAGTATTTAAATCAAATCGCATACCTTTTTCTAATGGCGATTCCGACACAGCTTCTGCCATATTATTATAAATACTAGCAGGCATGGAATCTAGCTTAAACTGAACCATCCTATAAGGTTTTGGAACGGTTACCGTGTAATTTACTGAAGCTTGAGTTTCTGTTTCTTCAAAATCGGATGTTGCACTACTATAGAAAAACCCTCTGTTCTCTAAACGGTTCAGTAGTAATTCTTCAACATCATAAGTCTCAACATCGGATTGATATACAGGCTCTTCACCAATTTGTTTATAAAGCCAACGATTAATAAAACCAGGTTTATCTTTTTGCATTTTGTAATAGTAATATAAACCTAAATGCATCCCTAGAAATTCCGAATTAGGCTTAGGTTTTAAAACGGTTTCTAATTCCGACTTAAGTCTAGATTCCTTTTCTATAATGCTATCCGACTCAATATTAAGAGTTGCTCCAGTATAGAGACGCTCATCTTCAGGTATATGTTTACTTATACTACAGGAATGCAAAACCCCTAGTAGCAAAACATAAATTAATAATGATGTAAACTTAAATTTCAAGTGATTCGGTGTTTTTATTTTAGTCTTTTTTATCTTCAATACTATTATTCGTTGATGCTTCTTTTTTCTTTTGCCTTTCTTCTGCTGCTTTCAAATCGGCTTCTTTTTTAGCTTGTTCTTCCTTTTGCTTTTTAAACAAGGCGTCCCAAAGCTCGGAATACGTATTAAATTCTTGAGTAAATATTAAGGCTATTCCACTTACAACGGTCTGACCATCAATAACATTTTCAAACTCGTTTTTACTGAAGCCTTTCAGACGGTACCTACCATTTTCGGTAAGTAAATACTCGATACTTACATTTCCAATAATAGGCGTTTCTTCTCCAGTGGAGCTACTCCCTTCAATATCTACCTCACTTCCAACTCGCACAATTAAACGATCGTCAAACAGTTTTTTTTGAGCTGCAATATCCAATTGTGTGCGTTGCTGTGGTGAAGTACCTTGATAGTCGGTATAACTATTAATCCCAAAATCTAACTCAAATCCCGTAGTACCTAATATTTTATCGGTAAACATATTTAACTGATCGGCAACAGCGTCATTAAGGTTATCTCGAGCTATGGAAGCTACGCCTCCTGAACTCCCATCGCTGCCTGGATCTGGATAAAACCTATTTAAAACTAATAACGAAAATACTTGACGGTTTAACTCATCTTCCTGATTGTTTAACTGTTGTACGCGTCCATACACCTGACCACTAATAGCGCCTTGCTCTTCTTCAGGCATATCAATATCGAAACTTATTTCTGGCTCCATAAGTTGTCCGTCAATATTTAAGTATACTAGAAACGGTAATACTTGACGGAATTTATCTTTAATTGCTGGGTCTGATCCGGAATAAACAGGAGCCATTAATGAAGACGCTGAAGCCTCTACCTCATAAAGTGCTTTTACATCTAATTTTGCATCAAAAGGATCGCCTGACCACGTTACGCGGCTACCCGGAACAAGGCTAAATTTCCGATTTACTATTTTATATAAATTTAGCTCATAATGCCCCGATAAGACTTCATAAACTCCGGAAAGGCGTACATTTCCATTAGGGTTCATCGTCGCATTAAAATCACCTTCACCAGACACTTTAAAATTATCGCCAGTCTCCTCATCTATTATTAAAGTTACTGTTGCCTCTTTACCAATTTTAACTAGTGCTGAAATATCAAAACCTTTAATAGTTGCTGTTTTTTCATTACTCCGTGTTAATATAGCATCTGGATTTTCTCTATTTACAAAAACAACAACTCCATCTCGTTCTTCAACATTTACTGTAGCAGAAGGCAAAACATAGGTTATATCCGTATCGGATGTCACGGTCATATCCATATCTATTTTTGGTACTAATAAATCGCCAGAAATTTTAGCTGAACCATCAAAGCTAGCTTTTCCATATAGAAAATCATTATCATCTTTTGAAGCATTTAAAACTTGAAAATCTTTGGCTTTAACTTGTAAATTAAAACTAGGATTTACAAAAGTTTCAGTACCAACTTCACCAGATAGTTGGAAGGTATTTTTATTTTCATCTGCTATAGTAAAGGCATTCATGGAAATGCTCTTTTCATTAATAGTTAAAGTTTCATCCGCTAAAGTAAATGCTGAATTAAACATGGCAATTTTAAAATTAGCATCTGTAAAATTTAATTTCCCACGGTATTGCGGACTTGCTGTTGTACCTCTTAATTTAAATTTACCAGAAAAAGCACCACTAGTTTCGGTTATTTCACCTTGTGAAAACCCGGTTAACGCTGTCATATTAAACCGGTTGATAACCAAACTTAAATCTAACTCGGCACCCGTTTTTTTCGCTAAATAGCCTCCTTTTAAATCTAAATCTATTTCACCCTCTTTAAGGCTAGCATTAAAATCATAACTGTTTCCTCCTAATGATTTGGCATTTACAGCTAGACCTCCCAAATCTACCTCCATAATTTGAAACTTAGAGATATCTAAATTAGCTACAATACCGGTGTTCGCAAATGGCTCTTCTAGAATAAAATTACCATTTAAATTTCCTGATGCCAATTTAACATCTGGATTTAAGTAACTTAAAAACTCATTTAATTTAAAGTTTTTAAAATCTACAGCCACATGGTCCTTACTTATATTAGGTAGTTTATCTGTTATCTCAATTGCTTGATTTCCCTTACTAATAAGAAATTCATTAAATGCTATTTTCTTATCATAGATTAGCATTTCGTTATTATCTGGTATGTCCCAAAACGATTTATTTAAAATCAAACTATCCGAATCCACATGAAAACGAAGTTCATCACGCGTTCCTGTAATTTTTCCTAACACCTGAGTAAGGGTTTCATTTTCATGAAATGCCAAAAACCTTAGCGCCAACTCCTTGTTTTCTTGATTTCCTGATATACTGGTTTTTTGAATATTTAAAGGTCCGGCAGTTACCTCATTAAAACCTAACTGAAAATTAAACTTATCCAAATCCGTTTGCATAGTAAACGCCAAACTATCCAACTCTAAATCACTATAATTAATATGTGGAGCTAAAACCTTAGCATCCAGTTTGCGCTCGGCCTCATTATAATCTACTGCAATATCTATGGTATCTAAATCCTTAACATTGACTAAAAAAACCTCGTTTAGAATTGGCGACTGACTAATTTTTCCACGCAGTTTAAGGTTTACTGGTGAAGTAGCTGCCCCACGAACTGAATCTTTATAACCATCTCTATTAAAATAACTTAAAACGTGATGTTTTAAAGAATTTGTCCAAACTTCTGGGTCCGCATTGGATTGCAGACTTAAATTCAACATTTTATTTTGTACAGAAACCGCTGTTGTATCTTTTCGTACATGAGCCGAGGCTTCAAGCCCTCCTAGTAAGTAGCTTTTTTCATCATAGACAAAAATACCATCTGTAACTTGGGTATTTGCATCGAAACTGGTGCTGTTCCCTTTAAAATAAGCTTTTAAATTTAGAGCTGTTTTTAAGTTTCTGTTTACCAACCCAAGCCCTTGTAAATCGGCTCCAATAATATTAATATCTGCATTAATTTCAGGTGAAATAGAATCTAAAACAACATCCGCATATAAATCAGCATTAAGGTTTTCATCCTTGTAATCTGAAGTAATCTGCCCCTCACCATCTTTAATATTTCCTGTTAATTTTAAATCTTTAACATCGTAATTATTATAGGTGAAGTTAGAAACTACCGCATCCATTGAGGCATTTAAATCATTAATATTATTACCTTCTCCCGATGCTGAAATTTTCAAATTTAAATTGCCTAACTGTTCGTTATTAAGTAATTCATTTAACTTGTAATCATCAACAGAAACATCTGCATTAAAAGCCAAACGCGTATCGTTTTTATAATCACCATTTATAGTAGCGTCTCCTTGAGATGTATTTAAAGAAGCATTGGCAACCATATCTTGTAAGTTCCCTTTTGCAACTCCTGTAAGTGATAATGTTTCAGGAAGTTGTACGCCTAAACTGTCTTCCTGAACAAAAAGTACAAGATCCGAACGAGTTGTAACCGCTGAAAACATTGGAATATTAAATGATAATGTATCTGGTTTTGTTATATTTTGAATTCGACCATTTGTTTTAAATTGAGTTTCATTCCAGTCAACTTCCATTTTTGAAATTGAAATATCAGAAACGAAACCATCCGCTTTTAATAAGCCGGTAATTCGGTTTTGACTTAAAATATTTAGGTAATCGTTTTCCTTTAAATCGGGCTGAAATAAAAATAAGTCGGCAAGGGATAGCTTAAAACTCGGTAAGTTTAAAGCAACTTTAGATTGATCTGGTGTATTAAAAAACTGAACTAACGAAGTATAATTAACCTGTAAATTGCCCTCAATATGATTGTTATTTACAGCAACTAATAAACTTGATAAATTAAGACGTTTATCCGTGAGGTCTAATTTGAATTTTAAATTTTTTAAGTGAACACCTGATTCCTCATTTAAAGACGCTTGATTAACAAGTAAGGTGGCTACCTCATCTTTTAGTATGATATTTTCAGCCTGAAAAGTTAAGGCACTTAAATTAATAGCATTTGGGTTAAAATATCCTTTTTTAGCTTTTTGGTTATTTACAGTATACGAAAAGCGATTATCTTCTAGCGCTACTTGTTTTATATCCAAACCTATAGCAGGCCATTGAAATTCAGTTTCAGATTTAGCAGTATTAGAATTTGTATTTTGACTTTCTGTTTTAATGGCTATATCAGAACCTTTCAGGCGAAATTCATCAACTTCATAAAGCTGATTTGATAAATCTATCTTAGGAATTTTGGCAAAGAACTCGTTCACAAAAACTTTTGCCGCTAATTTACCAGCATCACTTTTATAATCAGCATACACATTGGTTAACTCTAAATTATCAACAGTAAATAGTGGACTTTTAGCACTTTCTGAATCTGCTGTTTCTGGAACAGGTGTCTGATAAAAAGTTATTCGGCTATCAGATAATTCTAAATTGGAAGCTTGAAAATTCAAATTTTCTAAATCTGTTTTATCCATATTGGCATGAAGTTTACCAATTTTATAGCGACTATCAATTCCGGTAACTGCGTCATTATAAACCACATCAAAATCTTGAAATTGGAGGTTGCCTAAAATTAAATTTAGCGGTGCCGTTGTAGTATCTGTTTCAACTTGAGTAGAATCTTCAGATGCAAAAGCATCTATTATAAACTGAAAATTAAAACCAGTAATAGAATCTTTTCGAGTAATATTTGCACGAACACCCTCCCATTCTAAACCATCAACACCTATACCGCTACCTTGAATTAAAGCCCACAATGGAACGTTGGCTTCTAATTTTTTCGAATAGATTAATGTATCACCTTTAGGATCTTCTAGATAAAGCTCTTTTAATAGAATATCTCCGTCAAAAGTTATAAAAAGCTTTTCTACAGCTACCTTAGTTTGAGTTTTATTGGAAAGGTAAGAAACTGCTTTGGTAACAATAATATCTTGCCCCCAGGGGCTTCTAATAAAAAGGAGCACTAAAAATAAAAGCAAGAGTAAGCCTAAAACAATCTTTCCGATTATTTTAAGAACTTTAAACGGCCACTTTTTCTTAGAATTTGGCGGTTTTATATCTTTGTTTTCAGACTTTTTCAAGCAATAATTTTAAATACAAATTTATTATATTAATTACAGAGAATGTACTTTAAAGCATTTATTAATACCTCCAAAACATTAGGTTGCAATGAAATTTAACTAAAATTCTACTTATTAGCACTATTTTATCTATTATTGATAAAACTTAGGAAGTAAACAAACTCTGATAAAACAGTATATTATGCCAAAACCAAAAGGCCAAAAAAACACCAAAAACAAGGCCAAACACACCAAGTTACTGAACAGAAAAATAAACAAAAAGAAAGCAGAAGAAGCCCTTAGAAAAGAACGCCTAAAAGCGGTAATGGCTAAATCTAAAGAACAGTAAAAATAAAAGCTCCGTAATTTCTTACGAAGCTTTTAACACAAAACAGGAATCAAAATCAGTGATTTTGAACCAAACTATTAGTTTAAATATTCTGAAACAGCATCTACACGTTCAACAACATGTGAATTTAACTCGTTTACAGCTGCCTGAAAATCGGCACTAGAAGTTAAAAAACTATATCCTGAAACTTCTGTTGTTGCATAAGGCTGAACTAAAGACGCATAACTAGCGTATAGTGCTTGCATATTACTAACACTAAAAGCATCGTTTACAACTTCTTGCACATAGGTATCATACTGAGATTTATATACAGTATCCTGATATAAATATCCTATTAACGGCCAAGCTTCGGTATCTAAATTAGAAAAATCTAAAGGTAAGGCACCTTCTAGTTTACCAAACTGTAGCGCCTCGTTATTATCCCAAGGAATCCAATTTAATTTTCCAGTATCTGGGTTATTATACAGATAGTAATTATGTGTCATTCTACCATAAGTATCCCAATTTTGAACGACTGTATTTACAGCTAGATATTTTAAGAAAACATCGGTATCCAAAGTACTTTCTAAACTAGTTCTCCATGCCTCCGGATTGGTCGTTCTAGATTCGTCATGTAAAATAGACAACAAGGATTGTACATCAGAAAAATCGGCTTCATCTTCATTCGTTTTTTTCACATACTCTTCGGTATTAAATGTCCCTAATGCAAAGCTTGCCGCGTCACCATCAGGTTTATATAAGTTACCATCGTTATCTGCATATTGCGTATCTAAAACAGTATCATCTACTTCCTCAACCATAGTATATAATCCAAAGTATTGTGGTCCATCACCATGATCTATATAAACCGTATAAAATGCTGTATGCGATGCTACTAAACCGGCATTTCTAAAGACATCGGTAGCTACTTTTTCACGTAACATAGATTGATCGTCAAAATTATTTTTAAGACTTAATTTTTTAAATCCATAAAAACGTTGATTATCTATTTGTGGGTAATCATCTTCATACTCATCAAAATCAAGTTTAAGAGATAGTTTTAAAATACCACTTTGCCAACTTGTTTGTAAACTTGAGTTTCCTTTAAAACGAACCCCAACGCGATACCACTCAATTCCTTCATAAAATACTTCTGCAGGCACAAAAATAGGATCTTCATCAACATCTGTTGTATTTCCTGAATCAATAGGGCCTCCTGGACCTCCCTGCCCTGGTCCTCCAGTGTTTGAACCTCCAAACGGACCGTATAGCTCTGTCATATTATCTAGCATACTTTGCCAACGTTCTTCAGTAATAACAATATCTAAGCGTTTTACTGTATTATCTTCAAAAACTTCATCAAAGTTAGGATCGGCATCTTTACTATGAGTTGCCGTTGTCCAATCGGTAGCTTCAAAATCACTATCGTCCGCTACTGATTCTTCGTTAGCACTAGACGTACTATCACTAAAATCGTCATCACTACAAGCATGGAATGTTAGTAAAGTAGACCCGAATACTAATGTTACCAATAAAAATTGGATGTTTTGTTTTATTCTACGCATCTGTTTAGGGTTTTAATATTAATAATTTGTTTAATTATCCTTCTGTTTTTAAGGTTTTAATATCAGCAATCAACTGATTTACGGCTGTTTTATTTAAGCCATTATAAATACCACGAATATGTTTGTTTTTATCTACCAAGACGAAATTCTCTGTATGAAGAAAATCATCATCTGTTTTAAATTCGCCTAAATCTTCTTCAACGAAATACGTATTTCTACCTAAATTATATATTTCGCTTCGCGATCCTGTTACTAAATGCCACTTATTAGAATCAACACCTTTTTCCTTGGCATATGTTTTTAAAACAGGTACCGAATCGGTTACCGGCGTTACCGAATGAGACAACAATAAAACTTCAGAATCGTCTTTAAAAGCCTCCTGCAACACCGCCATATTTGCAGTCATTTTAGGGCAAATTCCAGGGCAACTTGTAAAGAAAAAATCGGTTACATATATTTTTTCATTAAAAGTTTGCTCCGTTATAGTTTCGCCATTCTGATTGGTTAAACTAAAACTAGGTACTTTATGAAAAGTAGTTAATGCGTCACTATTATTTTCCAACCAATTTGGGGTAAAACTGGCGTCGTTATAAAAAGGCAAAGCACTTACACGACTTGTTACTTCTGTACGCTCTTTACATGAAACCATAACCATGGCTATAAATAAAAGGCGACTAATTTTTTTGATACTGTATAATTTCTTCATCCAATTCATAACATAGATTTGCGCGTTTCAAACCAAAAATACGACCATTTTTAGCTTCATAATTATTATAAATTTTTCCGTTTTCACGCCAAGCTTTTTGCATACCCGACTCTTTACCTTTTATTAGGTTAATCTCTTTAAATTTGGCACCAGACTGATACCATTGTTTTTGAGTTCCGTTAGCAACACCGTTTTCATACTGTGCTTCTGAACGCATATTACCATTACTCCACCAAGTTCTAGTGGTTCCATTTCGTAAACCATTTTTATAATTGGACTCGAAACTTAAAACACCCGTTTCGAACCATTTTTTATAAACACCATGCTTAACACCATTTTCATAAACAATTTGCTCTGCTAGTTTCGAGTTACTATAATATTGCTCTGAAATTCCAGAAAATGGTTGATTATTATAGTAGTACTTACCTAAATTAGAATTTAATTCCAAGGCCTTTTTATTTACAACCGTTATAGTACTAGCTGCTGTATTACCTAGTGATTCACCCTGTTTATTTGTATTACAGGATGAAAAACTTAGCAATAGAAAACTAACTAAAAGCTTATTGAATAGCATTTGGTGTCCCTTGATAATCCCCCGGGAATAAAATATAAAACTGATTAAGGAATAGTTCATTTTGAATATGGTAATGATATTCGGCAGTTGTTGCATATTGTGTTGTACTAGTGTGCCCTCCTGAAGCATCTAAATCGTCAGGATAAGTTCCTGTAGCGTGACATTTTCTACCGTAAAGAAAAAAGCCGTCCGCTATTACACCTATTAAGTTTTCATCATCATCAGACCATGCTTTAGGCTCTAAATGGTAATGATAACTTTGTGGCCCTGTATGTGCAGCTGTATAATCTAAAGATCCAACAGCACTATCTAAAGGATCATTAGGCCCTTCTTGATCGTTATAAATAACAGCACCACTAATTGCTATACCTATAGCACCCAAACCTGTAGCTGTAGAATTCGAAGCTAGTTGTGGGTTTGCTGGTACTGTAAGTGTGAACGACCCGTTAAAATCGTCAATATTACCTGGCGCCATATGCTCGAAAGTTGTAACTGTTGGCTCTACAAACAACGGATGATCTTCAGAAGCAGCAGGCGTTATTAATGTATTCCCCATAGGATCTACAGCAACACGTTCGGTTGTATTAGACCAGTAAGGGGAGGTGTGATTCGCCATACCATTTGTTTCAATTGATACACTAGAACCGTTTAGTATAATATCGGTATTATCAGCATCAAAAACGGCATAGGCAGGGTGAAGTGTTACTTCGGTATCTGTATCACCTGAATCGGTACTACTCGACCCACCCGTTGAGGTATCATCATTTTCAGAGCAAGCCAATCCTATGGCTGCAAAACTGAAAGCGGCTATTAATAGTTTAAATGGTGTTTTCATATCTTCTAATTTTTTGAGTTATATACTTTAGAGTCTAGATTTAGTAAAAACTTGCGCTCTCTTCATATTTTTTAAAGAGCTCTTTTTTATTTGTTACTTTTTTATGTTGACACATTAATATTAAAGCTCCACAATTGCTCGTAGAGCTTTAAAAAACTAACCAATCAAATAATAATATCTTTATTTTTCAGGGTACTAATCGCGCTTTTTAGGTTTCGGCGCATTTTTTAATTCTTCTTCGGTTATGTAGCCATCTTCATCAGTATCAATGTCCGAAAAGTGATTTTTTAAATTGCCAGAAATTTCATCTTTAGCAAGTTTACCATCTTCGTTAGCATCCATTTTCTCCAACAACTCACTGAATGTTGGTGGTTTCTTTTGATCTCTTCCTTTTTGCTGTTGTGCAAATGTTAAATTAGTAACTAGGAATAATCCAAAAACTAATAATGCGGCACTTAAATTGTTAGGTTTCATAAGCTGTATATTTTATTGTTATGTAGTTTTAGATGTGATTCTTGCTTTAAACTTGTGCTGCTTTTTGTTAAAAAAAAGCCCAAAAAAAAAGACCTCTATTTTTTAGAGGTCTTTTCTTCTTTTGTTTTTAATTAATTTCTTGGTGGCGGCCTTTGTCCTTCTGGCGGTGGCCTTTGCCCTTCAGGGTTATTATTAATATCATTTCGTAATGCTTGTTTTATAATAGCCTCAAACTTATTCCGCTGTTTTTCGGTACATATTTCACGAATACTTTTAAGGTGATAAAAAACTTCTATCTCTCGTTTTTTTTGATTTTCGCCAATTAAACTTGTTAACGAATCAACAGTACTGCGTTCTAAACTGACGTTCGATAATTCAATAAACAAATTGTCTTTTAAACCTTTTAACTCGTCATTAATATGTTTCATGCTTAGGTGATGCTCCTCATTAACCTGTTTCATTTGCTCCAATTGATTGCCATCAAAATCTAATTGTTTCGCTATAAAACTTAATGGGTCTTGCTTCCCCTTTTCTCTATTATTTACATGTGGTCCCATGAAATTATAAAGAAAAAAGCCATTTGCAACCACAAGGAAAATAAGTAAGATGTATAAAATAGTATTCTGTTTCATAACTAATTTAAAATTGATGTTTGTGTACTTGTTGATAATCCATAAGTTTCTGCAAACTCTGATACATTCTCATTATAAGTTGATTTATTTATACTAGAAAAAGCAAAGATGTTAAGCACAACAAGGCAAACTAATGTTGCTAATTGTAATTTAGGAGTAAACCAACCCCAAGCAGTTTGTTTTACTTCTTTCTCAGCAAATAAGCGCTGCATAGCCCTATCCTTAAAGAAAGGTGATGCTTGAACCGATTCTATGCGATCTGCCACATTAATTGTAGCTTCTGTTTTTAATTTAATATTTCTATCTGTTTCCATACTATACCTTTAGATGTGAAAATTTTAAAAAACTTGCGCTAGTTTTCATTTTTATAATAATTTTCTAGAAGTTTCTGCAAATTTTTCTTGGCCCTGAACATTAACGACTCCACCGATGATACACTTTTTTGAATAATACCACTAATTTCTTGATAACTCTTACCGTCTATTTTATGTAAAGTAAAAACTATTTTTTGAGCATCTGGAAGTTGGTTAATAGCATAAAAGAGGGTTTCGCTAGTTTCTTTATTTTCCAATATAATGCCTGGATGATTCATTTCGGTAAAATAATCTGTTTTATCAATTGGCATATCATTCCCCATAATACTTTGTAAGAACCCAAAACGCTTTTTAGTATTTCTTGCTCTTATAAAGGCTAAACATTTATTAGTTGTAATTCTGTAAATCCAAGTTGACAACTTAGATTGTCCTTTAAATTTATGAATGGAATTAAAAACCTCAACAAAAACATCTTGTGCAATATCTTCTGCATCCTCTTTATTTGGGACAAAGGAAATACAGGTTGCAAATACTTTATGCTGAAAATCATCAATAAGCTTTCCGTAAGCAAATTGTTTTCCAGATTTTAATGCGTCTATAAAGTCTTGTTCTTCCAAATGGGAACTTAATTTATGGCAAATTAAATAAATTGATTTAATTTAAGCTTAGCTTCTTCATAACCTATTTGAAAAATTTCATTAACATGGGCTTTGGAAAAAATCTCATACTTCCCTAAATCTTTAGGCGCTATAAATACATCACAATCTTTAAATTTTGCTTCTGTAGCATTAACACGTGAAACTTTATAGGCACGCTCCAATACTGATTTTGTAGATGATAAATCACTAATAGACGTATCTAACAAGGAATTAAGAAAAACACCAATAATCTTATCGCAATACACCTGAAGTGGTTCAACGGGAAAATTATTAGTAACACCACCATCACACAAAAGTGAATCTCCAATTTGTAATGGCGCAAAAACCCCTGGTACAGACGATGAAGCTATAACCGGTTTTATAATAGGTCCGGAACTAAAAAAACGAGTTTTCCCTGTAATTAAATCTGTGGTTGCTACAAAAACAGGAATAATTAACTTTTCAAAATCATTATCTTTAATATGATTATCTAATAAACCTTCAATTTTAGAACCGTCTATTAATCCGGGTTTTTTAAGTGTATAATTCTGATAGGAAAATAAATCTGTATTTAGAAAAACGTCAAAAATCTCCTCCCAAGAATTCCCAGCTGCGTATAAGGTTCCTACTATAGCTCCAGCACTTGTTCCTGCAATATAATCAGGTTTAATACCGTATTCTTCCATGGCTTTTAAAACACCTATATGGGCAACACCTCTATAACCACCTCCAGACAATACAAGTCCTATTTTTTTCATTTTATTATAACCTGAAATTTATTCTAGAACTAAAATACATATTATAATTTAAAAACTCTGGTTTGTAAATTATCATAAAAGCAATTTTAAGCACCCAAAAACCAATGTATTTGAATTTAAAAACTAACAATTAAATTTTTTATTTATTTTTAACCTAACATTGTAATTATAAGATAACATTCCCTTGAAATTAAAGCGATTTAATCCTAATTCAAGAATTCAAAACATAATAACCAACCAAAACATAGTATGAAAGATTACAAAAAGCATTTAGAGAAGCCTAGAAGTAAAATTGTTAGTGGCATGATGTATTTATTACCCATGTTTGTACTTTTTATCGTTGTTGAAAAACTATGGTATAAAGTAAGCCACTTAGGCAAACTCATTGTTCACAATTTACATTTAGACGATTTTTTTGGAAAGCACTCCCTAACTATTACCACGGGTATCTTGCTACTTCTTATTTTTTATGTTTTCGGGTATCTAGCAACCTTACCGCGTTTTATGAAATTTTACAATTGGTTTGAAAGCACCTTGTTAGATATTGTACCTGGGTATAATAAATACAAAACCGACCTTGAAAATAAAATAAGTCCAAAAGCAGATAATAGAGAGCCCATATTAGTTAACACTCCTATGGGTGATAAACCAGGACTTTTAATTGATGAAAAAACTGAAAATTCGGTTGTATTTTTTCCTAGCACAACAAATGTATTGGAAGGTGAAGTATTGGTAGTTGAAAATGATAAGATTCAAAAAATAAATATCGACGCTAAATCCCTTTTTGGCATCATGAAAAAACAAGGAAAAGGCTTACCAATAGCATAAAATAGTTACAACTAACTATCAGTCCATAAATTTAGGTTGCACTTTTTGTTATCTTCATAAAAATCAAAAGCCCCGTAAACATAGTGTTTACGGGGCTTTTTTTGTGGTCCCACCTGTATTGAAATTATTAGAGTAATAAAGAGCGTTATTTACTCTGATTGCATACTTCTATTAAATCACTAGCTCAATAAAAGTATTATTCAGTATTATATCTGTAGAAAGGTTTGAGCATCGATTAACAAAATAACTAAAATACTAGAATTCTAAATCAATAATTTCAATTCCATCAACTGCCTTTAGAAATTTCACTACAGCATTAGCAAATTCTTTTTGATTTTCTTCTTCGTTGATAAATGTCCAAGCATTAGGTAGACGAGTATTCATTCTCATAACAACTGTATTGTGATGGTCATTCTTTGCTATTCCGTGATTGAAATCATAGTATTCAGGAAGTTCTTTATCTAATTGTTCCAAATTTGCTAAAGTTGAATTGAAGCGCTCTCTTGCTTTTATCGCTAATGCATCAGGTTCATTTAAGTTAGAATCAAAACTTTTATGTGGAGCTTTTATAAAATACCAACATTCATATCTAGTTTCAATACGGTAATCTTTTGCTCCTGGATGAATGGAAAAATCTAGTCTATATCTGTGCTTTGGCTTTTGTATGATGTAAGTCAAATTAGACTGAACTCTCTTTTGATTGTATTGAAGTTCAATCCCAGACTCTTTAGCTAATGCTATTAAAGATTTTGAAACTCGATTATTTAAACCTTTTAAGAAATGTGACTTGTGAATTTCTTTAGGTTTTACTTCTTCAATCGTGTCATCATAGCTAGTGACCGAGGCTACATCTATGGCATTACTCATTATATCTCCAACGGAAGAATCTTCTGAACTTCCAAGCGCTTCTTTTGCATTATCTTCTATCAGAGATTTAAGTGTATTAAGCAAACGTGAGATTTGCATAGCTCTAGTGCTCAAATAACTTTCTCTTTGACAAAGTTGATATAGAACCTGCTCCCATTCTTCATCAAAATATTCATTCTTACTAAGCTGTTCTTTTAACTCTTCATCTAACTTATCAATCTTAAAAGTATCTAGTAACTGCTCATCCCAATTTTCAAAATCAGGATAACGTTCTAAAGCACGATATATAAAAGGATAAGATATCTGTATACTAAAAACACCTATGTTTATGAGTTGCTGAAAATCGGATGGTTTGTTTTCCTGTTCCACCGCATACATTACATTCTTGACTAGCGATAAACTATTCAATAATCGTTTTATAGCTCTTGGATTAGAGCCTACTGTTTGGTGACTTATTTCAACAATAGATTTCCCTGTAGCTTCATCAATTTCTTTAGATTCAAAATAATTTATCTTTTGAAGCCCCTCTAAAATTAACTTATCAATTTTATATTGGCCAACTGGCATAGTAAAAGGTAACTGGATGATCTTTTCAAAGAATGACCTAAATTCTCTTTCATTTTGAGAAGTCTTTTTTCCAAACTTTGGTTCCAATCCTTTTACAACTACATCATAATCTATTGCTAGAATAAAAATACAATTCTCTAGGTCAAAGATATTTTTAAGTAACTCTAATATTTGTACAGCTACTGGCGGATTTATTCTGTCCAAGTCATCTATAAAAAACAAGAAGCCTTTTGTCTTTTCATCTTTATTTACACACGTATTTATTTGTTCTTGTAACTCTGCGTGTAAATCTCTTAATGAAGATTGTCCTGCGCTTTCTTCCCAAAGAGCATCTACTGCATCTCCAGCAATTCCTGCTGTCGCCATATTTGCACCAGTCTTCATAAGACTTTTTGTGGCTGACAATAAGAATCGAGAAGCTTTCTTTTTTAAAGCTTGTACATTTTGATTCTTATCTTTTTCTAAAATCGAAATAACAGAACCTATAACTCCTTGAATAATATTAGTCATCGTGGTGTATTCATCGCTTAATAATGAATACTCCCAAGTGTTTACCCATATAGCTTGAAAGTTCTCTGAACTATCACATAAGTCGTGCTTTACAGAGTTCATCAAGGATGTCTTCCCACTTCCCCATTCACCTTGAATCGCAATAGTTAAAGGAGTCTGAGCTGTATTAATAAAATTAGTTAGGCCATTCTTGTAGGCATCTATTCCAAGCTGATCTGGCAATCCTGCTTTCTTAGGAACATCTATAATGCTAGAAGTAATCATTAGGCTACTTTACGGCTTATGCGTTTTCCTTTTTTATCATAGGTCTCGGCATAGTTTCCATCTTGTACCGAAAAAGTTTCACCAGATGCTCCTAAAAAACGGTCGAAATCATTTACAAATCTTGATAAACGCTTTAGGTTTTCATCCAGTACTTCTGTGTAATTACCTTTTTGTAATATCACTATCTCACTTGAATTACCAAGAAAATCGCCTTGAAAAACGGCTCTTTTTATACGCTTTCCTTTTTCATCTAAGGTTTCAATGTAATTCCCTTTTATGCCGACACGTGCAATCATATATTTTTAATTAAATGGTTATCAGTTTTAATACGTTCACAAAATAAGAAATTTATATCGCCATTTTGTGTCGTTTTATTTTTAAATTTATATCGACATACTTTGGCGAGGTACATTTATAAATTTGAATATTAAATAAAATGGCAAATTATAAACTATTGAAACGATTGTCCTGCATAATGCATCTTGTAACGAGTAAAAGTGGTATTTCAAAAACTGAAATGATCGACAGATTATTTGCAGATTTTGATATTGACACAACCCCTCGTACACTAGAAAGGGACTTGAAAAATTTGAAAGATGATTTTGGTATTGAGATTAATTACAGCAGATCCATACGTGGTTATGTCTTAGAAGAAGACGAGCGTCAGATAAGTAGTTTTTTGAAGTTTGCTGAGTTTTCTTCCTTAGCAGAAATGTATGAAGAAGGAATTAAAGATTATAAATCTTTTAATAAATACATCATTCCAGATGATAGTTCAGATTTCACAGGGTTGCATAATATGGCTAGGATAGTTAAGGGAATTACGCTTTCGCGCAAGCTAACTTTTACAAAAGAGAATTATTACAAAGAAACTAGAAAGACATATACAGTTACTCCATTGCGTTTAAAAGAATATTTAAACAGGTGGTACTTAATTGCAGTTCCTGAAGGAGAGAACGAGATCCGAAACTTTGGTATTGATAGAATATCAGATTTAAAATTGACAGATACTCCAAGCGATTTATCTCAAGACTTTGAAGCTCAAATTAAGCTGTATGAAGATATTGTCGGTCTTAATTACAACGAATCCAAGAAAGTTGAAAAGGTAATTTTAAGTGCTGATAATAAACAATTAAAGTATTTAAGGAGTTTACCGCTTCATAAATCACAAGTTTGTATTGACGGATTAGATGGTAAATGGGGAGAAGCAATTTTTCATATTAAGTCCAACTATGAATTTGAAACGCAAGTCTTGAAAATGGCAGGAATGGTAGCTATTAAAGAACCTATATGGCTGAGAGAAAAAATGAAAAACTACATAAAACAAATGATGCATAACTATGAATAAAACTCCTAACTTATTTCAATGGGCAACTTCTGAATTGTCGCAAGATGCTTTTTTATGTTGGTTTATAGATTGGACACATCCGGCCTATAAAGGAGTTAATACTCTTCTGACTGATTCTGCGACAAACTTTATCAACCTAATGACTAATGGCGAAATCAAATCAATAGATAGTTTGACTATAAAACGTCAGTTCAAGAGTATTGATATTGTAATTGTAATTAACGACGAGCACGTAATCCTTATTGAAGATAAAGTTCATAGTAATGAACACGGTAATCAGTTATCCAGATATAAGAAACTCTTAGAGAATGAATATGCAGATAAAACAATTTACCCTATATATCTTAAGACTGGAGATCAAAGTAGATACAAAAGTGCAAACGACAATGGATATAAAATTATAAGACGAAAAGACTTATTGGATGTTTTAGAGGAAGGTATTCAATCGGGCATTGATAATAGTATTTATGTAGACTTCACAAACTTTTTAAAAAGGAGAAGAAGTTCTGTTCAAAGTTACTTGACGCTTCCTTTTGAAGATTGGCATTGGGATTCTTGGAAAGGTTTTTATCAAAATATCCAAAATGGTTTTAATGATGGGACTTGGGACTATGTACCACAAAGAAATGGTGGGTTTTTAGGTTACTGGTGGCATTGGAACTCTGGAAAGATTGATGATATCTATTTTGAATATTATCTACAACTTGAACATACTAAACTATGTATTAAAATATATGTAGAAGGAACTAAGGAGAATAAGTATCATGTAAGAAATCAATTTAGACAAAAGCTATACCCATTAGCTGAAGAGCATAAAATTGACATTCATCAAAATGGACGAATAGGAAAATGGATGACAGTAGCAGCTTTGTCAAATGAGTATAGAGTAAAGAATAGTAGCGACTTTATTGATATGAGCGCAACGATAGAAAACCTAAAAAGGATTAATAATTTAATGAACGACTTAAAATTTGACTAAGCCACGCTACCTAACTAAATCTAGATTTAAGTTGGCACTTGATTGTCCAACTAAACTGTTCTACACTAGAAAGAAAGAATATGAAGATTCTAGCGAAACCGATACATTCTTAGAAGCTCTTGCACAAGGAGGTTTTCAAGTGGAGGAATTAGCTCGTATGGAATACCCAGATGGAATCGCTATTCTTGGCGACGATTGGAATTATCAAAAACTTGCAGATAAAACAAGTGAGTTATTACACAATGAGAATGTTGTAATCTTTGAAGCAGCATTCTTATTTGAAGGTCTATTTATTAGAACTGATATACTTGTAAAGCAAGGAAATAAAATTAAATTAATTGAGGTAAAAGCTAAATCTATAGATAGCGCTCATCACGATAGTTTTATAAACTCAAGAGGTGGTTTAGGCTGGTCTGATTATTTGTATGATGTCGCATTTCAGAAATATGTAACGCAAAGATGTCATCCTGAATGGAATATTACACCATATCTTAATCTTGTAGATAAATCCAAAAAGGCTACTGTTGATGGCTTAAATCAACATTTCAAAATAGCACAAAACAGTAATTTAAGAACCGGAATAATAACAACACCTTGGCTTACTAATCAGCACATAGGTGATTCAATTCTTTGTAACATTAATGTGGATACCGAAGTGAATTTAATTCACAATGAAAATCCACTTTTTGAAGCCCAATCATTTGAAGATTGTGTTTTGTTTTTTAGAGATAGCTATAAAAATGACATCCGCTTGGACACACCTATTGGCAAGCATTGTAAAGGCTGTGAATACAGAGTTGATGATACTGACTCAGACGTTAAAAGTGGATATCACGAATGTTGGACAAATCAGTTATCGCTTTCGCGAAAGCGTATATCTGAACCTAAAAGTTATGATGTTTGGAACTTTAGAGGTAGCGGAAATTTGTTTGAACAAGGAATTGTGTTTATGGATCAAATAGAACTGGAGCATATCAATATTCAATTAGAAGCAGATGCCATAAGTAATTCCGAAAGACGCTGGTTACAAATAGAGAAGACTAAACAAACGGACAATACACCGCAGATCGAAATTGATGGGCTTCGTAAGGAAATGAGTAATTGGAAGTTTCCACTAAATTTTATTGATTTTGAAACTACTGCGGTGGCCATACCATTTACTGCAGGCAGAAAACCATACGAGCAATTAGCATTTCAATATAGCCATCACATTGTTTTTGAAGACGGTACTATTGAGCATTATTCAGAACACCTTGACACAAAAATCGGTCATTTCCCAAATTTCGATTTTGTGAGAGCTTTGAGAGATTCTTTATCTAAAAACGAAGGTTCAATATTTAGATACCACAATCACGAAAACACGATACTTAATAAAATCTATGGACAGTTACTAGAATCATCAGAGGACGATAAAGACGCTCTTATTTCATTCATTGAATCTATTAGTCATAACACAGGAAGCTCCGCAACTACTTGGTCTGGACCAAGAGATATGATTGACCTCTTCCAAGTAGTGAAAAATTATTATTTCCATCCAGAAATGAATGGAAGCTTATCTATAAAAGCAGTGCTTCCAGCAGTCTTAAATACTAGTGAAGTGATAAAGAGAAAATATGTAAAACCAATAAGTGATATCAACCTAACCTCTAAAAACTTCCCACAAGAATATGTATTTCTTCAGTTTGAAGATGGAAAAGCGATTAGTCCATATAAGGCATTACCATCTGTTTATGAAAACTGGTCACAAGAACAATTAGATAGTGCATTAGCAAACATAGGAGACATTGCAGATGGAGGAACGGCTCTAACAGCATACGCAAAATTGCAGTTTGAAGATGTGACAGAAGAGGAACGTGATGCACTTGAAAGTGCGCTACTTAGATATTGTGAGCTAGACACGCTTGCTATGGTAATGATTTATGAGCATTTTAAAGAATTAATAACTTAATTACTCTAAAAAGAATATTCTGACAAGAAAAATAAAAATAGACCTTTAATATTATTACAAATTAGATAACTTAGCAAAGGTTAAGATTAAAAAAAACTTTTAATTGAAAAAAGAAATCACATATTTAGACTCCGCCTCAACTACAAAAGTAGACCCTAGGGTCTTGAATGATATGCTTCCATATTTTTCAGAATATTATGGAAACGCTTCAAGTAACCATAGTTTTGGCAAAGGAGCTAAAGACGCAATAGAAAAAGCTAGAGCTCAAGTTGCAGATATTATCAACTGTAGTAGTAATGAAATCGTCTTCACATCTGGCGCTACAGAATCAATAAACTTAGCATTAAAAGGCTATGTTGAATCTAATCCAAACAAAGGGAATCATATTATAACAGTAAAGACTGAACACAAGGCGGTACTATCTACTTGCGAGTATTTAGAAACAAAGGGCTATGAAGTAACATACTTAGATGTTGATAAAAATGGACTCATTACAATAGATCAATTGAGGGATTCCGTAAAAGAAAACACTTTACTTATTGTAATTATGCATGTAAATAATGAAACAGGCGTTATCCAACCGATTAGAGAAATAGGTGAATTTACGAGAGAAAATAATATTGCCTTTTTCTGTGATGCTACTCAAGCTGTAGGAAAGATAAAGGTAGATGTTCAAAAAGACGGTATAGATCTACTTTGTTTTTCTGGACATAAGTTAAACGGGCCAAAAGGTATAGGTGTGCTTTATGTAAGAAATCGTATTGAAATAACACCGTTAATTCACGGTGGAGGACAAGAAAAAGGATTAAGATCAGGCACATATAATTCACCTTTAATAGTAGGTCTAGGAAAAGCCTGTGAAATATCTGAAAAAGAAATGAATGATGTAGTTTTAAAAATAAAAGAATTAAATGATTATTTAATAACGGTTGTTAGTGAAATTACTGAATTTAGTCCTGTATCAAAAAGACATTTAAGGGTTCCAAATATTATAAATTTAATCATACCTAACCTGGAATCTGATATCTTTATAGGAAGTCAGAAATATATCGCAATTAGTAATGGTTCTGCTTGTAATTCAGAGTTATTAGAAGAGTCTCATGTTTTGAAGGCTATTGAACCCGAAAATTTCAACAAAAATAATTCAATAAGAGTGTCGTTTGATAAATTTTCTTCAAAACACGATATTGATGTTTTTTGTTCAATTTTAAAAAATCATCTAAAATTAAAACATGCTTAAAAAAGTAACATGGGCAGAAGACAGAGATTATAAAACTGGAAGTGATGACGAACCTTTACAGTTTTATCTAGATGCCTTGTGCAACAGTATGACTTTTGATTTACTATTAGGTTATTTTAGTTCTTCTGCAATAAACTTATTATCATTAGGTTTTGCTAATTTCATATACTCTGGAGGAAAAATGAGAGCTGTTATTAATAATGTACTTTCAGAAGAAGATAAAACAGCAATTGTTAATGGACAAAACAAAGAATCTTTTTCTACTGTATTTAACTTCGAAAATATAAAAAGCTTACATCAATCTTTAGATGTTTATGGTAAACATTTCTTTGAATGCTTCGCTTGGTTGATTTCTAATAATAAAATAGAAATTAAAATTATAAAACCTAAGGGAGGTAAAGGAATATCTCATTATAAATCAGGTGTTTTTTCGGATGGAGAAAATAGTGTGAGTTATAAGTCTTCTTGTAATTTTACTTATTATGGTTTTGTTGAAAATTTAGAAGAGCTACAGTGTCGATTATCTTGGGATGACCCAAGGTCAAAAAGGTCTGTTGAGAAGCAGATGGAAGATTTTGAAGATATATTTTTAGAAAATGCTGAGAATGTACAATATCTGAATGTTGACGAAATAGAGTCTGTTATCAAGAATGAATTTGGGGATAAAAGCATACAAGAATTGTTAGTTCAGGAGAAAGAACTAATAAGTTTAAAAAATAAAGTTTTAAAAAACCCGAAAATTAAGCAATCAATTAATTCTGCTCTTGAGAAGATTGAGGGATTTGAGAAAAAAGAAATGGAACCACATTTCCCACGTTTTGACAACAAAATATGTGAGCCTAGACAATATCAAAAAGATGCATACTTAAAATGGCTTAAAAACAATAGAAAAGGTCTCTTTGCAATGGCTACTGGTACAGGCAAAACTATTACGTCGTTAAATTGTGTTTTAAATGATTATAAAGAAAATAATTATTATAAATTCATTGTTTTAGTTCCTACAACTGCTTTAGCAAAACAATGGATTAATGAAACAAAGCATAAATTCAATTTTCAAGATACTATTGTTTGCTGTAGTATTAACAATAATTGGAAAAATGAACTTAAAAGTATAGGAAAAAACATTGTCTTCCAACGAGAGAGTAATTATGCTATAGTAACAACTTACGCTACTTTTAAAGGCAATAATTTTCAAACAATATTCAAAGATTTATTTTCAAATGAGTTTGATAGAATAACTATTATCGCCGATGAAGCTCATACTATGGGGTCGCAAGGTTTCTTAAAGGTTTTACCTAACTATTTACAAAAACGCATTGGCTTATCTGCTACCCCCGAAAGGCAGTTTGATGATGTTGGTAATACAAACCTAAATGAATATTTTTCTGTTTCTGAAGAAGAATACACCTATGAGTATAATATGAAAACTGCTATAGAAAATAAAATACTCTGCAAATATTATTATCACCCTAAAATAGTCAGCTTAGAACAAGGTGAACAGGATGAATATTTAAAAATCTCTAAAGAATTATCTAAGTTTATAGATCCTGAAACAGGTATATATCGTGAATCCGATTATGTAAACAATTTATTAATTAGGAGAAAAAACATAATACATAAAGCATCAAGAAAAGTAAATCAATTAGTATCCATTATAGAAGAAATAGGTAAAGAGAATTTTAAAAACGCCTTTATTTATGTACCTGAAGGTATAGAGGTCGATTATGTTGAAAATGATGACTCAGACGTAAATATAGAAAATGATAATGGTAGATTAATAGATCAATATATTTCTGTCTTGCATGATAGATTTTGTTTAAGAATGGCAAAATTTACAGGTGAAACTAAAAATAGAGATCAAATATTTGAACAGTTCAAATCTGAAAAACTAGATGCATTATTAGCTATGAAATGTTTAGATGAAGGAGTAGATATACCTCAAACTAAATATGCGATTTTTTGTTCATCAACAGGAAACCCTAGACAATATGTACAAAGACGCGGGCGGGTTCTTCGGAATTTTAAAGGGAAAGAATCTGCCATAATTTATGATTTAATCGTCAAACCAATTACAGACCACACTAATACAGATGAAAAACTTTCTAAAATTGAAAAAAACATTTTTATCTCAGAATTAAAACGCTTAGTAAATTTCGCCGTTTTGAGTGAAAACAAAGATTCTTGCTTAAAAAAGCTAGAAAACATGTGCTATGATCTTGATATAGATATATATGAATTAGCAAATAAGGAACTTGAAAATTATAAATAATATGAAATCATTAAACGACTCACTAAGAGAAGAATTTAATAAGATTCTAAAAGAAGATGGATTTCCAGAGAAAGTAGAATTAAGCAAATTAGATTCAACCATTTTAAATAAAGCATTTGATGTTTTATTAAAATTTAAATCTAGCCCAGATTTAAAAGAAAAGGCAAGAGGTGAATTTGAAAATTATTTAATTAACCATCTTAAAACAAACAATTAAGTATGATAATCAACAAAGTAGAGATAGATAACTTTTTTTGTTATGTGAAACATAATGAATTTATTTTTGAAGAAGGTCTTAATATTGTTTCTGCAAAAAATTCTGGAGGAAAATCTCATTTATTTAATGCTTTCCATTGGACGTTTTTTAACAACGTGTACGTTGATAAAGAAGATGACACAACAAAAAAAGAATGGAAATCAGCAGATAGAATAATAACATTGCCTGATCATATTGTTTCTGAGTCTAAAATTGATGATTTAAATAAAACATCAATTAAAATTACATTAACCGCCGAATTTCATGAAAATGAAGAGATAAAAGGAGAACTTGTAGAATATCATTTTGAAAAGGAAGTTTTTTATAGAAAGGGAGTTGAAGATATTATTCCAACATCAAAACCAGAATTACAAATTTGGTATGTAAAAGATGGAGAAACTAAATACTTAGATAAAGGAGAACATAAGTGGTTTTTAGATAAAATTTTCCCTGTTAGTATTAGAAAATTCATGTGGTTTCAAGGTGAAACTGTTGATGACTTATACGATTTTAGTAACCCTTCAACTTTAAATTATGCCATAAAGGAAATCTCTTATTTTCCTATTTATGAAAATCTAGTAAACATTACAAAAGCATCAGGGTCTAGTATCGGAAAAAAAATTGATAAAGAATTAAATAAAATCAAAAAGTTTACTGCGGAACAACAAAGTATCATTTTTAATATTGATAACTTAAAAAGAAAACTTGACTCTTTTGAAGATAAAACTATAGACGCTCAAAAGGAGTTATTAGATTTAACAGACTCTATATCTAAAGAAGAAGATAAATTAAAAGGGCTTGATAAGTATTCGGAGTTAAAGGCAAATTTGAATAAATTAGAATATGATATAAAAACGGTTAATGATAAGATAGATTTTTTATCTGTACAAAATAAAGAGAAATTTATTTCGAAATGGATGCTTAATAAGTGTGATGATTTGATTAAAGACTCATCTAAAAACCTTAATGTTTTAAGTAAGGATATAAAATCTTTTCAGAAATCAGAAAACCCAGTGCCAATTACATTGCCTGGCCCCGAATATGTACAAAAAATGTTAGATGATAATATTTGTTATATATGTGAAAGAGCAGTTGAAGAAGATACAGCTCCGTATCATGCTCTTGAGTCACGCATGGAAGATTTTAAAAATAATCAAATCCAAAAAGTTTTATCTGATAATTTTACAGAACTTAATAGGTTTAAAAGAAATTTATTAAATGAACTTCCTGGTATTTCAACTGAAGTAAAAGAAAATGATAATGAAATAGAAAAACTTATTAGTAAAAGGAAAAAATTATTAAGTCGTAGAGAAAACCTATTTTCTGAGTCTGGAATTGAAAACCCTTCTGAAATTACTATTGGTTCAACAAACGCCCAACAAGTATTGAATAAAATTAGAAGTTTAAATACAAGTAAAGCTAGTGCAGAAAGAAGAATTTTGATGTATAAGAATGATAAAGAGTCTGAAGAAAGAAACCTTCGTGAGTTATTAGAGCGTAAAGCAAAAATAATGGGTATTGATGATTCTATTGAGATAACAGAGGTGCAAGCAAAAAAATATATTGACACTATTAATGCAGCATTGATTAAATTGAAAGATGAAGCTTTAGATCAATTAATGAAGGAGATAAACGAAGAAAGCAACTCACTATATTCAAGATATTTAGGAGGGAATCCGCAAGGAGAGATAGAGATAGACAAAGGTGTTAGAATAATTGATAAACAAACAAAAAAACCACTTACAAATTTAAATACTGCCGAACTTACAGCCCAAAAACTAGCAGTAGCAAATGCTTTTCTATCTTTAAGTGAAAAGAAAATGAATCGTTCGTTTCCGCTACTAGCGGATGCTCCAACTTCTCAATTTGATGATGAAAACACTCTTTTTCTAACTGAAAATTTATCAGATTCTTTTGGTCAAATTATTATTATGTCTAAAGATTATAATAAACTTAAAGGAGATGAAAGAGCTGGATTTATTACAAAAGCAAAGATTAGTAAATACTACGAGTTAAAAAATGATCTTATAGATAAGCAAGGGCTAGATTCTCGTATTAACAAAAAAACTTATATCAATACAATTAAATAATGGAAAAACTATTTGTAGAAATCAACAAGAGAAATGTTCATTATGGTAGTAATGTTGAGCAGATTAGAGATATGTTTGCCCGTAAGCAAGAATCTTTAAGTAAAAAAGATGATAAGTTCTTTTCTAAATACTGGCAGGTGTATGCATGGGCTGCAATTATTGGCTTTATAAACGATAAAAGAGAAGAAGGCGCTAGTTTACCTAATCAATCCTCGTTTCAATACCAAATGATTACTAATGGATCTGATTCAATAGCACACGCTTTACTACTAATGGCGATAGGAAAAATCGATGCTGAAAAATCAGAAGATTTTCTAAAATCTCGTAAAATATTAACAATAATTAGTGAATATGCTGAAGGAGGAGCAAAACACATATTAGAAATTCGTCAAACACCTGGATACGAGAGGAAATTTGATAGTCCTGATGATTTTTTAATAGAGATTGTAAAAAGATAAATTAATATGAAAGAATTTGTAGATAATCTAAAAAGAGATAAAGCAAGAGGAGACTTAGCTCCTCATCAAATTATATTATTACTTTCTTTGCACAAGTTGTACTCAGAAAACAAATCTAATACATTTGAAATAGATGATTTAATGGACGCTTTTAACTTGACATGGAAAGAACATCAAAAGAGTTTTAAAACTAAAAACTGTAATCTAGGAATGCCTTTAAAGGTCTTTGTTAATAAAGAATATCTTGAAATTGACATTAATGAGGAAATCAATGATTTTAGGAGTAAAACTGAACTCAGAACTAAAATAACGTCAATAATAATTAGCCAATTATTATTGACGTTATTAAAAAAAACTGAGTTTTATAATTATTTAAAAACAAGAATTAGCTCATAATATAATAACTGCATATTTTTTAGTTTAATAAATGGAAGTCTACAAGTGTGTTTTTAAGAAAGTTTTTTTAACTTGTCTAACCTTCTTATCCTAAAAGTGTTTTTTTCTCTATTCGCTTAAATAAAGGTATTATATCATCGACTTGTTTATACCGTTGTTGCTTACTATGGCTTAACATTGTTTTTAATATTGGAAAAACCTCTCTAAATTCACGATTAAAATCAGATAAGCGCACTGCCCCTATAGGTGCATTATGTTGAAAAATATACCAAAATAATTTACCTAATTGAAAAATATCAGATTGATTATCAATCTCACAGTCAAACCCTGAAATAAACCTCCTGTTTTCAGTCAAGTACTTATTCATTGCTTCTGGAGAAATCCAGCCTCGTGGCCCTATGAACTCTGCCGCTCTATCTAACTCATGGTCTAAAGGCCTTCCTACAACTAAGCCTAAATCTCCCAATTTCCATTTGCCATTAACCATAAAAATATTATCAGGTTTGATATCTCTATGATAAATTTTATGATAATCCAATTCCTTAATTCCTTCTAGTATTTCTTTACAAAACTTTATCTTAGTACTAAAATCAATACTTTGGTGATTAAGTTCTATAAAATCCTTTAAATCACTCTCTGCAAACTCCATGGTGTAAAAAAGATAAAATTTATTATCTATCAAACATTCACCACTCTCATAAATCTCAATTATGTTCTGTGAAATTGTATCCTTGCATATAACTAAGGCTTGGATTTCATTTAAAAATCTTTTATGAATTTTCCTAAAAGACGAGCCTCTACTATTCTTTTTAAAATTGAATTTTAAAATTTTCAAAATCGAATCTGGTTTTATACTATCTAAATCAGCATAATCCTCCTCACTTTGAATTTCAACATCTGAATAGAGCTTCAATATTATTGAATTCCCTCCTTTATTTCCTTCTTCACTAAGCTTTTTAAAAATATAATCAACTTTATTTATACTTATTAAATTATTTTGTGGCTGAGAATAATCTATATTATCAATTTTATTATCATATGATAACTTTATGAAATCTGGAAAATTAAAATTCATAAATTAATTATTTAACAATTCTATATTCAATAAATAATATTGATTTACCTTTTCTAAAGAAATTTTTTCTTCTCCATATATTTCATCAAAATAAAAAAAGATATCTGATAAAATTTCGTTTTCATTTATATTTTCTGTTTTATTTAATAAAGTATCTTCAAAAAAATCTAATCTAGATTTTCTCGCTATCTTAGAATTACTTTGAGAAACACAATTCTGAGCATATTTTTTAAAAGACTCACAATCTTCATTTGTAGGTCTAATAAATTGATATCCATCAGTATCTTTTCCATCAAACTCTAGTAAAATTTTATACTGATATAATAGGGTTTCATTGCTTAAATAGATATGTTTATTTATAAAATTAAAAAGAGTATAAAAATCATTACGCTGTCTATAACGAGTAGTATTGATTCTTTTGAACTCATCTAAAATTGTAATTTTTTTTATTATTTTATCAAAACTATTTTCAAGTTTTTCTGATTCTAAATCTGAGATATCTTGTTGAAAAATTTCTTTATCAATAAATTGTTTTTTGTCTCGAATACCTTCGTACCCCTCGTTCACATTATTTTCTATATCTTTATAACTCATTAATAAATAACCTAAAAGTTCTTGAACGAAATCCCTATCATTTAATCTTAATGCTGCAGTATTTGTAAAAAGATCTAAATTAACAAACTCTTGGTTTGATGTTAGTTTTTCAGATAGCTTCAAAAATTTAGTTTCTTGAAATTCAGACCGCTGAACTTCCGGGTTGTTTAAAAACTTTCCTTTTTTATTTATTAAAACATAAAACTCTCTTATTTCTTCAGGGTTTGCTTTCTGAATATAAACTACTGGTATTTCGTAATTTAAAAAATCTTCAATCTGCATATTTTGCTGAATGTCTTTTTTTGCAAACTTTATTTCTTTTTTATAATACCTATAAATAGTTCGAGATCTTTGTTGGCCATCTACCATTTCAATATTTCCGTTATCTAAAACATTAAAAAAAAGGTTAGGTAATGGGTAGTTTTTATATATCGTATTAATTAATTCCTTTTGATCATTTAATGACCATATATATTCCCTTTGATAGGATGGTGACAAATCTAGAATCTCTCTATCAATGAGCGCTATCAAGTCCTTTATTGGTAATGATTTTAAAAAATATTTCATCATATTTGTTATTAAATAAAACAACTAGCACAACCTTCACCTTCTGCTTCTAATATTTCATCTTGCCAAGATTGTCCAGTTCTAGATTTTTTCTTTTGTCTATTCATTCTTAAGTAGTGCTCTTTCTTAATAGCCGCTACTCTTTCTGGTTTGTTTAATACTTCCAGAGATTCTGCCATCCAGGTATACCCTTCTTTTTCGTATTCAATGGCTTTTTCATATAGTTCTGGATGTTGCTCTAGAAGCCACACCCATTCTATTTTTTGCTGGTAAAAACAGAAGAAACAACCTGAACGACTTCTAGAGTAGGTTCCTTTTTTTATTTCTCCATCAATCTCTACTTCATACTCTATTGGTTTGTAATAAGCTGGAACACCTACTCCAGATTCTTCAAGTATTTGAAAAACATTGTTAAGCCCAATAATTTCATCATTTTCAATCAAAGGAAATACATCTAGCTTACCTATTGGATAATCTGTAGTTTTTAGGAATTCAAAAACAACTTTATTAAACAACTTTAAATCTACATCCATTAAAGCATTTAGCTTTTGTGTTTGTGTAAACTTAGGAGAAATAGGCTGTTCTATATACTGTAGAGCGTTAGCCAATACATTCTTATTAGAATATTCTGTATAATAAGCTTTAACCATTTCCATATTAGAATTGATTAATAGTTTTTTTATAACATCTTCACTCCAAATGTTTTTTCTAAAAGGAAATATAGTTTGAATATTTTCTTTTTTAGATATATACCCTTCTCTATTTTCATCACCTCTAATCCCAACGTAAGAAATAGTGGGCTCATCACCCACATAAGATTCAAAAGGCTGTAATTTCATTTTATTTGTACACCATCTAGCCGTAGCAGAAGGCAGGTAACCTCCATACATAGCTAAAAAATGATCAAATGGATTCTTCATTGGAGAATTGTCTTCATCCATCGACTTATATAGCTCTATATCCCGCCCTAGAACCGAATTTAACCTACCTATTAAGTCATATGTTTCCTTAAGCTCTTTTCCTGTGTCACAGGTATAATATTCTATATCTAATTCCGGGTATTTTTGACTCATGTAAATAGATAGTGCTGCACTATCTTTTCCACCTGATATACCTAATAAATGTTTTACTTTTCCCATTACTAAATATGCATTTCTTTTGAGAGCAGCTCAATTAAAAGTTCTTTCCTTTTAGCTTCATCTAACTTGTTAATTGTTTTGCTTATATTTTGCTTGATGGACATAAATTCTTTGGAGCTATTTGTGTCTACAACTAATGATTTATCAACAAATTCTCCCGTCTCACCAAAAAAGCGAATTGAAAATAATGTACCTTGCTTAGAATTATTGTTAAAGCTACGAATTTCAGAAGCTTTTATTAAGCCTAAAGACAAATCTTTTATTGTATCCATTAATAAAAGTTCTTCTTCGTCTAATAAATCTTCAAGACCTTTTCCTAAGGCTGCATCTGCAACAGATTTAATCCAGCTTATTCTATCATCTAAAGGAGACATCAACCGTTTGTAAAAAACACCTTGAACTTTACCTAAAGTCGATGGATTAATTTGATTAATCTTAGAGTTAATTTCATTTTTATAAACTTCAAACTCCCGAGATGAGCAATAAAGTGAATCTATAATAACCCGTTCTACCCTATTAAGCAATTCATCATAAGCACTACGTATTTCCCTAATAGCATCTTGAATATGGTTTGTAAATGAATTAAGAACCTCTACATCCTCTTTTATTGCTAATGAATGGAAACCTAAAGCTGTTGGGAATAAATTAAACAAGGCATCCTCAGGGTCCCTTGAGGTAATAATTGCTTCCCTTAACTTAATTGCCTTAATAGATAATTTGTCGGTTTTAAGAGTATAGTTATTTAATCCTCTTTGAAACCTTAAAAAGTTTCCGAAAATAGATAAAAAAGTAGATTGAGTTCCTTTAGAACTAGAATCACCAATTTGAACTAACTCCTTGTAACTTTCTAATAAATTAACCTTTAACCCTGATACATCATAACTTTTTACTAGGAAGTCTTGTGGTTTTTTATGGATCAAATCTATGGTGTCTTCTGTTATAAAAGGAACAAACCCTCCATTTGAATGAAACAACGCATAATCTTCCTTTTTGGCTATCAAAAAGATCGGCACCCAAAAGTCAATAAAACCTTTTTTAAGTTTATAGGGCTTTTGCTCCAATAGCTCATAAAATTCAAGTAAGTTTCTTTTATTGGACAAAGTACTTTTTAGAAAATTTTCAGACTCCTGCCACAGATTATATAAGTAAGACTTTTTACTTGGTTTCTTTAACTCATAATAACCTAATTTTTTATTTTCTTGATGTATTCCTGAATCCTTTAATAAACTAATATAAATAGCTTTTTGAGGAGGAAATTTATCATTAGGAAAGTCTAAGTTTTCTAAGTGAACATTCTCCAATAAACTTCTTATCAAATATTTTCTAGCTGTACTAATAGGCGTGCTTAAAAATTGCTTATTTATAAGTTCATTGTTAAATACTGGTGTTTTTTCGTAAATAGTGTAACATATCTCCGTTAACCATTCATAAAGTTTATGCTTACTTACTATAAGCTCAGCTTTACCATTATTAATCCAGATATTCTTATCATTATTAAACAACTTATTAATTACAAGATTTTCTAGCTGTTGCAAATGAAACTCCCTTTCAGAATTTAAAAGTTTTAATGCGTTTTTATCGTCTTGATGCTTTTCTAAAAGCTTATTAAATTTTAGAATCATTAAAACCTCGTTTCTAATCTGAAAAGAGTTCTTATACAACACAAAAATATTAGAAATAGAATCCTTTGATTTCTTTTTAATATCAGAAACTTTTAAATCTTCAAAAACCAAGTTAATATAACCATCTATTACGCCCTCTGCTTCTGTAACCTCATTATACGAGTCAAATATTCGGTATTCAAAAAAACGTCTCGTCCCCGTTTCAAAAGAATATCTTTTAACGAGTATAACAGGCAGATCTACGAGCTCTTTAATTTCATTAGCAATAGAAAAATCAGGATTAATTTCTCTACTAACAGTAATTAATTCTTGTTCTAAATCTAAATCTGTTCCTTCTAAAAAATTTATTTTATTGCTATGCTTATAAAATCTAATAATACCTGCTCTTTCCAGTTCATCTAAAATAGGTAGGACATCAGAACCTCTTGTTAGCTTAAAGTATCTAGCGATAAATTTTTTATCAAAAAGCCCCCCTACCTTAGAGAAAATATTAACTAATCCTATGGTTTTTATTACTTCTGAAACCTTTAAGTAATCTTCTTCAAAAACTAACTCAGCTCTTTCTAACGCTCTAAAGGTAGTTAGCCATTGAGCTCTATGAGGATTATCGGAACTATTAATTTCTGTTGACAATGTGTTTACTAAATAATCATACACATTAGAAACAGAATAAAAATTTTCTTTTAAGTGCTTAATCGAATAATCTGTATCATCATTTAAAAATGAAAATAAAGATCTCTCATTTTGCCCATAACGCTGAAGAGAATTGACTAAAACATTTGATGACAACCAATCTAGTGGATATAAAGAATCACTTAATTCTTCATTAACTAATTTGTTGTGACTTACTAATTTCGAATTCTGTATAAGCTTTAATAAGTTCTTAAAATCTGATTTATTTTTTACAGGAATAGAGAACTCCTTTAGTTTTTTACTGGCAAAATAAATAAGTTGTTCTACAGGTTCGTTAAAAACTAAATCTACAAATCGTCCTTTAACTTTCTCCCATTCTAACTTATCTTGATTAGACAAGCTATTACCATAACTTGAAAAATTTTGATGCAACGTAATAATAAAATACGTGTCATTTGAATCATCATTTACCCACTCGGAAATTTGCTGAATTAAAAATAATTCATCAGCAGATTTATTCTTTGAAGCATATTCTAAAAATTTACCAAACTCATCTATTATTAATACAACACCTTTTTTACTTGCAAGAGCTTTTACCCTCCTCTTTTCCAAAGCGCTAATTATTCTAGAATTATCAACTTCCCCCCTAAGATTAAGTTCTTTACCTAATACATTTAAAAGAGAATTATTCTCGCCTATTATTTTTATAAATTCAAAATCTACTATACTATCTTCTTTGGGGGTTAGGTCATTAAAAAAGATTTTTTCTTTATTTAAATTTTTTTCAAGAGCCCAAAGAAATGTTGATTTACCTGTACCGTAGTTACCTATTAAGTTAAACGATTTATTAGCACCATAATTATTTATAAAAATCCTATCAAAAATTTCTTTAGTGTTAGGGGTTACTACGTAATCTATTTCCTTAGATTCATCCCTAACTATATTGGTTGAAATATTATTACTGTATGCCATAGTGTTTTTTCAACATTATATTTTTAAAATTCTCTGAGTTTTTTTTCAATTGTAACTGTCTAACTCCTGCGTCATCTTTATAAATGAATTCATTATTTTCTTCACAAAGCTTATCTATCAGAGTTTCTAATCCTTCATTAGATAAACACAGATAAGAACCAATTTTCTTTCTTATTTTATCATAAGTAATTGATGTTTCATTTTTAAATTCATCTAAAATACAATACCCAAAAACCTCACAAGACACGCTGTCTTGAACACCTCTATTCAATCTGTAAATAGTTTGATTTGCTGCGTTTTTTCTTCCTGTATCTGACACCAGATTCAAGCTTAGCAATGGGGCATTAAAATCATCTTCTACGGTTTTTTCATTTTTAGCAGGAGAAACATAAGTTCGAATAAAAACCTTAAAATCAGAATTAAAAGTTTTTTCAGCTACTTCTTTTAATCCCTTCTTTACAAGAAGTCTATTAACATAATTAAAAATTTGATATTCAGAAAAATCCAAAGTAGCTTTATCTGAAAAATAACTTGAAAATATTAATTGAAAAATTGATGAATGATTAGTTTTGCACAAATAATATTGTAGTAACCATAAAGAGCCATCATTTTCCAAATAAGGATCTAATTTATCCTCTAGAAATAGTAAATTAGCAAAACCACTTACATTATCATCTTTACTTAATATACCAAAAGCTCTTAACCAATGATTAATGGATCTAACCATATTTTTACCAACGCCTAATAAAGGAATAGCTTCGTTTTCTCTAAAAACACCTATACCACCCTCTTTTTCAACTAGTTGAGCACCTTTCAAAATCCATTGTTCCTTACAATGAAACGTATCATGCCCCGAAAACCTATAAGATTCTTGATCTGAAATCATTAATTTTTAATGTAAATTTAATTAGTAGTGCAAGATAATATATTATATTTATCTAAATGGATGAACTCATCCATATATAGATTATTTATTTTGTAAATTACAAAACAAACAATCAACAACCTAACAAACAGACACATAACACGAAAACCAAAAAAAATTATGTCTATTGACAATGAAAACAATCTGTGGATCTCAAGTAAAGACGCTATGAAAACTGCAAAAATTAAAAGCTGTGATTTAATGCATTATCGAATTCAAGGAAAACTCGAATTTGAAAAGCGCGGTAACGCCTATTTCTATTCAAAAAAAAGTTTAAAGGATCTAAAAAAAATCTAACAAATCTTATTACATACTTTAAACTATTCCGACTCAATATATATCTAGTAATCTCAATAATAATTTTAGCATATGTTTTAGCTCTTCAAAATAGCATCATCTAAAACCCTTCAATAATAGTGATTTCAAACATTTTTAAGTGGTCCACAAAGTATTAACCTCGCTATTCCCACTCCTCAAAACCTAACATAATAGGTCTTTTGATTACCCATTCGCCTTGAGGGTTTTGAACATGAGTAATTTCCAAAACTTTACGTCCATCTATAAATTCACAAGTGATTATGACCTTTTGACTTGTACAATATCCTGTTCGGTGTTCATATTTCTTTAGCAGTTGATGTTCCTTAAGTTGTTTTGTCCAGTTTGTGATACTTTCTTCGCTAGCATTCAATCTTTTTGAGGTATAGCTTCTTTTTGCAAAATACTCTCTCCTCCCTTTACTTATTGAATTGTATTCTCCCCATAATAGTTTCGCACCAGTTGGTAAGCTTTTGTGACTATAAATTTCAAAAGGCAAGAACACCTCTCTCTGATCCTCGGTTTGAAGCTTTTTATGTTTGTCCGTTATGGTATATTTTGTTTTTAATTTCGTTAAATAACCCTTTTTAATAAGACTTTTTCGACAGTACGAAACAATATTTGAATGAAGGCTAAGTAATTGACCTGTTTTTGAATTCGTAAGCTTGGTATATCCCTTTTTAGATTGATAAGTATAATCTAAACCAAGAATCATTTTCTCATTAAATGATAATTCTGCACTTGAAAGCATTGTTGCAGGAATTTTTAGAACAAGTTGCTTGTTCTCTTTAGAATGGAGATTGTTGTACATCTTAATAATAATTTCTAAAAGGAAGCTGTCGACCCAAAAAGACGCTTCCTTTTTTATTTTATGATGTAACTATCCTTAATTTTTATTAATTCACCAATCTTGCATTTCATTTTTGATAATCATGTCACTGCTTTCTAGAAAAACACCAATCTTGCATTCCATTATTACCAATTATCCATTTCATTTCACACCATTTGTGCATTTCAATTACACCAATCTTGCATTTATAATTAAATAGCTAGTTAAAAAAGGAATTAAAGAAAAGAATTGGCGAATAACTTGTTGTAACGCCTTCGGCTAACAACGGCCAGTCATTCGCTTTTCATTTTAAAAACCAAACTAATAATCACTTGCTAACATCAACGTACAATAATTGTCTTGTTTAGAATACTGATTACTCTCTAACATGGATTTATTCAATTGGTCGATGAAAAACAGTTTGCAATCGTGTTCAACACTATAGAATGTCTGCAAATAATCTATACCCTTGTGCTGTTTGACCAAGTCCTGTGTGAACATATAGATTTCAAAAATCTCATCTGGGCTCAACAGGTTTTGGACCGATTGGGTTATGTAGAACGTGCCGTTGAAAAAATATTCCCCTTCACTTTCCTGTAGTTTGTATTCCAGGTTGTTTCTGAACGTATGCCTGCTGATTAAGTAACCTAGTTCTTCTTTAGTACAGCTTAAATGCTCAGCAATTGATTCATTCGTGCAGTTTAGTTCTTTTAACTGCACATACACGTTGTAGTCTGCAATGTCTTTTTGTTGTGGTGTTTCTTTAAATAAATCCATGATAAAAGTTTTGTTAACCTTCACCATTTTTACCCATAAAAGATACCTGTTGCATATCTTTTTTTATAGGGCGGTCTTTATCTATATAAAAGCAACAATAACTTGCAAGTTAGCTTTTTGAAGAGGTTATGTCGTATTTCTTTTGTACGGAGAACTACTTTAAGCAAGATCTTCCGAAGTTTCTTTGAGTGCCTTCCTCTTTAATAAAAAGACACTGAAAGAAACTTTTACTTTTCGAATATCTCATTTTTCAATATTGAAGTTTCACACTGAATAGTATTGGAGTCTATAATATTAAAAACTAAAATACCTTCTGGAGATTCAACGTATATCTTATTGTCTTTTACTTCATATTTTGATGCTGGCATCAACTTTCCTATTCTACCTCCAAATGAAACTACAGTTCCATCAAATGAAACACTCTCAAAAATATCATCTTTACTTACTGCTTTATAAATACCCGTTATTCGATTATTGGAATTACATCCAAATATTATAACCGTGATTAAAACTAAAAACTTTTTCATCATCTTTATATCATTCCGTTAAAAGCAATGTGAACTTGAATTAAGCCATTTTCTTTTTGGTTAATCTTGATGTAATCTCCTGCTAGATTCCCATCATAATAGCTTTTGATTTCTAAAATGCGCTTCCCTTTACGCGTTTGTTGTTCCATGGTATCATAGCTTTTAGGATCTTTATCCACTATTTTTTGAAACTCTTGATTGTTCATGTCAAACGCAAGGTTGTAGCTTTTACTAACAATTTGGGCTACATTAATGAAAGACATATTCGAAAATGTGAAATAATAAAAACCATCAACGCCTTCTTCTATCAAATAATCAAGTGTTATGATTTTATCTTCATTACAGAAGACGGTTTTATAGGAAGATGTTGGATAATCATATTCGCTAGTACTATCAAATTGTTTTAAGTTGACTTGTATAATTGTTGTCTCTTCACACATTTTAAAGGTGTTCCTTATGAGTTTCTCTAACGGATTGATATACTCTTGAACGATAATTGAATCGGTATTTTCTTCGGGTTGTTGCTTTTGCTTAATTTGTTGTTGCACAGGATCAGGCAACTCGTCAAATACGGTTTTTTGATATAACACACTTGCGGTCTCATCTATGAGTTCTAGCGTCCTCTGATATTGAAAACCAGCGTCAAAATAATAATTCTCAATTCGCTTGTTATTATAGTGTTTGTCGAATTTACTTTGGAGTGTTTCTAATGTCAATGAGGGGAATTGTAGAATATTCAGTACATAGACATCATCTTCCATAACAAATCTTTGTATGGCATCGTCCTTAATTAATAAATCGTAGAACGTTTGGTCATATTGATAGATAATTATCTCTTGTAAATTACCTCTATTATATACTTTTTCCATTTCCCAATTCGGATGGTCATTAAGCAAATGATTGAGTAAATAGAGTGTTTGTGATGAAGATTGTCCTAGCTCAACTTGGGAGTAACCATTTAATTGAAATATAACAAAAACAAAGAAAATAATCTTGTTCATTATTTGATAGAGTTTTATTTCTATCAGTCCCAAATAGAAGTGTTATAAAACGAAAAGCGTGGAACTGTAGCTTACCGTTATCGAGGTACCGCCAAGCACCCACGCACAAATAAACTAAGCCCACGCCGTAACGTGAGCGATAGTCCATTAAACTTGTACGTATCTATAAATTGGCGGTTTTCGATAACAAGTATAATAGCTAACGCTATATCTTTATATATTTTCAACCGTAAAGTTAATAAACTATTTACGGTTATTTACTATTTTTATAGTCACACCTACAAATTTCATGCCTTTTTGGATGTATGACTTCATGCTAAATTTTAACCACTAGGTTCAATACCCTTTTCAATTAAATACTGTTTACCATGATCGTATTTAGAGAACTTATCGATACATAGTGACTTTACATTTTTAGATTTTAAATAATCAACACATGTTGGATGTTCAATAATAACAGCTTCTAATGTTTTATGGCACAAATTAACCTTGATAAGCTTTAGAAAACCAATTGACGAGTCTTTACTTGTGACATACTTTTCAAATAATTCAAGCTTTTTACTATCATCAGTCAACGAGTTCCATTTTGGTTTCAAGCGTTTGGGGTGATACACACCTTTAGTACCCATATTCTGAACTCGCTCGTCAATAATTCTAATTAATTGCTTTTTGGTTAACGATTTCGTTCCCTTTGGTTTAATTTCAATACCAGTCAGTTCCGTATTTGGGTCTATCTGATTTCCTGTTTTGATCTCAAACACTCTATGTCCTAACCTAAAATGATCTGGTATTACTTTAGTGACACTTAAGCCTAATACTGTTGTCGTAAATAACTTCGTGTGTGGGACACCCTTGTCATCTAGGTATGCAATAAAGTCTTTTTGTTCCATAATTTTAAAGTTGGTTCTTTTTCCGCTCATACTGTGGTGTTTTTAACGATTTGTATATTGAATTTTGTTCCGTCTGCTTATTCATTTTTAGGTGCCATGTGATACCAACTTATGCTGACTGCTCTAGGTACCTTAGCATGATTTCTGCATTCTCATCCTGTGACACCTTTATGTAAGTTGAAAATGCTCTTTCGGTTCTATGACCGGTAATCTTCATAATTACTCTTGAAGGTATACCGCGCTTAAACATATTGGTTGCAAACGACCGTCTTGCAGTGTGCGTAGTTATTAGCTCATATTTTTTAAAGGACTTTTCGTGACGGTCACGTCCTTTGGTTCGAATCTTCAAAAACGTTTCATTTATTTTGGCACGCCTACCTATTTCCTTGAGGTGTTTATTCATTGTTTGATTAACACATGATTTTGGTAAGCTATTCGGATTGTCCTTGTATTTTTCAATAATGGTTTGTACAATGTCGATTAAAGGAATAGTTACCCATTCGTTAGTCTTAATAGTTTTAATTTTAAAAGTTTTACCGACAATATGTTCTTTATTGAGCTCGCTGAAATCACTGAAACGCAATCCTGTATAACATCCCACTATAAACAAATCTCTCACACGCTCAATTGACTTGTTATAGCTTAAATCGAGATCTATTATACGCTGCAATTCTTCTTCATTGAGGTAGATATTATTGACTTCCTCTCTAACAGTTTTAAAATTCTTGTTTTTATACATCAGGTGCGTATTATACCCTTTATCTGTAGCATCATTTAATATGACCTTTAAATTTTTAATCACTCTTCCAAAACCATTATTCAAAAAACCCTGTACACCAGTATAGAACTCTTGGAAGTCGTAATAAAAATCCATATCGAAACTATGCCAATCCAATTGCGTTCGTGAATATCTCTCATACTTTCGTAACTGATTAAGTACCGTACGGTAAGTTTTTAATGTACCTTGACTTTTACTTTTTTTACTGATTCCTAAATAATGTTCTGCATACTCAAAAAATGTGTATTGTGTTTTCTTTTGTTGCTCAACTTTTGTTTCATTGTAAAGTGACTTGACATAAGTTGTTGTTGGATCTTCTCCTTTTATTAAAAGACCATTAACAATGTCGTCAACTTTTTGTTTAACAGTTGTTAGATAAATATTATAGCGGTCTGAACCTGAATAGCTTCTTTTGATTTTTTGATTTTTAGCATCCCAATAGTCATCTCTAACATTTTTATGCGTGGTGAAATACGTAACCTTTTTCTTATGCGTATATCGGAGCATCAGCATGGATTCTTGACTTTTTATTTTCTTTTGATGTTGAGATTTATTTAATACGAATTTTAATGTTGCCATAATTTTACAGTTTTATGGGACCAACCATACGCCATATTTTTATGGAAGGTCCCTAATATTGATATGAATTGGTTATCTTTTTTGAAGTTGTGCGTTATAGGTAGTTTCTAATTCTAATAAGGATTTTTTACGTTTACTTTTTTGTGATGATGTCAAACCACTGTTATCTATTACTTCCTTTACTAGGTTAAAAACTGTAGTTTCTAGCAGCGATTCTACATTTTTAAGAGAAGTGTATAATACATGTGTCATATTGGTTTGTTCTAATTGATAAATAACATCTTGTTTCCACATAATCAACTGTTTGAAGAAATCTAATTGTACTTTCAATTTTCCTGTGTATAAACCACTAGCCAAATCAAAAGCAGTAACAGACTTTCCTAAAAATTCTTTAGGGCTTTTAATCTTTAATTCGTGTTTGATAAGTTTTGAATCTGGATAATTTCCTCGCGTAAACGTTTTTTTACTCTTAGCATTTTGAACAGCGTTATAAATTTTATAATGAACAGTGTTGCTGCCAAACATCTTCATATATGACGTCGCTTTTAATAAATCAAAATTGACAAGTCCTTCAATTTTTTTAATATATTGAGAAGCGTCAATGTCAATACTGTCAAATGCGCCAAATTCAAACTCGACCACTTTTGCTTGTGGAAAGTTTAAATTTGTTAAACGCTGAAGTTCCTGCAAAACAAAGCACATTTCAGCATCTTCAATACTTCGATAATTATGATTCTCTATTAAGTACGGAATACTCATTCTAACAGTGATATTATTACCTTTGTCCATATACATATCGAAATTCTTGCTATACATATTAGGTAAGTTGGGAACTAAAGAATAATGATTTTTTAAGTTCGGGTGCCCAATAAAAGCTCCCCAGTTTATTGTGCCAATGTTAACATTGTATAGCTTGAGTTTTACAAAATCAATCTGGAAATTGTGTAACTCATACCCTTTTACTGATTCATCTTTTATCTGTGTTTTCATTCATATGTAATTTTTGTGTTAATACTCATTTATTAGTGTGCCATTGCCCAGTTATGTCCTTTGTCCAAGCCGACTTCAAGTGGAACAGACAGCCTGACGACATTTTCCATAGTCTCACGCACCAGCACTTCCATGATCTCCATTTCTTCATTAGGTACTTCAAATAACAGTTCGTCATGGACCTGTAATACCATTTTAGACTTTAAACCTTTGGCTTTAATCTGTTCATCACAAGCAACCATAGCCATCTTAATAATATCTGCTGCTGTCCCTTGAATGGGTGAGTTCATTGCTAAGCATTTACCTGCATTACGTTCTGATAGTTTACTTGATGATAATTGCGGAATTGGACGTCGTCTCCCGTAAAGTGTTTCTGAATACCCATTGGTATCAGTAAAATCTATTAGGTCATTTAAACATGTTTTTACACCACTGAACCGCTCAAAATATTTAGCCATGATAACTTCTGCTTGTTCTTTAGAATGGTGTTTACATGTGATTTCTGTTAGCGATGCTGATAAACCAAACGCTGTTTTGCCATAGATTAATCCAAAGTTGATACTCTTGGCTATTGAACGCTGTTCATCAGTTACTTTTGAATATGGTATACCAAAAATTTCCGAAGCTGTGAGTTTGTGGACATCTAGTTTGTCTCCATTGCTATCAGTTTCATTGTAAGCTTTAAGCAGAAATGGATCTTGGCTCATTTCTGCTGCTACTCGTATTTCAATTTGCGAATAATCGGCACAGATGAACTGACACCCTCTTTTAGGAACGAACATTTCTCTGAATCTTGATTCCAATATTTTTAGCTCATTAGTTTCACTAGGCTTTAGTTTGACATTGGGTATATTCTGTAGATTTGGCTTACTACAACTAAATCGTCCTGTCGCAGTGCCAATTTGATTAAATTGCCCATGCAACCTTTTTGTAACTGGATTAACCTCTTGTAATTGTTTACAGAAGTTGATTAATGAGTTGGTTTTACGATAATCCAACAATAAAGGAACGACCTCGTGTTGTTCCATCAACTTTTTCAAATGTGATTTATCCGTGGAATAACACCCGTTTTTACCTACCTTATCTATTTTAGGTTGTATTTGTAGTATTTCAAACAATAGCCTATGTAGCTGCTGGGGGCTTTCCAAATTGATTTCCCCTTTTGAAAATACTTGAATTTTCTGTATAAGTGTTACATTGAGTTTCTTGAGCTGTTTAAGTGTTTGTTTACATTTTTTGGTATCTATATTGACACCATTCAACTCCATTTGCAATACCACATAAAGGGTTTTATATTCTAGGTCTAGTATATTTTGGTTCATCTTTTACTGGTTTAATTTATTAGTGATATGATGGTATAATTGATAGGTTAAATCTGTATGCTTCACAAGCATACTTGGTCAGCTCATCAATAGGGACTTCCCAAATTGACTTATCATCTGTCATCTGCTTGAATTTGATTTGTTTATATCCTAAATGCAATTCTGAAATTTCCTTTAGACCGTGTGTCTTTCGATTTGGATCCAAGAAATGATCTAGTATCATGGTATCTTCAATACGTCCTAAAACAGGTATTCCATAACGATGTAAGAATTTAAGGTCGAATTTGGCATTGTGGAACACCTTGGTGATTTGTTCCGCCGTTAAAAACTCCAGTAACGGCTCGATAAATGATACTGCTTTAGCCTTATGCTTTGGAAAGACAACATTATAGCCCGTCCGCTTCTCAAACGTTAGTGCCATACATACAATATCATCCTGAAAACAATCCAATCCCGTCGTTTCCAAATCAACAGCTAAAACTGCATTTGGATTATTGCCAAAATGTTTGGTCATCTTATTAATCAGACGCGTCATTTTGTTTGGTGTATCGACTGTTTTATAATCAGTCTTGAAATCTTCGATTGTCATTAGCGCTTGTTCAGCTTGTTGTGCTACAATCTCAAAGAATACCTTTGAATTCGAAGGTGTCTCTTTATATACTAGATTCTTGTATTCACAATACTTCTTAAGCTTTACCGTGAAAGTTCGTTGTGTTGGAGCATAGCGTCTATCAACATATCCACCATTTTTAAATTCATTGAAAAGCTCTTTCTTATGATGCTTGGGTTTTTCAGCAAACTTTTCATCCAAAAAGTCCAAAAGGTCAGCGCCCAATTCATTTATCAACCTACGTTGAATAAGGTTTACAGGATCCGCCTTAACAAGTCCGTGATTTAGGTAATATCGAATACAAAAGATTATGAACAGTGTTACTTCATTCCATTCATACTCATCCCAATCTTCAAAAAACTGTTGTTGGAATTCATCGTATACCGTTAAATGGGGACCATAATGCTCTGAAAGCTCTATCTCATATTTTCTGCGCTCGGTACTGTGCCCTGATGGGGCCTTGATCATGAAGTTTGACGATAAAACAATCTTTGGCGAACGTTCAAAAGGAATATCAATTTCGTGTTTGTACTTTCTATTTATAGTAAAGTTATCTGTAATACGACCATACATACTCTCAAAATTGAAGTTTGCCTTGACGTCATTAATTGAAATGATATTGGTCGTTGGGGTCGCTCTTTGAAATGAAAACTGATTATTGCTACTGAAGTCCTTTCCTGGTAGTTCGCACAATTCCCTAAAGTAGCTCAACGACTTGATCAAAAGACTCTTGCCTGTTCCGCCATGTGCCGCATTGAGCTCATTGATGGACTGGTCCAACAGAATAATCGCCTTGGTATTTGACGCCTTTTTAAAGCGATGAAGTAAGTAGCCGATTAAAGATAAAAACGCTTTAGATCGCTGTATTTTTTTATCAGATATGTTATAGATGAATGTGGCAAAATTAGTATTACGAAATACCTTCTTAACTTTTTTAGGATTAAAATGTCTATTGATAATCTGCTCTTGGAAAACATAACCGTCAAGCTCTTTGTAATTTATAAGGTTAAAACCGTCTTTATTAATTTTAACTACTGTATTCTTGAAATATAAAAAGCAACTGTTTTCTGTATCAAAATGAGTATTGATGATAGCCGTAGGTAAAAACTTAAGATTAAGCGGACTGAATAGTTGTGGTGTCTTATTGATCCAAGCACTTTCAATTTGATCTATATAGAGACTATCAATCATGTTGTTATGAGAATTATCCTGTAACCATTGCCTAACAACTGCGATAATCTCGGAATAGTCCTTTACGGTAAAGACGATGTTATCTACTACCCTTACCATTTGATAACCACCATTTACAAGAGCGTAACGAAATCCTAATTCTCCTAGGAATTTGATAAAATTTAATGTTGGTACCTTAACTTTGCCAGCGTCTTTGCCTTGTTCAATGACAAACCAAGGTTTGTAAATAATTTGAGACGCTGTTAGAAATATGTGTTCCATAATTCTACTGTTTTAAAGATTTAATGAATTGCTCTACTTCAGAAAGTTTATAGCGTTTGGCGCCATCAATGTCATAGACAGGGAAATCCTTATGTCTGCGTTTGACTTTGTAGAAATGCGCTGTAGAAATTTGAAGCGCTTCACACAACTCTACATCCTTCAAAAGTTTTTCACTCGTTATTGGCACTCCAACCATAGGATTAGTCTGTTCAGACAGTACGTCGACAACTCGCTGCGCTATCCGGCTTTCTAATTCCGAAAAAACTTTGAAAAGATGATATTGTAGTGCGTCCTGCTCCATAACTTTCTGTGTTATGAAGACAAAATTATAATGAAGTTAGGCGCGTTCGCCTTTCTCGTAATAGTTACGAGTTTTCACACTTTTTACGAGATAAGATTATTTTCTTATAAGAAGATTGGAACCATAACTTGCCAGAAAATGGTCCAGACCCTTTTTGTTTTTAGAGGCCGTATCGCGAAGTTGGGGAAAGGCATTGTACATAATTTTAGTAAAATCTGTGAGTGTAGGCTTTTCATCAATCAATTTGGAATACCATATTTGTTTTTTATCTGGCATGGTGTCCATCTTTCCGTTGTACCTCATGACAAGTTTTTCCTGCGGGTATTTAATATGGTTATCGTACTCCCTTTTTACCAAAGACATCTGTTCTTTGATAAGTGTCAGATCATTTAACTCGATATAGAGAAGTTTGATATCGTAAAAATTGTTTCCAAACTTAAAAGAGTTGTAGAAAAATTCTTCGGCCTGTTCAACTGACATTACTTCATTCATCACATCCAGGAAGTAGCTTTTGAACTTGTTAGGCTTAAAATACAAAGGAATCCTGTAATCTATTTGACCTTCTGGAAAATAGTCGCCGTACTGATTAAAAGGCACTTTAAACTTCTTCAATTGTTTTAAACGTCTCTGTGCTGTTTTCTCATAAGAAATGAGGATTGCTACCAGTTGCTGCCTATTCTTGTAAAGCTCTTCCTTAAAATCAAAGAATGATTGCTCCTCTCCTGCTTTGGAATACTCAAATCCTTTTTCCTGAATCCATTTATTGAAGAATGTGTAACGATCGGAACTGTCGAAATATGTTTTGGTATAGTAACAGACATAATGCTGTTCAGCTGCATTGAAGCTCCAGAACGTATCCTTGAAAAATTGTTTGTCGAGCTTGTTATCGAACAATGTCTTTATAAATTCGAATACCTTGAATGCAGATTCAGGAGGAAGTTCGGTTATTGCATTGTTTATTCTATCGTATGTGCTCATTTACGGAAATTGGTATTGAAGTGAGACTACTTAAGTTTAACATGTATTCAAATGTAATTAAAATGAACGATTGCCGAAAACGGAAACATCTAAAAGCTCTTTAGGCATAATGCTTCAAAGTTAATTGTAGAGACCTGACTTTTTATCAAATGATGATCACCAAATCACAATATTATTGTTTTATGGAATAAACCCAAACTCTCGGAAGTCAATAATAGCAAAGGTTTCAGTAAAGGTTTTAGCATATATTTGAGCCCAACAAAAAAAGCCTCGAGTATCTTATTGATATTCAAGGCTTTACAAGTTGTAAAAAGTGGTCCCACCTGTACCACTTTCAACTATATAGTATTTTATATGATTTTATAACATTACACACTAATCACCTTTAAAATCAATACATGAGACGTTTTTCATTTAAAATTCATAACTTTGACTTATCAACAAATAAATCAAATGTTGTCCCTTTTGTTGTCCCTATTTAAATTAGAAGCTTAAACACGCTATTATGAGTAAAACAATACAATCAACCTCAGGAACCATTAAATATAGATTAAAAGACCCTAAAGGGAATGAAGAGGCAACCATCATTTTAGATTACAGTTTTGGTCGAAATAAACGCATAAAGTTTTCTACTGGTTACAAAGTAAAACCAAAAAATTGGGATAAAATAAACCAACGCATTAGAGCAGTTTCTACAATCAGAAATAGAGAAAAGGTAAATAGTGATTTATTAAGATTTACAAGTGAATTTACTGATGCAGTTACCAAACTGGACGACAAACAAAGGCAAGACAAAAACACATTAAAGATTCTTCTCTCCAAAATCATCAGAAATATTGATCAAGACAAAAAATTAATCAAAACATTTTTTGATTATGCTGATGACTATGTTGAACGCAAAGACAACCAAGCTAAAAATATAGATGCAGTAAAACTAAAACCTATCACTGTCCGAGCATATAAACAAACAATAAAACAATTAAAGAATTTTGACAAAAAAAAGAAGTTCAATCTCAACTTCGACAATATTGATTTGAAATTTTACTACGCTTTTATTCAGTACATGGAAGAAGAAAAATACTCAATCAACACCATAGGTAAACATATTAAAAATTTAATTGCGATCTTAAACAGAGCAACAGAAGATGGTGTGAATACTTTTCTAAAATATAAACACAGGGAATTTAAAGTTTTGTCCGAGGAAACTGTCTCAATTTACTTAACAGAAAAAGAAATTGACTCCCTTTATCGAGCTAACCTAACCGCTACTCCAAATTGGGAGTTGGCACGGGACATTTTTTTAATCGGCTACTATACCGGACAACGAGTTTCCGATTACAACGGCATTTCCAAGGATCAGATTAAAACATTTGATGGTAAGCGAGTTTTTGAATTTACCCAACAAAAAACAAATAAAAAAGTATATGTCCCTATTCATTCTCGAGTTGAAGCAATCATGAAAGCCAGACACAATGGATCCCCCCCAAAAAGCCTAAACAGCCCTGATATAAATAAATACATAAAAAAAGCTGGGAGAAAAGCAAAAATCAACGAACCCATAACTATAAAGAAAATAATTAATGGCAAAGAAACCGCAAAACCAACTCCTAAGCACAACCTCATAGTTACCCACACAGCAAGACGTTCTTTTTGCACTAATGCTTACTTATCTAAAATGCCGGTTATTGACATTATGGCGATAAGTGGGCACTCCACAGAGCGAGAATTTTACAAGTATATAAAAGTAACCCCACAAGAGCGCGCAGTTAAAATAGCTGATAGTGCATTTTTCAATAATTAAAAAAACAACTTATTTAGATGTCAAAAAAATATTACAAAGATGCATTTGCAATTGATGAAATATCATACAGTAAAAGGAAGTTAGAAAAAGATTTCATTTCCGAACCATTTAGGTTGAATAATTACGATTACTATGAACCTAAATTAGATAACAATTTTTATGTAAGGTATTTTATCAATGTTTTATTGTTTAATACTGATATTTTGGAGCTTAAAGATTTTCTTCAATATAATTATGATTACTGCAATAACCCCGATCAGTATTTCTCAATATTAGATCATAAAATTATTCCAAAGATTGCCGAGTTAATTGATAATGCAGAAATGAATCTTTTAGGCGGCCATTTTAAAGAAATCATATTAGATGATGGTTTTTTTGAAACAGAAGGAGTTATTAAGCACGAGACTTACGAGTACTCTACAATGCGTCACAAAGTAAGTTTTGGAAATTTGCAAAATGATTTTAAAAAACGGATAGAGGTAATAGAATCCTTTTTAGCTACCTATCAAGATAAACAAGCTGTCAAGCCTTTAAGATGGATAGCAGGTCCTTCACATTTAGCTATTGTTATAAGAGAGTTAATTGATCAAGGTTATATTGAGGCTGATAAAAACCGAGGAGAAATTAATTGCTCCAAACTTTCAAGAGATTTAATGCAAGCTTTTTTCATCAAAGATTGTGAATCTCCAAAATCTATTGAAATATATTTAAGTAATGGCAATGGTAGGCATAATAGGGCTAAAAAGTCTTTTGAAAATGCAGGATTTTGCATTCCTCCTGTAGATTTCACTTAATTCAGGTTTGGTGTATATATACTGGTGTATACACCTAATTCACTTAAAAAGAAGAGTGTATCGGTAACTTTGTGGCGTATAAACTTAAAATAAGATACAATGAAATTAAATCCAGTACATTTCTATCAGACAACTCCTGAAGAACTTACCGAACACATCTTGAATGGTGTTGATAGTAGGTTGCAGGAGTTTTTTGATAAATTCCAACCTGCTAAAACAGAAGAGGAAGAACTTCTTACTATTGATGAAGCTCTAATTATTTTAAAATGTTCGAACCAAACCTTATGGAATTGGCGTAAATCGGGCATTATTCCAAGTTATCGTTTAGGCAACAGGGTCTATATTAAGAAAAGCGATATAAATTCTAAACTCATAAAACAGAACCCAGATGAAGAGTAAAGGATTTATTATGCTTTATCGGGAGCTAACCGATTGGGAATGGTATACAGACATAAATACCTGTAAAGTATTTACTCACTGTTTGCTTAAAGTTAACTATAGTAAGAAACGCTGGCAGGGTATAGAAATACAAAAAGGGGAGTTTATAACCTCAAACGAGAAACTTGCTGTTGAAACAGGTTTAACGGTAAGTAAAGTAAGAACAGCTTTAAAAAAATTAGAGTCCACTGGGTATATTTCTATTAAAGCAACTGTTAGTTATACAAAAATAGGTGTTTTAAAACACAGTGGTTTTGTGGCTGAAACTATTCACGAAAATAGCACACCGAATAGCACACCGAATAGCAAGCCAATTGACAAGCCGATTAGCAATGAGATGACAAACAAATCGCAAACAATTAGCAATCAAATCGCAACAACTAATATTAATAATAATAACATAATAAATAGAAAAAAGAGATTTAGAGAGAAGGTATATGCTCACACTCTTTTTAATATTAAAATTTTAGATTCTTTTTTCAATTATTGGAGTGAGTTAAACACTGATGAAACAAAAATGCGATTTGAAATTGAGCGATTTTTCGAAGTCAAAAAACGATTAGATAAATGGCAGGCTAATGAAAGACCTAAAAGGGGTAACCAAAAAGCAAAACCTGAATTATTAACCAATAGACCAAATAGATGATGAGAGTAGCGCAAGCCCAATCAATAGCAGAGGTGTTTAAGTCGTTGCCTTCTGAAAAACTAAAACCGGTTAGTACGTCTTCTATAAAGCAAGAGAAGTCAATATTCAGTAAACAGCAGCTTTGGGAATATTTTTGCAGACAATTTCATAGGATGTATGGAAAATTATTCGTGAAAAGTGAAGATACGCTTGAAAACTTAAAAGTACTATTTCACTATTTTCTTAAAGACCCTGACTTTTACGAGGCAAATAATCTTGTAGCCAGTCTTAATGAGCCCGATTTTAATAAAGGCTTACTTATAATAGGTGGGGTTGGAATAGGTAAAACAGATTATCTTAAATGTTTTGAAGCCATTTTTAAACCTATTTCATCTTTGAGATTCAAAAGTTATAGCGCAAAACATCTTGTTCGTGAATTTGAAAAGTGCGCAACTCCTATTGAAAAAGATTATTTTTTTAAAGACATAGATAGGAAGCGAATTTTTATTGATGATATAGGTTCTGAAAAAGATGCTAGTAACTATGGGTTATTTAATGTTGTTGGGGATATACTTTCGGAAAGATATGACAAAAACCAAAAAACATTTATCACTACAAATTTTGTAAACACAAATCACAATGTTGAAGAAACATTAAACGCTTTAGGCGAGCGGTACGGACATCGAATTTACGATAGATTGTTCGAAATGTTTAACATCATTGTTTTTACTGGACAAAGTTTAAGAAAATGATAAAACGTTAAATAAAATTTTATTTAACAGATTAACAACCAAATTAACCTAAAAAAATATGAAAAAAATTAAAAACTGTAAGTATTGTAATGAGTCATTTGAATCAAGAAGAAGCAATCATGTCTATTGCAACCCGAGTTGTAGAACAAAAGCGTGTTTAGATAGAGGTGGTTATAAATATGTTACCGGCCATTTCAGAAAAGACAAAACTGGACTCGCATTACCAAAAAGTGAACTACCAGTTACAAGTGACTTATTGAATGCCATAAAAGCATTGGAAACTAAAATTGAATCTATAAGCTCTAAACCAGAAATTAACAGTGGTTCAATATCAAATGCAGCTATTGGTTCAGCTGCTGCCGATGCTACACTATTTGCTGCCAAAAAAATGTTTGCGCCAAAAACACTTCCTGCGTCAAAAGGAGATATAGATATAATAAAACAAGAGATTGAAAACTTAAAACTACTTTTAAGAATGAAAATCACATAAGCATGAACATATTCATGATTAAATAACAAAGAATCTCTTAACACATTTTTAAATAAATGTTATATTTTTAAACCTTAGACTTTATAGATATTAAATGAACGCATCTCAAATAGAAAAAAACGTAATAGAATTAGTTGAAAACTTCAATAAAGAAGAATTTGTATTCGACTTACTAAAAGCCTACGGTATTTCTAAATCATCTATAACACGTTTAAAAAAAGGAGATTTTAATTTATCTAAAGTAGAAGGTGAAGTGCTTTATAAAAGTAAAATGCTTTTTAAAGAAGTTGAATCTGGTACTTTATTAAATACTATTGATGAACTAACTAAAGATACAGCTTCATTAAAACACAATCCAAGATTTGTAATTGTAACAGATTATAAAACACTATTAGCAAAAGATATTAGAACAGGTTTAGCATTAGATACACCTATTCTTGAAATTGATAAACATTTTGGTTTCTTTTTACCTTGGGCAGGTCAAGAAAAATACGTTTCGCCAAATGATGTAGAAGCAGATAGAAAAGCGTCATACAAAATGGCAAAGCTTTATGATATCTTGGTTAATGAGAATCCTGGTATTTATAATGATGGGGGACATAACTTAAATATTTTTCTATCGCGTTTACTGTTTTGCTTTTTTGCTGAAGACACAGATATATTTCCTATCGAGGGAATGTTTACAGATACATTAGCTCAACATACTCAAAAAGATGGTTCTGACGTAAATTGGTTTTTAGACAAACTTTTTAAAGTTTTAAACACAGAAGACAATAGTAAAGAAGCAGATCCTTTTGATAAGTTTCCTTATGTAAATGGTGGCTTGTTTAGAGATACAATAGTATCACCAAAGTTTACTAAAGAAGCACGAAAAATAATTATTGACTGTGGTAATTTGAGATGGAACGAAATCAATCCAGATATTTTCGGTTCTATGATTCAGGCAGTAGTAAATCCTGCATATCGTAGTGGTTTAGGAATGCATTATACTTCTGTACCTAATATTATGAAGGTGATTGAACCTTTGTTTTTAAATGAATTGTATGAGGAGTTTGAAAAACACAAAGACAATCCAAAAAAATTACGTCAATTAATATACCGAATTTCTAAACTAAAAATATTCGACCCTGCCTGTGGTAGCGGTAACTTTTTAATTATTGCCTATAAAGAATTACGAAAATTAGAGATAGCCATACTACAAGAATTACATGGTTTAGAAAGCCAACAGACTATTGTTTTTACAGAAATAAAACTCTCTCAATTCTATGGAATAGAGTTAGACGACTTTGCGCACGAAATGGCAATACTTTCTTTATGGTTGGCAGAACACCAAATGAATAAAGAGTTTGTAGATGAATTACAAGGTTTTGGGAAAGCCAAACCTATTTTACCACTAAAAGAAGCAGGTAATATTACACAAGGGAATGCTACACGTTTAAACTGGGAAGATATTTGCCCTAAAACTCATTCGGACACTGAGCCTGCCGAAGTGTATATTTTAGGGAATCCGCCTTATTTAGGTTCACGCAACCAGGACAAAGAACAAAAAGACGATATGAAATTTGTCTTTTTGAAAGACTACAAAAGCTTAGATTATGTAAGTGCGTGGTTTTATAAAGGTGCAAAATATATTCAAGGCTTTAATGCACAATTGGCTTTTGTATCTACAAATTCTATTTGTCAAGGAGACCAAGTTGCAAAAACTTGGCCACGTATTCTTGATGAAAATATAGAAATAGGTTTTGCTCATCAATCCTTTAAATGGACTAATAACGCTAAAGGAAATGCTGGTGTTACTGTAATAATAGTTGGCTTGAGAAATATATCGAAAAATCAAAAATTAATTTATATTGATAATTTAGAAAAGAAAGCTTCAAACATAAATGCTTATTTATCAGATGCGAAAAATGTTTATGTTAAAAGTAAATCTAATCCTATATCAGGTTTTCCTAAAATGAATTTTGGAAATATGCCAGCTGATGGAGGGCAGTTATTGTTTACACCAGAGGAGAAAATATCTTTTGTTAGTAAGGAACCTAACTCTAAAAAGTGGTTTTTTAAGCTAATTTCCGCACATGAATTCTTAAATGGTAAAGAAAGATGGTGTTTATGGTTAGATGGAATTAAGGAAGAAGAGCAAAGAGAAATGCCATTAGTAAAAGAAAGGGTTTCTAAACTAAGAGAAATAAGATTAAACTCATCAAGACCACAGTTAGCTGGGTCCCCTCACTTATTTGCTCAAATAACTCAACCGTCAAATAAAGATTTTATTTTAATACCTAGACATTCATCTGAACATCGAGAATATATACCTATGGGTTTTTTTAGTAAAGAAAACGTTTCACATGATAGCTGCCTAATTGTCTCTACAGATAAGGTTTGGTTATTTGGTGTTTTGACATCTAATTTGCACATGCAGTGGATAAGAACAGTTGGAGGGAAATTAAAAACTGATTATCGATATTCTGCTGGGTTATGTTATAATACTTTTCCTTTTCCTGAGATTTCTCAAAAACAAAAAGAACAAATAAATTTACACGTTTTTGAAGTATTAGAAGAACGAGAAAAACATTCAGGTAAAACATTAGCACAATTGTACGACCCTAATAAAATGCCAAAGGGTTTAAAAGAAGCACATCATCAATTAGATTTAGCAATAGAACGTTGTTATCGATTAAAACCATTTGAGAGTGATACAGAGCGTTTAGAATATCTTTTTAAAGAGTACGAAAAGATGATACATAAAAATACTTTGTTAGAAAAACCAAAAAGAACACGTAAAACTAAAAAAGCCTAATGGAATCAATTTTAGACAATTTACTAAATTTAGCTACAGAAACTGAAATAGTAGAATTTAAAGAAGCTAAAAATCAAATTAGTAAAGATAAATTAGGGCAATATTTTTCGGCCTTATCTAATGAAGCTAATTTGGCAGAAAAAAAGTCTGGTTGGTTGGTAATGGGTATTAAAAATGATAAAACAGTAGTTGGTACACAAATTACAGAAGTTCAATTAAATGAGTATAAATCAGAAATTGTAAAGCATACATCACCCAAAACCAACTTTATAAATTCGCATAGGGTACAAAAAAATGGTTTAGAAGTTATTTTGTTAGAAATTCCTGCTGCTCCACAAGGGCAACCTTTATCTTGGAAAGGACATTGTTATGGTAGAGATGGTGAAAGTTTAGGCGCATTATTATCTGATGAATATGATAGAATTAAAAGTCAAAATAAAATAGAAGATTGGAGTGCTAAAATAATTAGTAATGCAACTTTAAAAGATTTATCTGAAGAAGCTATTATTCAAGCGCGTTTAAGATATACTCAAAAGAACCCTAATTTAGAAGAAGATATTAAAAACTGGTCAGATACTGTTTTCTTAAATAAAGCAAAACTTACCATAAAAGGTGCAATTACAAATACTGCAATAATCTTATTGGGGAAACCAGAGTCAGAACATTTTATAAATCCAGCAACTTCTAAAATTACTTGGATACTTAAAGATAGCGATAATATTGAAAAAGATTACGAACACTTTACTTGTCCATTACTTTTAAATATTCAAAAAGTTTATGGTAAAATACGAAACTTAAAGTATCGTTATCTTACTGATGGTACTTTGTTTCCAGAAGAAGTAGATCAGTATGACTCTTATATAATACGTGAGGGTTTAAATAATTCTATTGTACATCAAGATTATACATTAGGCGGTAAAATATTGGTTGTAGAAAATGAAAATGCAACCTTAACTTTTGCTAATTCAGGAAGTTTTATTCCGCAAAGTATTGAAACCGTAATTAAAGCAGATGCACCAGAATCTAAATATCGCAATAAATTTTTAGCAGATGCTATGGTTAACCTAAATATGATTGATACTATTGGTAGTGGTATTAAAAAAATGTATTTAATTCAGCGTAAAAAATATTTCCCATTACCAGATTACGATTTAACTAATAACAAAGTAAAAGTTACCATTACAGGAAAAATTATTGATATAAATTATGCTCGTAAAATAGCACAAATGCCTAATTTATCTTTAGAAGAAATTATGCTTTTAGATAAAGTTGCTAAAAATAAAATATTAAATAACGAGGAAATAAAAACTCTCAAAATAAAAAAATTGATTGAAGGCAGAAAACCTAATTTTCATATATCCTCTAAAGTAGCATCTGCAACGAATCAAAAAGGCGATTATATAAAAATGAGAGGTTTTAAAGATGAACATTATAAAAAAATGATTTTAGAATATTTAGATAAATATAAAAGTGCATCAAAGGAAGATATTGATAAGCTTATTTTAGATATTCTACCTAATGTTTTAGACATTAATAAAAAGAAAAATAAATTAAGAAATATTATCTATTCAATGTCTAAAAAAGATAATAGCATCAATAATATAGGAACAAATAGAAAGCCTATTTGGGTAAAAGTTTAGCTAAATCAAATAAAGTTTAGCTAAACTTTAGACATTTTTTAGATAAACTTTAGTTGTTTTAGTATGCTTAACCGCTATAAAACAATAGGTTGTAAAAATATAGATTAGACGTTTTAGATAAACTTTAGACATTTAAACTCGTAAAGTAGAAAAAAAACAAACTGTTTAATAAAAGGAAATTTTACTTTAAGTAAGATTTAGAGTTTGTTAAGCAAGGTTGTTTTTATAATTAAAAACAGCTATTTTACAGGGGTTAGCAAACCTTAAGCAAGATGTAAAACAAAATAAGCAAGGTTTTAACCTTGTTAGACATTAAAAAGAAAAAGATGCCAGATATAGTACACGTAAAATACCAACAAACAGGTAAAAGTAAAAGTACCAACGAATATGGTATGAGAGAAATGCAACAAAAAGCATTTGGGGCTCGTACTGCTCAATATTTATTAATTAAAGCACCACCAGCTTCTGGTAAATCTCGTGCATTAATGTTTATTGGTTTAGATAAATTAATAAATCAAGATATTAAAAAAGTAATTGTAGCAGTTCCTGAAAGGTCTATTGGTAGTTCGTTTGCTAAAACAGAATTAAAGAAGTTTGGTTTTTTTGCAGATTGGGAACCTAATCCAAGATATAATTTATGTACACCTGGCGTAGAAAAAAGCAAAGTAACTGCATTTCTAAATTTTTTAGAAAGTGACGAAAAAATACTAATTTGTACACATGCTACATTGCGTTTTGCTTTTGATGCCATAGACGAAAAACAGTTAAATGATTGTTTATTGGCAATAGATGAATTTCATCACGTATCTGTAGATGGAGATAACAAGTTGGGTATTGTATTAAGTAGTATAATGGATAAGTCTACTGCTCACGTAGTAGCAATGACAGGTTCTTTTTTTAGAGGAGATTCTGTACCTATTTTATTACCAGAAGATGAAGCAAAGTTCACTAAAGTAAAATACGATTATTACCAACAACTAAATGGCTATAATTATTTAAAATCATTAGGTATTGGGTATCACTTCTATCAAGGGAAATATACTTCTGCTATTCACGAGATATTAGATGAAAATAAAAAGACAATAATTCATATACCAAGTGTAAATTCAGGAGAGTCTGAAAAAGATAAATATGAGGAAGTAAATAGAATTGTTGATGGCATAGGTGAGTTAGACTATCAAGACCCAGATACAGGTGTTCTATATGTGATAAGTAAAACATCGGGTAAAACTCTCAAGATTGCAGATTTAGTTCACGATAACCAAAAGGATAGAGATAAAATACAAGAGTATTTGCGTAATGTAAAAAGTGTTGATGATATAGATATTATCATAGCATTAGGTATGGCAAAAGAAGGGTTTGACTGGCCATATTGTGAACACGCTTTAACGGTTGGTTATAGAGGTTCATTAACAGAAATTATTCAAATTATAGGTAGAGCAACAAGGGATAGTGATAATAAATCGCATTCACAGTTTACTAATTTAATTGCACAACCAGATGCAGAAGATGATTTAGTAAAACTATCTGTAAATAATATGCTAAAAGCGATTACAGCATCATTGTTAATGGAACAGGTCTTAGCACCTAATTTTAAATTCAAACCAAAATTTCCAAACGAAGATGATGATGATTCAGAAGATGATGAAAATACGATTAAAATAAACGGATTTAAGTTACCAAGTTCACAAAGAGCAAAAGATATTATTGAAAGTGATATTAATGACTTAAAAGCAAAAATAATGCAAGATGATACAATGCTAAAGGCAATGCCTGGTAATGTAGATCCCGAAGTTATTAATAAAGTGTTGATACCTAAAATTATTAAAGAAACCTATCCAGACTTATCAGATGAAGAAGTAGAAGCTGTTCGTCAGTACGTAGTAGTGGATTCTGTTGTTAAAAATGGTACTATTGAAGAGGTTGGAGATAAACGTTTTATACGTATGGCAGATAGTTTTGTAAATATTGATGATATTAATATTGATTTAATAGATACAATCAACCCATTTCAAAAAGCATTTGAAATATTATCCAAATCAGTAACAGCATCCGTTTTTAAAGCAATCCAAGAAACTATTGATGCTACAAGGATAACAATGACAGATGAAGAGGCAATTATATTGTGGCCTAAAATAAAAAACTGGATTGCAAAAACAGGAGAACAACCAAGCATTCAGTCTTTCGACCCACAAGAAAGACGTTTAGCAGAGGCAATAATATTTTTAAAAGAGCAAAAGCGTAAAGCCCAAGCAAATGAGTAAAAAGAAAACATTAGCAGATATATTTAATGATGATGAGTTTGGTATTTTAGATTCTAAACCCAAAAACTCTAATGTAAAAACTGAAGATGAACGCTTAATTGAATCGTTCCAAGAAATCAATGCTTTTTTTGAAAAAAATAACCGTGAACCAGAAGCAACTAATGTTACTGAATTTAAACTACTATCAAGATTAAAAGCATTAAGAAAAGATGCTAAAAAAGTAGAGATATTAAAATCGTATGATTTACATAATCTTTTAAATACCAAAGAAGAAGTAAAATCAGTAGAAGATATATTAAATGATGATGATTTAGGTATATTAGATACAGAGGAAACCTTATCTATTTTTAAATTAAAAAATGTAAAGAGCGCTTCAGAAAGAGCAGAAACTGATTTTACAGCAAGAAGAAAAGCAATGAGCGATAAGGATTTTGCACCTTATGAAGCAAAATTTAAAATAGTACATAAAGAATTAAGAGAAGGGAAGCGTAAATTAAAAGAATTTAATGATGTTGAACAAAATCTATTAAAAGGTAAATATTATGTGTTGGATGGTGTTTTACTCTTCTTAGAAGATGATGGTATTGAAAAAAGAACTTTAGGTAGTACAGAACGCAAGGACGGACGGACATCAATTATTTTTGAAAATGGAACAAAAAGTAATATGTATTACCGTTCGTTATCAAAGTCTTTATATAATAACGGAAGTATTGTTTCAGATACAGATAAATATGCAGAAGATGAACTTTTTAAAAATGCTAATATTGTAAATGAAAAAGATGTTCAAACAGGTTGGATATATGTATTAAAGTCAAAATCTACCAATCCAGATATAGCATCAATTAATGATTTATATAAAATTGGATTTTCATCAATAGATGTAAATGAACGTATTAAAAACGCTTCTAAAGAATCTACGTATTTGTATGCAGATGTCCATTTACTTGATAAGTATGCATGTTATAATATGAATGCGCAAAAATTTGAGCATTTACTCCATCGATTCTTTGCAGATGCTTGTTTAAACGTTGATGTTTTTAATAATAAAGGAAAAAGAATAACACCAAGAGAATGGTTTGTTGCTCCAAGAACTATTATTAATAAAGTGGTCATATTAATTTTATCAGGAGAAATTGTAGATTATAAATATGACAACATTAAAAAACAATTAATTAAAAAGTGAAATTTAAATATATAAATACAGCTCAAAAGCACTCCATGTTGTCCCTTTAGTTGTCCCCTTAAAAATCAAAAGCCCCGTAAACATAGTGTTTACGGGGCTTTTTTTGTGGTCCCACCTGGGCTCGAACCAGGGACTTTCTGATTATGAGTCAGATACTCTAACCAGCTGAGTTATAGGACCCATTAGCATAAAGCTAACTCGACGTTTCTCTTTTTTCAAAGAGAGTGCAATATTACTACATATTTTTATACTCTCAAAGTATTTTTACGCCTTTATCTCTTGACATAGTTCAATAAGCACACCATTTGTTGATTTTGGGTGTAAAAAAGCCACTAACTTATTGTCGGCTCCCTTTTTTGGTGTTTTATTTAAAACCGTAAATCCTTCTTGTTCCAACCTAGCAATTTCAGACTCTATATCATCTACATCAAACGCAATATGATGTATGCCTTCGCCCCGTTTTTCAATAAACTTTGCAATTGGACTGTCTGGGTTTGTAGCCTCTAAGAGTTCAATTTTATTAGTGCCAACTTGAAAAAAAGATGTATTAACGCCTTCGCTAGCTACTGTTTCTATTTTATAATGAGGCGCATTAAAAAGTTTAGCAAATAAATCGTTTGATGATTCTAAACTTTTAACAGCAATTCCGATATGTTCAATTTTATTCATAGTATTTGTTTACAAAAAAAGGCATTGCCTATTAATTAAAACTATTTTAGTATCTTCAAAAATACAATAATCTTTAAATATCCGTATTTTTGCATCATGGAAGAAAGTCAAAGACAAAAAAAAATAGGATCGGTATTACAACGAGACCTTGTTGAAATCCTTCAAAAAGCTGCTAGCGATGGTGGTATGCAAGGAGTTTTAATATCGGTTTCTAAGGTTAAAGTAACCGTAGATTTATCGGTAGCAAAAGTATATTTAAGTATTTTTCCGAATGATAAGGCTAAAGAATTATTAGTTGGTATTCGTTCAAACGCACCACTTATTAAGCACGAATTAGCACAACGTACGAGACATCAATTACGCCGCATGCCGCAATTGGAGTTTTTTGTAGACGATTCGTTAGAATATATAGATGGTATTGAAAAATCATTAAAAAGAACAGAAAACCCAATTAACGACCCTGATCTTTTAGAGAAGCGACGTAAATCATAATTGGTTTAAACATTTTAAATACCAGACCTAATTTCGCATTATGCCATTTAGGTCTGTTAATTTTATGAATTTTTCACTCTATATAGCTAAACGGTACTTACTCTCTAAAAGCAGTAATAATACCATAAATTTTATTACTGGTATTGCCGCTATTAGTGTTATAATTGGGGCAATGTCCTTATTTATAGTGCTTTCTGGCTTTGCAGGATTGAAAGATTTCACACTACAATTTACTTCATTAATAGACCCCGACTTAAAGGCTGAAGCCGCTGTAGGAAAATCTTTTAAAGTTTCTACAGAAGAATTAAATGCGCTTCAAAACCATCCGGACATCATATCCTTCTCGCAAATAGTTGAAGAGCGAGTTTTTATTGCTTTCGATGAAAAAAACTACCCTAACGCCTATATAAAAGGTGTTGATGAAAATTTTGAATCGGTAAACGCTATCGATTCGGTGGTGGCTTTAGGAAGTTGGTTTTCTGAAAAAAGCAATCAAATTGTTACGGGTTGGGGAATTGCTAGTAGATTAAATATCGGTGTTATGGATTATGGTAAATCTGTAGATTTATATATTCCAAAACCTGGGAAAGGGCAAGTAACAACGCTAAAACAAGCTTTTACAACCGTTAAGGCTATTAATGTTGGTGTTTTTGATATTAACGAAGCTCATAACGACAAATACATTTATGCCCCTATTGAGATGACTCGTTATTTGTTAAATTTTGATACCAATCAAGTAACTGCTATTGAATTTAAAACAAATGAAGCCGTTAGTGAAGCTGATGCCCGCAAAGCTATAACAGATATTTTGGGCAATAAAATTATTTTAAAAAACACCGAACAATTAAATGATGCGCTATATAAAATGCTTAACACAGAATATTTAGCCGTTTATTTAATATTTACTCTTATATTAATTATTGCACTCTTTAATGTAGTTGGTACTCTTATAATGATGATTTTAGATAAGAAGAAAACACTCCACACACTTTATCATATGGGAGCTACGGTAAGAGACATACGTCGTATTTTCTTTTTCCAAGGCTCGTTAATGACCGTACTAGGTGGTTTGATAGGCTTATTGGTAGGTTATTTAATTGTACAAGCACAAATAACATTCGCACTAGTAAAAATAACACCTACACTACCCTATCCTATGGGTATTAAGTTTGAAAATTTCCTTATTGTCTTTATAACCATTTCCGTTTTAGGTATCCTAGCATCTAAAGTTGCTTCGGTACGTATTACTAAAAACCTGGTTAGTTATTGATGAAACTGATAATCTGAGAACTTATCAAGAACCTCATCAAAAGCTGCAAAAACACTTTCCGAATCATCACTAGTCACCATTTTCATTCGGTACTCCTTAAAGTTTGGAATACCTTTAAAGTAGTTAGTATAGTGGCGTCTTGTTTCAAAAACACCAAGTTTCTCGCCTTTCCAATCTATTGCCATTTGTAAATGACGTCTAGCAGCTTCTACACGCTCGGCTAATGATATAGGTTGTAAATGTTCGCCGGTATTAAAAAAGTGTTTAACTTGTTTAAAAAACCACGGGTTTCCAATAGTTGCACGACCAATCATACAACCATCTAAACCGTAAGTATCTCGCATTAACATGGCTTTTTCAGGCGTATCAACATCTCCGTTACCAAAAACAGGAATATGCATTCGTGGGTTATTTTTTACTTCGGCTATTGGACGCCAATCTGCATCTCCTTTATACATTTGAGCACGGGTTCTCCCATGAATAGATATTGCTTTACATCCAACATCCTGTAACCTTTCAGCAACTTCTAAAATTCTGATAGAATCATGATCCCATCCTAATCGCGTTTTTACTGTAACAGGTAAATTGGTACGTTTAACCATTTCGGCAGTAAGTTGCTCCATAAGGCAAATATCTTTTAAGATACCAGCACCTGCTCCCTTACTTACTACTTTTTTAACAGGGCAACCAAAATTAATATCTATGATATCGGGATTCGATTTTTCAACAATATCAATTGTTTGCAACATACTATCCAGATTAGCGCCAAAAATTTGAATACCAACAGGACGTTCCTTTTCATAAATATCTAATTTCATGACACTCTTTGCGGCATCACGAATTAAGCCTTCGCTTGAAATAAATTCTGTATAAACGACATCGGCACCTTGTTCCTTACATAAAGCACGGAATGGTGGGTCGCTAACATCTTCCATAGGTGCTAAAAGCAATGGAAAGTCGGGAAGTTCTATATTACCTATTTTTACCAAGTGTCTAATATTTTAGGCAAAATTACGCCTTTTTATAATTATCAATATAATTTTTACAATTATGGTTATTTAAAACCCACAAACCATAAAATCCGAGCAATATTTCGGCAACGTTTCCAAATTGGTAACCAAATGTTGGGATACCATCAATAAAATAACTGAGTAGGCGACCAAAGCCTAAGCCCAACATAAAAATACAGTTAGTAACTAAGGCCATTTTTAAATACTCCGATTTAAAAACACCTAATATCCAAAGTATTGAAAACCCTAAATAGAGTCCCATAATAGCTTTAAAAAAATTATGTTCGTCTTACTGTGTTTAAATGAATATCAAACTGCGATTCAGGTTGAAAACCATAAAAAATTGAAACAGGTATTACAATAGACACCGAAATAATCAGGTGTATTTTTGCAATGAATTCCTGTTCATTAAACTGCATTTAAATTTAAAATTTTAGGTCAACCTCTAATGGTTTTCCATTTCTACTAACAGTTACTTTAGTACTATCGCCTGTATCAAAAGCTGAAAGTGCACGCATATAGCTCATCATATTTGTTACGGTACTATCGCCTAATTTAATAACGACATCACCTTTCTGCAATCCGGCTTTTTGTGCTGGTTTATCTTCACTAATACCATCAATACGCATCCCTTCTCCATCAAACAAATAATCGGGAACAACACCTAAACCAACTTTAAACCGTGGTGTTTCTTCGCTTTCATTTTTTGTTTTACGAAATGACAATTTACCATTATCATTTAAGTCGGTTATAACATCAAATATGTAGCTAGAAATGGTTTGCATTCCCTTATAGTTTAGCTTTTCAGAGTCATCACTAGGTTTATGGTAATCTTCATGCTGACCTGTAAAGAAGTGTAACACAGGAATATCAATTAAATAAAATGAAGTATGATCGCTAGGGCCAACACCCGATTCATTTTCAATTAATTTAAATTTATCGTTATGCGAACTTAATACTTGCTTAAATATTGGCGATGTTCCTGTTCCATAAACAGCCAATGTACTGTCTTGTTTTAAACGACCAACCATATCCATATTAATCATATAGCTTACCGCCTTACTATTTATAGTTGGATTTTTAGCGAAATAATTAGAACCTAATAAGCCCATTTCTTCACCTGAAAAAGCCATAAACAAATAATTATTTGCCGTATTTGTTTCTTTTAACTTTCCTGCTAAGTCTAACATTACAGCTACACCACTAGCATTATCATCTGCACCATTATGAATAGCTTTCTCTCCTTTATGTAAAGAGCCTTGGGCTCCGTAACCTAAATGATCGTAATGTGCTCCGATAATAACTGTATTTTCAGCTTGGTTATCAATATAACCTAAAACATTTGTACCTGTAATAGTGCTGTCTTGACTATTTTCGGTGTAAGAAACCTCACCATGCGGATCGTTTTTAGGTTTGAATGTAAAAGTTTGATAATAGTTATTGGTACCTTTTCCAGATATACCCATTTCCTTAAAGCGCTTAGCAATATAATCTGCAGCTGCACGTTCGCCAGCAGTACCTGTTTCACGGCCTTCTAACTTATCATCAGCTAAAAAAGCTACATCTTCTTCAATTTTATTTTCATGTTTGTATGCCTTTTCACAACCCCACAACGATATAAAAAGAACCAGTAACGCTATTTTCTTCATATTAATAATGTTATTTTTGGCGAAATTACATAATAATTGCCACTTTTTATTAGAACACATGACGAAACCATTTTTCTATTTCTGCTTATTAACAATTGTATTAACCGTTTCTTGCAAGAGCGATAAAAACGAAAACTCTGATGCAAAATCTGGTGCTACCAAATGGGCAGACACCTTGATATACCCTGAAGAAACTCATTTTAAAAGCTTAAAACAAATAACTTTTGGCGGTGATAACGCTGAAGCTTATTGGAGTTTTGATGATAAGCAATTGGTTTTTCAGTCTAATAATAAAGATTGGGGTGTTGCATGCGATCAGATGTTTTTAATGAACGTTGACGACACGTTTAAAGACAATATGCCTCCTATGGTTAGCACTGGAAAAGGACGTACAACATGTGCGTATTTTTTACCAGATAACAAGCATATTATTTATGCATCAACGCATTTAGGTGCCGATGATTGTCCAGAAACACCTTTACGTAAAAATGGTAAATACATCTGGCCTATTTATGACACCTATGATATTTTTGTTGCCGATTTAGAAGGTAATATTACCGCACAACTTACCCATGAAAAAGGCTATGATGCCGAACCTACTGTTTCTCCAAAAGGTGATAAAATTGTATTTACGTCAGACAGAAGTGGCGATTTAGAATTATACACTATGAATATTGATGGTAGTGATGTTAAGCAAATTACATTTGAATTAGGCTATGATGGTGGTGCTTTTTTCTCGCCAGATGGTACGAAACTTATTTTCCGTTCATCAAGACCTAAAACTGAAGAAGACATTAAAGAATATAAAGACTTGTTAGCTGAAGGCCTGGTACAACCAACCGAAATGGAGTTATATATTTGTAATGCTGATGGTAGCGATTTACGCCAATTAACCGATTTAGGAAACGCCAATTGGAGTCCGTTTTTCCACCCAAGTGGCGAGAAAGTTTTATTCTCCTCTAACTTTGAATCCGAACGTGGTTTTCCGTTTAACTTATATTTAATTGATATTGACGGGAAGAATTTAGAGCGTGTAACACACAGTACTACTTTTGATGCTTTTCCGGTATTTTCTAACGATGGTAAGAAACTTATTTTCTCTTCTAATAGAAATAACGGTGGCGGACACGACACCAATTTGTTTATTGCAGAATGGCAAGACTAATAGGATTGGTATTCTGAAATAGTTTTAAAAAGACTGCTTACCTTGTAAGTGGTCTTTTTTTCATTTTTTAAGTTAATAGTCCGAATCAAAACGTTCTTCGCGAACTTCAATGATTTCCAATCACTGTTTAAAGCATTGTGAACATCGTGATGGATTATGGTTAAATTTATGTTATTACTCTTCCTTCTCTAGCCTATCGCGTTCTTCACGCTCTTTAGTACGCTGATTTGTACTTAACCTAGTATTACCAAACCTGTAACTAAAGCCTAATTTTACATATCTGTTGTCTTGGTTTAAATAACGTGAATTATCTTGATTTAAATATTGAGATGTTACAGAATAGTTTTGGGTATTAAATAAATCAGCAAAAGCTAATGTTATGGAACCTCGGTGATTGAAAACTGTTTTTTTGATAGATAAATCGCTTAAAAAACGCGTATCAACAATTTGAAAACCTTGCTGATAATCACTCATAAATATCAATCCTAAATTAAACGACAGACTATTATCGCTTAAAAAAGTAAAAGAATTACTTAGTGCAGAATAATTAGACCATGTATCTTTTTCTATAGTTTCGTTATTATATAACGTTTTATCCTTCATATTAAACACTGAAGTTACGGCATATACATTCCACTCTGAAGTTATATTAAAAATACTCACAAAATCGAACCCAAATTCTACAGTACTATTTATGTTAGTTGGTGTAAATACTAGCAAATTATTAATATTATCCTGTAGAGGTAATTCTAAAAAATTATCTTCAACATCCTTAAAATATGCTTCCACGAACAAATTATTATTTAAAGACACTCCTATTACATAATGGTTAGTAACGGCTGGCTGCAAATATGGATTACCTGTTACGATTGTATTATCGTTTAAAAAGAACTTAAATGGATTTAAATATTGAAAATCTGGACGTTCAATACTTCGTTTAAACGTGGAGTAAATACTAATTTTATTTGAAACTTGATAACTAATATTAGCACTAGGGAACCAGTTGAAATAATCTTGATCTATAGAGTTATTAGTAACAAGGGATTTCCCATTAATAGAGGTTTGTTCAACACGAAGACCTAAACTTATATGCCATTTTTCCCAACTTTTATCTAAACTCACATAAGCTGCTAAAATATTTTCATTATACTTAAAAACATTAGAGTTGGTAGCGTCCAAAATAAAGCTAGACCCCTGTAAATTATATTGATTTAAATCGCTATCCGTATCTATAAAAGAAGCTTTAGCTCCTGCTAAAAATAAAGTTGTTTCATTTATAGGTAAACTATAATCGGCTTGAGCTGTATTAATTGTGGTATTCTGATCGGATATGGTTGAAAACAGGTTTCGGTAATCAAAAACATTATTTACATCGTAATATGTGCTTTGAACACTTTGATCTCGGTGATAATCATAGGTTGTAAGATGTGTATTTACTAGTAAATTACTGCCGTTTTCAAAATCTAAATTATACTCCAAATCAAAGCCAAGGTTATATTTGTGATCATCGGAATTATTTAAGTTATTAAAATTATATAAATCATTATACGCCGCATCATAAACATTAGTCTCCCCTCTGGTGATGTATTCAAATTCTGGCAAATACAATAAATTAGCAACAAAACTTAAGGTGCTTTTTTCAGATAAAAAATAATCAAAATTCGTGTTTAAGTTATGAGTTGTAGACCTTGTCGTTCTATCAACATCGGTTTCCCAACGTTCATAAATACCTGCATCATCTTTAAAATTAACACGTTCCTCACTAACACGTGCTATTTTAGAATCGTTAAAGGTATAACTTGCAAAAACATTTATTTTATTGGTTTTATAAAAATTAGAAACACCCGTTTGATAACGTGCATAGGTACCTTGGGTATAGTTTGCAAAAGCTGAACCGCGGTAACCTGTTACCAAATTTTTATCCATAATAATATTCAAAACTACTCCGGTATCAGCATCATATTTTGCTGAAGGGTTGGTAATAACCTCAATAGACTTTATGTTGTTTGCTGAAGTACTTTCTAATAACTGTAGCAACTCCATATCGGACAAATGAATTCTCCTATCGTTTATATACACAACAGGAGTCGAGTTTCTAACAAGTAAACTGTTATCCAATATTAAAACACCTGGTGTATTTTTTAGAACATCTTTTATATTTCCTTCGCTTAAAGCCGTTTTTTCCACATTAAAAACCAGACGGTCAACTTTTTTAGTAAGTGTCGGTTTATTGGCTATTAAAGATACTTCATTTAAGGAATGTGGCGTTTCTTTAAGTATTAAAACGCCCACCTCTAAATCTGCACCCTGTACCTGAATAGGCATTACAACAGATTCAAACCCTACAAAACTAATTTTTAAAACATAATCATCACTAGTAACATTATTTAAAGTAAATAAGCCAGCTTCTATGGATGTTGTTCCATTTATTGTTGAATTATCTTGACTAGATAGCAGTACAATATTGGCATATGGTAGTGGTTGATTTTCACTATCCAATATTTGCCCTGAAACGGTAAAATTTTGAGAAAAAGTAACAGTATAAAAAATAATATTTATAAGTATAAATAAGTATAATTGCTTGGCTATCATCAAAAAGAATTTGGTTATGCAATATAAACATACTTTTTAAAAATAAATTACAGCTTGGTACAAATAAAATATTTTAAGATTATTGGCTATAAATATTTAAAGCATAATAAAACAATTATATTTGCAAATTAGTTATAATGCTAGTCAACACAACAGGTTATGAAGCACATTAGAAATTTTTGCATTATTGCACATATAGATCACGGTAAAAGTACACTAGCCGATAGGTTATTGGATTTTACTGGAGCCGTAACAGAACGCGAAAAACAAAACCAACTATTAGATAGTATGGATTTGGAGCGTGAACGCGGAATTACAATTAAATCGCATGCCATTCAAATGGACTATATTCATGAAGGTGAAGAATATGTTTTAAACCTTATTGATACACCTGGCCATGTTGATTTTTCTTATGAAGTTTCCCGATCTATAGCAGCCTGTGAAGGTGCTTTACTAATTGTTGATGCTGCTCAAAGCATTCAGGCTCAGACTATTTCTAATTTATATTTAGCATTAGAAAACGATTTAGAAATTATTCCGGTACTTAACAAAGTAGATTTACCTAGTGCCAATCCTGAAGAAGTTACCGATGATATTGTTGATTTATTAGGTTGTGATGCTTCTGAAGTTATCCCTGCTAGTGCTAAAACGGGATTAGGAATTGAAGAGATTCTAACCGCAATTATAGAGCGTGTTCCAGCTCCTAAAGGTGAAATTAACGAACCGCTTCAAGCCTTAATATTCGACTCAGTTTACAACCCTTTCCGAGGTGTTGAAACGTATTTTAGAGTTATAAATGGTTCAATAAAAAAGGGCCAACAAATAAAGTTTATTGCCACAGGTAAAACTTATAACGCCGATGAAGTTGGTACATTACGATTAAAACAATTTCCTAGAAAAGAAATAAAAGCTGGTGATGTAGGTTACCTAATTACCGGTATTAAAGAAGCTAAAGAAGTAAAAGTTGGTGATACTATTACAGATGCAAAAGTACCAACAACCAATGCTATTAGTGGTTTTGAAGATGTAAAACCTATGGTTTTTGCTGGTATTTATCCTGTAGATACCGAAGATTATGAAGACTTAAGAGCCTCCATGGAAAAATTACAACTTAATGATGCCTCTTTAGTATTTACACCTGAAAGTTCTGCAGCTTTAGGCTTTGGTTTCCGTTGTGGATTTTTAGGTATGTTACACCTTGAAATTATTCAAGAACGTTTGGAACGTGAGTTTGATATGACTGTAATTACTACGGTTCCCAATGTATCTTACCATGCTTTTAGTAACAAGCACCCAGATAAAGTTATTATTGTTAATAACCCTAGTGATTTACCTGATCCATCTTTTTTAAATCGTGTTGAAGAACCTTTTATAAAAGCTACTATTATTACCAAAGCGGAGTTTGTTGGTAATGTTATGTCTCTATGTATTGATAAACGTGGCGTTATTACTAATCAAACATATTTAACAACAGAACGTGTTGAGTTAACTTTTGATATGCCCTTAGCAGAAATCGTTTTTGATTTCTACGACCGACTAAAAACAGTTTCAAAAGGTTATGCTTCTTTTGATTATGCACCAATAGGTATGCGCGAATCTAAATTAGTTCGTGTAGATATATTACTAAACTCACAACCTGTAGATGCCCTATCGGCTTTAATTCATGCCGACAATGCCTATACAATAGGTAAGAAAATAACCGAAAAACTTCGTGAATTAATTCCAAGACAGCAGTTTGATATTCCTATTCAGGCCGCTATTGGAGCTAAAATTATAGCACGTGAAACCATAAAAGCACTACGTAAAGATGTAACAGCTAAGTGTTATGGTGGTGATATTTCTAGAAAACGTAAATTATTAGAAAAACAGAAAAAAGGTAAGAAGAAAATGCGTCAGGTTGGTAATGTAGAAATTCCACAACAAGCATTTATGGCCGTATTAAAGCTTAATGATTAAGTTATAATATAGCCAAGATCTTATTATTCTTAATAAACAAAAAAGCACGCTAATAGCGTGCTTTTTTTATGAGTTTAAGATACCTCAAATCAAGTTAGTTTTAAGTATGATTAATTACTAATCTCAGCAGGTTTTCCTTTAAGCTTTTCAACATCAATAGGTTTTCCTAAATATACCAATTCCCAATCGGTTTTAATGGAGTTTAAATCTAAATCATCAGAGCCCAATACGTGTAATTGTTTATCTGTATCCTTTAAAAACAAAGGAATAATCTCCTTATCGTTATTGGTTATCTCTAATAATTCTTCTAAATGCGTGCGACTTTCTAAAGCAATTTCTTGAATTGAAGGGTATTTATTAGTGACTGTAACTAATGAACTATAATCCGTAGTATGAGAGAATAATCCCGATCCTTTTTCTATATCGGATTCAAGCATTTCAGTAGCTGTTAACAATCTAAAAGATCCGTTTTCACCATATTGCTTACCAAATTTATTTATAGCGTATTTATTAATATCAGAACTTCCGGTTAAAGCCATCATATATCCCATATCATTCAGCTCAATATTATCCATAAGCTTATCGGAATAAATATTAGTATTTAAAGCTTCCAGACCTAGTTCTTTAGCTTTTGCTATATTGTTTTGATTACTATCAATTAATACAACATGTCGGCCATGAGTTTCTAAATAGTGCCCTAATAACCTTGAAACTTTTGAAGCACCAACTATTAGAACCCCTTCAGATTTGGTTAAGAATACGCCTACTAATTTAGCTAACCAACGTGCTGTAGTAGCATTTAATAAAACTGTTCCTAACACAATCATAAACACCAAAGGTGTAATATATTCAGCACCAGAAACACCATTACTAGCTAACTTTAAACCAAATAAAGAAGCAATACCTGCTGCTACAATACCACGAGGTCCAACCCAACTAATAAATATTTTTTCATTAAACTTTAAACTTGAACCTTGGGTACTTAAAAACACACCTATTGGTCGTAAAACAAATACCACAACAGCAAATAGAATAACTGTGTTCCAATTAAATATTAACAGCAACTCACTAAAGTTAATATTAGCAGCAAGAAGGATAAATAAAATAGATATTAATAAAATACTCAACGATTCTTTAAAGTATAGTAACTCTTTCAAATAAGGAGAATTGGAGTTTCCTAACACCATTCCCATAACCACTACGGCTAATAAACCAGATTCATGAGCAAATACATCCGATAAGATAAAAACGCCCAATACAGCAGCTAAAGCAAACACATTCATTAAGTAATGCGGTATCCAGTTTCTATTCATAATAAAGTTAAGAGCATGGGCAAATGTAAAACCAAATGTAAAACCAAAAAGTACAATTTTACCAAACTCTATAAAAGCCGTTTTTGTATACTCGCCACCAGCATCAACACTAATGAACTCGAAAACTAATACAGCCACTAAGGCACCAATCGGGTCAATAAGGATTCCTTCCCATTTTAAAACGGCTGATATATCTTTTTTAAGAGGAATATTCCTTAAAATAGGTGTAATAACCGTTGGTCCGGTAACGATAATTAATGCAGAAAATAAAAATGATATTTCCCAACTTAAATAAAAAATATAATGAGCAGCAACTGCAGCTCCAAAAAAGGTTACAATGGATCCGACCGTTATTAATTTGGTGATTGCAGGAGCTACATTTTTAATTTCACCCATTTTCAACGTTAAACCACCTTCAAACAGTATGATACTTATTGCTAAAGAAACAAAGTAAAATAGACTCTCGCCTGGGAATAACCCTTTTTCACCGTTCCAAATAGGCTCGATCCATTTTGTTCCATCTGCACTTAAAAACTCTTGAGCAATAGGACCTACAAGCAAGCCAATTAATATTAATGGTAAAATAGCTGGGATTTTAAATTTCCATGCCACCCATTGTGCCAAAATCCCTAAAATGATAATTCCGCCTAATTCTAACATATATAATTTGTTTTATTTCGAGTGTTTTGTAATTCTATTGACTCTTATAACACCTCATAATGAGTGCTAATTTAAGTTATTTTACAAACACCTTTTTTATATTTCAAATTTCGTGGTAAAATAAGGCTTTTTACTTTATGTAATTACTTTTTTTTTGGAAGTTTAAAAAGGAAAGAAATAAGGAATTATAACGGATGCTGCTAACCATATTACGATGTTTAAAGGTGTACCAAACTTAAGAAAGTCACTAAATTTATAGTTTCCTGGAGCATATACCATCGTGTTTGTAGGGTAGCTCATTGGTGTCATAAATGTTAGTGAACAAGCAAACATAACCGCTACTAAAAAGGGACGTTCGCTAATTTCCATAATAGCTGCTAAACTTATAACAACCGGTGTCATTAAAGCGGCCGTAGCTTTACTAGAAATTAAATTGGTTGAAATTACAGTTACTAGATAAAGCAAACTTAAGGTTATGTGCGCATCGTATTGCCCTAAAGAATCTTGAATAATGTCTGCTATTAAGGTTGCTCCTCCTGTTTTCTCTAAAGCAGTTCCCATAGATAAAACACCTGCCATCATAAAAATTACCTTCCATTCTACGGCTTGATAAGCTTCTTTAGGTTTTAAAATACCTGTTAATATCATAAGTAATGCACCAACCATGGCACTTATTAAAATACTCGTTATATTTAATGAAGCTGCCAATACAACACCTATTCCTATTAATACAGCAGGAATGGCTTTTTTATAGTTGGTTTTCTTTTTTTCGTATTCAGAGAGCGTGACAATTAATTTTTGCTTTTCTAAGTTTTTAAGCTCTACTTTACTACCTAGAACAAGTAACATATCTCCTTCTAGTAAGTTAATTGAAGTTAGTTTTTCTAATAGTAAATCGCCACGCTGACGAATGGCTAAAACCGACATATTATAACTCCTATTAAAACGCATAGATTTTAAAGAGCTTCCGGCTAAAACCGAACCAAATGGCACTATTACTTCATAAATATTATTGGTTTCAGTTGAATCTTCAATTTGTTTTAGGCGCTGACTCCCTTCTACTTGATAACCTTCAATATCCAATAATTTATTAACCGTTTGTGGCGGCATCATAACCTTTAAAATATCTCCTTTTTTTATACGAGTTTCTGACGTGATATTTTGAATTAAATGGGTTGTTCTTAAAATAGAAAGTATCGAAATTTTATAAATAGTAGTCAGTTCTAATTCTGCAATAGTTTTATTAATATCCTTACACGTGTCCACTACTAATAACTCGGTAATGTACTGTTTAGCCTCTAGTGTTAAATCGTTTGTTTTTTTATTCTTTGGTAGTAAAACAGGACTTATTAAAAAAATGTATACAAAACCAATAATTAACAAACATAGGGCTGCTAAACTGAACTCAAACATACCAAAAGGTTCTAAATTATATTGCGTAGCATAACTACTTACCAAAATATTTGTTGAAGTTCCAATTAAAGTACAAGTACCTCCAAAAAGTGCTGCAAAAGAAATAGGCATCAGTAATTTTCCAGGACTTATTCCTGTTTCTCTACAAACAGTTAAAGCTATTGGAAGCATGAGTGCTACTACGGCAGTATCGTTAATAAAAGCTGAAAATAATGCCGTAATAAAACAAAAAACAACTAAAGCTATACTATAATGAATTTTGGCGAGCTTGATAATTTTACCACTTAACCCTTCTAAAATTCCTGATTGGAAAATCCCTCCACTAACCACAAAAATACAACCTAAAGTAATAGTTGCTGGATGATTAAATCCTGAAAAACCTTCCTCCGGGTTTAATACACCAGAAACAATAAATAAAGTCATTATTAAAACGGAGGTTGTATCTATTGTAAAATATTCTTTTACAAATAAAAACACCCCTATTAAAATAATAGCAAACGTAATCATGAGGTTTACACTCATATAGAAACGTGTTAAATTTACTCAAATCCTAATCTTCGTTTTTAGATTCCGACATATAGTACAAACGCTTTAAACTCTTTTTTAACAATACAAACCTGTACAAACCAATAATTAAGAAAAGTGCACTAAAAATTAGCGCCAATACAGCCAGATATTTAAAATCCGGAAAATCCTTTAGCTGAAAAAAAGCCATCCCACCTAGTAGCAAGTATAATGAAGAACGAATGTAAGATAACAAGGTACGCTCGTTAGCCAGTCGGGTACGTTCAATAGCTAAATAATCCCGTAATATCACCTCAGTATCTGGTTTAAAATCGCGACCAAAGCGGAGCAATTTCATTTTTTTTATTTTCAATGGTGACGGATTTTTCATATTTAGCTTTTTATAAAAATAAATTAATTTTTAACAGCATCAAATTAATAACACCGCAACTTTTCAAAACTAAATGTTAAAATAGTTTTAATATCCTTGCTTATTTTTCAAAAATATACCGTGAATTCGTAATTTGCATGACTATGAAACTATATCCTATTAACTCCGGAAATTTTAAACTTGATGGTGGTGCTATGTTTGGCGTAGTACCGAAAACTCTTTGGGAACGTACAAACCCTGCAGATTCTAACAATATGATAGATATTGCAGCACGTTGTTTACTTATCGAAGATGGCAACAAGCTTACACTTATAGACACCGGAATGGGTGATAAACAAAGCGATAAGTTTTTTGGATACTACCACTTATGGGGTGATGATTCTATAGATAAGTCCTTAAAACAACACGGCTTTCATAGAGATGATATTACCGATGTGTTTATGACGCATTTGCATTTTGATCACTGCGGAGGTACTATTCAATGGAATAAAGACAAAACCGGCTATGAACCAGCCTTTAAAAATGCGCATTTTTGGAATAATAACGACCATTGGAATTGGGCAACGCAACCTAATAACCGTGAAAAGGCATCTTTCTTAAGAGAGAATATCCTGCCTATAAAAGACAGCGGTCAACTTAAATTTACACAAGTACCAAATGGCGATATGCAGCATAACTCAGAACTCGGTTTTGATATTTTTTATGCTAACGGACATACCGATAAACAGATGATTCCTGTTATTAAGTACAAAGGAAAAACCATTTGCTTTATGGCCGATTTACTTCCTACTGCAGGACACTTACCATTACCTTATGTAATGGGTTATGATACAAGACCTTTGCTAACATTAGATGAAAAAGAAAAGTTTTTGAAAATGGCAGCAGATAATAATTATTACCTATTTTTGGAGCACGACGCACACAATGAAATTATTACAGTAAAAAACACAGAAAAAGGCGTGCGATTACAAGACGTTTATACCTGTAATGAAATTTTTAACTAAACATATTTTTTAAAATGAAATTAATTAAATCGTTTGTATTTACAGCGAGTATTGCTGCAGTTATGACTAGCTGTGGTAGCGGTTCTAATGTGTTAAACACACCCTTAGAAAACATTGACACTTCACCTTTAAAAGTTAGTGACTTAACAGAAGCTGAAAAACATAATTGGGGACACTTAGACCTAGTAAAAGATACCATTCCTGGTATGAGCGTTGATAAAGCATACGCTGAAATAATTAAAAACAATAAAGGAAAAACAGTTATTGTAGCTGTTATCGATTCTGGTATTGATATTGAACATGAAGATTTAAATGATGTTCTTTGGACAAATGAAGATGAAATTGCTGGAAACGGTATTGATGATGATAAAAATGGCTTTGTTGATGATATTCACGGTTGGAACTTTTTAGGTGACGGTTATGACGAACAATTAGAGTTTGTTAGAATTATTGCTAAAGGTGATAAATCAGATCCTCAATATGATGCTGCTGTAGCAGAATATGAAACTAAGTATCAAGAAGCTTTAGCTGGTAAAACACGTTACGATCAAATTTACCAAATGATTGAAAGTGCTGATAAAACAGTAGCAGATCACTTAGGTAAAACAAGTTACACTAAAGAAGAAGTAGCTGCAATTGATACTGATAATGCTGAAGTTAAACAAGCTGCTGCCATGTTACAAAATATGTATGCTAATGGTTTAGACTCTTCGGAAGCTGCATTAAAAGCTATTAAAGGTGGTGTAGATTATTATACAGACCAAGTAAATGTAAACCTTAATAAAGACTTAAAAGGTCGTAAAACAGGTGATAACCCAGACGATTTAACAGAAACTGGTTACGGTAACGGAAATGTTATGCCATCTGTTAAAAGTGAAAGTCATGGTACGCACGTTGCAGGTATTATTCTTGCAGAGCGTAACAATGGTTTAGGCGCTAATGGTGTTGCAAACAATGTTCAATTAATGAGCTTACGTGCTGTACCAAATGGTGATGAATACGATAAAGATATTGCTTTAGCTATTCGTTACGCTGTAGATAATGGTGCTCAAATTATTAATGGTAGTTTTGGTAAGTACTACTCACCACATAGTGACTGGGTACGTGACGCTATTGCTTATGCAAGTGAAAACGATGTACTTTTTATCAACGCTGCTGGTAACGAAGGTATTGATATAGATCAAACTAACGTATACCCTAATGATGCTATTGGAACAGGTCCTGAAGTTTCTGAAACTTTTATTACTGTTGGTGCATTAGCGCCTAAGTATGGTCCTAATATGGTTGCTGGTTTTTCTAACTACGGAAAAATTAATGTAGATGTATTTGCTCCTGGAGCACAAGTTTATTCTACAACTCCTGAAAGCGAATACGGAACTAAAGGTGGTACCTCTATGGCTGCTCCTGCAGTTGCTGGTGTAGCTGCTTTAATTCGCTCTTATTATCCAAAATTATCTGCAGCGCAAGTAAAACAAGTTATTTTAGACTCAGGAATTGCTCTTAAAACTAACGTTGTTGTTGGTGGTGAAGCTACTGATGTTAGACCTTTTGGCGATTTAACTAAATCAGCTAAAATGGTTAATGCTTATAATGCTTTAATCATGGCTAGCCAGGTTAAATAAATTATTACAAACCCAAAAAAAATCTCATCCTAACCCGATGAGATTTTTTTTACTTAAATTTAACTCAATATGAAAAAATTCTTACGTTCGGTTGCTGCTTTAAGCCTGGTGTTTACAACCACTATTGGTAGTCAAGCACTAGCTCAAAACGAACCATCAAAATCAGAAAACCCATATTATTGGCAACAACATGTTGATTATAAAATGGAAATTGATATGGATGTAGAATCCTTTCAATATAAAGGAAAACAGCAACTGGTTTATACTAATAATTCACCAGATGTTCTAAACCGTGTGTATTACCATTTATATTTCAATGCCTTTCAACCTGGTAGCGAAATGGATGTTAGATCTAGAACCATAAGCGATCCCGATCGTCGTGTAGGTGATAGAATTAGCAAACTAAAACCTAATGAAATAGGATATATAAAAGTTAATTCTTTAAAACAAAACGGTGAAAAATTAAAATATGAAACCGTTGGTACTGTTTTAGAAGTAACCTTAGAAAAACCAATTCAATCAGGTGAGTCCGTTACTTTTGATATGGATTTTGATGGTCAAGTACCAGTTCAAATCCGTCGTTCAGGACGAAATAATGCCGAAGGTGTTGCGTTATCGATGACACAATGGTATCCAAAATTAGCTGAATATGATTTTGAAGGCTGGCATGCCGATCCTTATATTGGCCGTGAATTTCATGGAGTATGGGGCGATTTCGATGTTAAATTAACCATTGATAAAGACTATGTAGTTGGTGGAACTGGTTATATTCAAGAGCCAGTAAAAACTAAAGGAAAGAAAAAAACTCTTCACTTTATAGCGCCTAAAGTTCACGATTTTTTCTGGGCAGCAGATCCGGATTATATTCATGATACCATGCAAGTTCCTAATGGTCCTCTTTTACATTTCTATTATAAAAACACTTTAGATGCTGAAAAGCAGGCCGATTGGAAAAAATTACAACCTAAAACGGTTGCTTTAATGCAATATTTTAGTGAACATGTTGGCGAATATCCATACAAACAATACTCTGTAATACAAGGAGGTGATGGCGGAATGGAATACGCAATGGGTACACTAATTACAGGAAAACGTTCACTTGGAAGCTTAATAGGTGTAACGGCACACGAATTAGCACACACTTGGTTTCAATTTCTATTAGCCTCAAACGAAGCTAAACATGAATGGATGGATGAAGGCTTTACAAGTTATATTAGTGATTATGCTATGAACGCTGTTATGGATGAAAATAAAGAAAATCCTACTGCCGCAGCATATAGGGGTTATTTATTTTTAGCTAAATCGGGTAAAGAACAACCGTTAACGACACATGCAGATCGTTATGCTTATAACCAAGCATATGGTATTGCTGCTTATAGCAAGGGAGAAGTATTTTTATCGCAATTAGGTTACATAATAGGTAAAGAAAATTTAGACAAAACGATTAAAAAATATTTTAACGACTTTAAATTTAAACACCCTAAACCATTAGATATCATTCGTACAGCAGAAAAAGTAACCGATTTAGAATTGGATTGGTATTTAATAGATTTTGCTCAAACGACTAATACTATTGATTATGCAGTAAAAAGCATTGATGATAAAACAATTTCATTAGAACGTATGGCACTAATGCCAATGCCAATAGATTTAACTGTAACTTATACCGACGGTACAACTGAAGATTTTTACATCCCATTACAAATGATGCGTGGTGAAAAGCCAACTCAAGCAACCATTATTTCAGATTGGGCATGGGCTAATCCTAATTATACTTTTGATGTATCTAAAACAGTAAAATCTGTTGAAATAGACCCAAAACAATGGGTAGCTGATATTGATAGAGAAAATAATAAAATGGAAAAATAAAATCCGTTATAAGTTTTCAAAAAGCTGCTTTCCTTAAAAAAAGCAGCTTTTTTTATGCTTACTTTGTACTTTTGAAAACTACATGAACAAAACTTATAATAAATACGAAAAGCTGAAAAGCAAAAAGCAGATTGAAAAACTCTTTACAGAAGGGCAATCAGTTAGCGTATACCCGTTTCGAATGGTTTTTTTACAAACTAATTTTGATGATGGTTCTACAATAAAAACAGGCGTTTCTGTATCTAAAAAGTACTTCAAAAAAGCCGTTGACAGAATTCGTATAAAACGCCAGATGCGCGAAGCATATCGTTTAAACAAAACGCAGTATTTTAACAACATTACAACATCTTATGCGTTTATGATTTTGTACATTGGTAAAAATAAACCAACGTCTAAAAACGTAGAACAGTCCATGAATAAGCTGTTTAAAAAATTTTCAAATACCATTTCTAAAGAAACTACTGATGAAAAAAATATTTAAAAAGCGTCTGCTTATTCCCTTTTTCGCACTTACAGTCTTTATTACAGGTTCGGCCTTTCAAAACGATTTTTTTGAAATTGCTAAACAAATAGAAATATTCACCACTTTATATAAAGAAATTAATATGAATTATGTGGATGAAACAAATCCAGCAAATTTAATGGATACAGCCATTAAGAGTATGCTGAAAGATTTAGATCCATATACCCAATTTTATAACGAGCAAGATGTAGAAGCTGAGAAAATTAGAAGAACTGGCGATTATACTGGTATTGGTGCCAATGTACGTACCATGAAAGACAAATTGGTTATTATAGAACCCTACAAAGACTATCCAGCCGATAAAGCAGGTTTAAAAGCAGGTGATGAAATTATAAAGGTTGAAAACACGCTAATTGAAACTTATAAAGATGATGCTGGCGATTTGTTAAAAGGAACTAACGGTTCTCAAATTAACGTAACATACCTACGTCAAAACAAAGAGTACACAACTAAAATTATCCACTCGGAAATTGAAATAGATGCTGTACCTCACTTTTCTATGGTAGATGATAAAACAGGATATATTGTTTTAAGTAAATTTAATAACAAGGCTTCACAACAAACAAGTTATGCCTTACGCGATTTAAAAGCTCAAGGAGCTGAACGTATTATTTTAGACTTACGCGGTAATCCTGGAGGACTTTTATTGGAAGCTGTTAACGTAGTAAATTTATTTGTCCCTAAAGGACAATTGGTTGTTACAACCAAATCAAAAGTTAAAAAATATAACCGAGAATACTACACACAAAAAGAACCTATTGATACCGAAATACCAGTTGTCGTATTAATTAATGGTAGTAGTGCATCGGCAAGTGAAATTGTTTCCGGTTCCCTACAAGATTTAGATCGTGCGGTAATTGTTGGCTCGAGAAGTTTTGGAAAAGGACTAGTTCAACGTCCAAAACCTTTATCTTATGGTACCCAATTAAAAATAACTATTTCTCGATATTATACACCATCTGGACGCTGTATTCAAGCCTTAGATTATTGGCATCGTGATGACGATGGTAATGCGGTACGTATAGAAAAAGATAAATACAACGCATTTAAAACTAAAAATGGCCGTCAAGTTTTTGATGGTGGCGGAGTGCTTCCTGATGAAATTATAAATGTTACCGAAAACTCAGCCATAACAAAAGCCATTGTCAACGATTTTTTAATATTTAATTATGCAACTGAATATTACTACAAACATCCAAATTTAGATATTACAAATTTTGAATTAACTAATGCCGATTTTAACGACTTTAAACGCTTTTTAAAAGTTAATGACTTCAATTATATTACCGAAACAGAAAAAGCCTTGGAAAATGTACTTAAAAACGCTGAAAAAGAAAATCTAGACGATAATATTCAAAATGATTATAATACGTTGGTAACAAATCTTAATAATTCTAAAGCATTAGCTATAGATGAGAATAAGGAAGATTTATTAACCATTTTAACAGACGAAATAGTAAAGCGATACGTATATCGTGAAGGCTTATACGACTACTATAAAGTTCATAATTCTGAAATAAAAAAAGCAGCAGAGATATTATCTAAATCAACTACTTATAATGGTTATTTAAGATAAAAATGATATATTGAACATGGCTTACATCCCTAATCATGAAAACTAGAATAGTTATACTATTTTTTATATGTATCAATTGGCTTCATTCTCAGGAAGAGCGCCGTCATATAGTTTTTTTTGAAACGGATCAGTATGTGGTTCTACCCACTGAAGAAAGTAGGCTATTATTATTCCTTTCCGAAATAGAATCTTTAGATATTGAAAAAATATCTATTTATGGTTTTTGCGACGATACTGGTAGTGATTCTTACAATCTAAAACTTTCACAATACCGTGCAAATTCGATAAAAACAATTTTCTCTAATAATGAATTTGATGAAAGTGTAATAAGCAACGTCGATGGAAAAGGTGAAGTCTTATTAAAGGTTGTAGATGAAGAAGATGTAGTAAAAATCCGGAGGTTAAACCGAAAAGTAGAAATTCGTGTTCAACCATATTCACCACCACGAACAGAAGCCGATTTAGTGAAACCAAAACCCAAAGAGTTTTCTGAAGCTTTAAAAGGCGATGTTAAAGCGGGTGATAAATTTTTATTAGAAAATATACTGTTCAAAACAGGTTACAGTACACTGCTTCCAGAATCTAAAGAAACCCTACAAAAGATAGCCGAAACACTCCTTGAACGCGAAGATATTTACTTTACCATTCAAGGTCATGTATGTTGTACTCAAAATGGCCGTGATGCTGTAGATAGACGAACCAATAAACAAAATTTATCAACCGCCAGAGCTAAGTATATTTATGATTATTTAGAAAGAAAAGGGGTTAATAAACGCCGAATGAAATACGTTGGTATGCGCCGGAAGTTTCCGCTTGGTGGCGAACCTAAGTTTGATAGACGTGTGGAAATATTAGTAACTTATGTAGGTGGTAAAAATTAATGTTTAAGCATACCAATATGCGGAATTCCATCCTCTAAATAGCCTGTTCCTATTTCTTTAAAACCTAAATTATTATAAAACTTCTTTAAGTAAGTCTGAGCTGAAATTTTAATACAAGTTTCCTGATAGTGCTTTGCTATTGCTTCAATAGAAGCTTTCATAATATCATAACCAAATTGGTGATTTCGTTCGGTATCTTTAACAACTACACGACCTATACTGGCTTCCTTAAAATACAATCCTGGTTTAAAAATACGAGTATAAGCTACTACATTATTGTTTTTTAAACCTATAACATGTAAAGCCTGATCATCTTTTCCATCAATATCTTGATATACACAATCCTGTTCCACTACAAATACTTCGCTTCGTAATTGTAATATTTTATACAATTCAGCAGCTGTTAATTCTTCAAATGATTTGGTAGTAATTTCTAACATATTTAAAAAGATTTTCTAGTTATAACGAGTGTGTTATTCGGACTTTCTATAGAAATTTCAAAGTAATAACGCCCTTCCGTTACACGTGTATTTTCATCAAGTTGATTGGGTGTAAAAGAATAATAAGCATTGGCTGTTTGGATAGTAATTTCGGCTTGTGAATAAAGTGCAGAAACAGCATAAAATTCAGAAAAATTATGAGGTTCTATTTGTTGAAAAATTAAATTTCCATTAGCCATTTTAACTTCTGTTCTTAAAAATTTTACATTGGTATTATTTTTAATACCAACTTCTAAACCAGTATCATCAGGAAAGCTATTTTCTATTATAGAATCTGTAACTTCAGAACAGGATAAAAAAAGTAATACTCCAAATAAATAGAAGAACTTTTTCATAGTTACAATATTAATCTTGTACGATAACCTCTTTAGAGTCATCTTTATTAAATTCAGGTTGAATAGTAACATGATTGATATTGAATTCATCTTGAAGAACTTGTTCAATTTGCATTAAAATTCTATCAAATTCTGTAATTGATACATCTTCCATAAGATCTAAATGTGCTTCTAAATGTAACTCATCATCACTTAAATTCCAAATATGAACATGATGCATTTTTTTAACCTTAGGTAGTTTATTAATGGTTTCTACTACAGTTTTTATATGAATATGATCTGGTGTAAATAGCATAATCATTTTCGTAGAATCTTTTAATAAATCCCAACCTACCCACACTAAATATATAGCTATAAAAAAAGTTAAAAGACTGTCTACCCAATAAATCTGAAAATAAGTCATTAATAAACCGCCAACTAAAACAGCTACACTTGCTAACATATCGGTTAATAAATGTAAGTATGCCGATCGCATATTAAGATTACTATGGGCGTTGTTTTTTAATAATACAACACTAAAACCATTGCCTAATATAGCCACTAAAGCCAGCCATATAACCAATGTAGACTCTATAGGTTCCGGATTAATAAAACGAAAAACAGCTTCTTTAATAAGTATACCTGCTACAATAATTAACGTAACGGCATTAATAAAAGCAGCCAAAATTTCGGCACGTTTATAACCAAAAGTTTTATTAACAGAAGCTTTTCGTTTAGTTAGTTTAGAAGCAACATAACTAACTATTAAAGATAAAACATCGCTAAAATTATGGAGCGCATCACTTAATAAGGATAAACTTCCCGAAAGTAAACCACCAATAACTTGCGCTACGGTAATTAAAATATTTAGAAAGATAGAAATTAATAAATTCCTATCTTTCATTTTGGGATGTGTATGTTTATGTGAATGCCCAACTGTCATCTAGCAAGACGCAGGAATTTTATCCACACGGTTTTGGTGTCTTCCACCTTCAAAAGCTGTTTCTAAAAAAACATCTACCATTTGAATAGCTTGTTGAACAGCCGTATAACGCGCTGGAATACTTAATATATTAGCATCGTTATGCTGTCTTGCTAATTCTGTAATTTCTTTAGTCCAACATAAAGCCGAACGCACACCTTGATGTTTATTAGCTGTCATGTTTGCGCCATTACCAGAACCACAAATAATAATACCAAAATCGGCATCTTTACTTTCTACATCTTTAGCCACAGGATGTACAAAATCTGGATAATCGACACTATCATTAGTATCGGTACCATAATTTGTAACCTGATGTCCTTTTGACTCTAAATGCTTTACAACCGCTAGTTTGTATTCGGTTCCTGCATGATCATTTCCAATAGATATTTTCATAATATAATGTTGTGTTGTTTAGGGCAGTAAAGGTACAAAACGAACGGGAATGCACGTATTATTTATAACTTTGTTAACCGACAATTTCAAATTGTTAATTACTCTTATTTTATAATATGATAACATGTTAATAACTGTTAACTAAATTCTAATAGTTAAATTTTCAAAAGTCAATAATTTTTACAAACAGAACTGAAATTATAAAAACCTAAAAAGTTAGCACTTTTTTTTGGACAAGTTTTACAAACCCATTTTGATGTTTATAAACATAGAATTTTAAAATACTTGTAAGCTATTAACTATTAACATCGGTTATTAACAACTGTTAATAGCTTTTAAAATAGTTCTAAAAATGAGTTTATTACGTATAAAATTAATGTTAACTACGTATCAATAGAATGTAAACTACGTAGAAACAAAATAAAACTTAAAAAAGTTATACGCCCTATTAACATACTATAATAACCATTATTTATTTTTTAAATTTTAAAAGAAAAAAGATGAATATATATATATATGTGAATAACTACTTTTTAAAGTTATTTTAGAATTTTTAGAAACCTAACTTATAAAGTAACGTATTATGAAACTATTAAATAATGTTAAGTAAAAGTTGATTAAATAATAAAACCGTAGCTTTGTATTAAATTTATAACCAGAACTTTCCTTTTATTAGGTTATAAAATAGCAGATTCCTATCTTTAATAGGAATAGAATTAGATTACAGATAATACATGACAAAAAAGAAACACAGGAAACCTTCACATAATAAGATTTCCAACCTTACAAATACCATTTTAAGTATTTTAAAAAAAAATAGAAACCAAGCTTTTAATTACAAGCAAATTGCTGCTAAGCTAGGTGTTAACGATGCGAGTAGTCGCAATCAAATTATAAAAAAACTTCAGCAGCTTAAAGTTAAACAAGAAATTGAAGAAGTAGAACGTGGTAAATTTAAAGCTATCGTTTCTACTGAATATCATACAGGACGCGTAGATATGGCGTCTAGAGGAGCTGGTTATATCATTTGCGACGATTTTGAAACAGATGTATACATTGCCTCAAATAATATGAATAAAGCGCTTCACGGCGACGAGGTGGAGTTTTACGCCTATAAACGTCTCAAAGGTGGTAAGCGAGAAGGTGAGATTACCCAAATTATAAAACGTGCTAAAACAGAGTATGTTGGTGTTATTCAAATACATAAAAACTATGCTTTTGTGGTTGTTGATAGCAACAAAATGTATACCGATGTTTTTGTGCCAATTAATAAAACCAAGAAAGCTAACGATGGCGATAAAGTTTTAGTTTCATTAGAAGATTGGCCAGATAAAGCCGATTCACCTAATGGTAAAGTAATTGAAATTTTAGGACGTCCAGGCGAACATAATACAGAAATCCATGCCATTTTAGCTGAATATGGTTTACCCTTAGAATTTCCGAAGGAAGTAGAAGATTTTGCAAATAAAATTGATACTTCTATTACTAAAGATGAAATTGCTAAACGCCGTGATATGCGTCAAGATTTAACCTTTACTATCGATCCAAAAGATGCTAAAGATTTTGATGATGCCTTATCATTTAAGGTTTTAGAAAATGGCCTTTATGAAATAGGAATTCATATTGCTGATGTTTCTCATTATTTACAACCAGGAACTATTTTAGATGATGAAGCTTATGAACGTGCTACATCTGTATATTTAGTAGATCGTGTGGTGCCAATGTTACCTGAAGTGCTATCTAACAACGCGTGTTCATTACGGCCACATGAAGAAAAATATACCTTTTCAGCCGTTTTTAAAATGAATGAAAAAGCCGAAGTTGTAGATGAGTGGTTTGGTAGAACAGTAACTTATTCAGATGCCCGATTTGCTTACGAAGAAGCTCAGGCTATTATAGAACAAAATAGCGATTTAGATACCAAAGAAATTTTAAAATCTAATAACATTGATACCACAATTCCTGCAGATGTTGCCATTTCAGGAAAAACCTATCAAACCAAGCCCGAAATAGCTCAAGCAATTTTAAAAATGGATGCTTTTGCTAAAAAAATGCGTTCTAAACGTATGAATTCTGGAGCTATTTCATTTGATAAAGTAGAAGTAAAATTTAACCTTGATGCTGAAGCTAATCCAGTAGGTGTTTTCTTTAAAACATCTCGAGATGCTAATAAAATGATTGAAGAATTCATGTTGTTAGCAAACCGTAAAGTTTCGGAATTTGTTGGGAAACAGAAAAAAACATTTATTTATCGTGTTCACGATGAACCAGATGATACCAAACTAGCTTCGCTTCAAAATGTGGTGAGTCGATTTGGTTATAAACTAAATTTTAAAGACAAAAAATCTACCACAGCTTCATTAAATAATTTATTAAGTGAAGTAGTAGGTAAAAAAGAACAAAATTTGGTGGATACGCTAACCATAAGGACTATGAGTAAAGCCGAATATACTACTCACAATATAGGTCATTACGGTTTAGCTTTCGATTATTATAGTCATTTTACATCGCCTATTCGTCGTTATCCAGATGTAATGGCACATAGGTTGTTACAGCAATATTTGGATGGTGAAAAATCGGCAAACGCTGATGTTTATGAAGATAAATGTAACCATTCTAGTAACATGGAAAATTTAGCTACTAAAGCGGAACGCGACTCTATAAAATACATGCAAATTCGTTTTATGGAAGATCATAAAGATGAAGAATTTGTAGGCGTAATATCTGGCGTAACCGATTGGGGAATTTACATAGAAATTATAGCCAACAAATGTGAAGGTATGGTAAGCGTACGTGATATGAAAGATGACCATTATCAATTTGATGACGACCATTATGCATTAATTGGTAAAAACTCTAAAACTATGTACCAACTTGGTGATGAAGTAGTTGTTAAGGTTAAGAATACCGATTTAGTAAAAAAACATTTAGATTTTTATTTAGTAGGTAAACATCAGGAATAGTTTTTGATATATCTTATTTTAGTATAAAAGCACATCTTAATGTCACAGTTAAGATGTGTTTGTATATACTGGATTTTTAAAATTTTATAAATTATAGTACCATGAAAAAATTTCTTTTTGCACTCGTTTTTGTGTTTACAATTACACAACTGAGTCAAGCTCAAACAGAAAAATCTTTAGGAGATTTTAATGAATTAAAAGTTTACGATCGTATTGAAGTAGCTTTAATAAAGGCGGATGAAAACAAAATAATTATTAAAGGTCAAAACACCGAAGATGTTGTTATAGTTAACAAGAACGGAAAATTAAAAGTAAAAATGTCTATCGAAAAATTATTTGATGGTAATGAAACATCTGTTGAAGTTTATTACAAGCAAATAGATGTGATTGATGTTAATGAAGGTGCTTTTGTAGGTTCAAACGATGTTTTTAGTCAGTTTGAAATAGATTTAAATGCCCAAGAAGGAGGAAGTATAAAACTAATGGTTGATAGTATGACATATTTAGAAGCTAAATCTGTAACCGGAGGCGTAATTAGAGTATCTGGTACTACCGAAAAACAAAACGTAGATATCACAACAGGTGGCTCTTTTTTAGGAGAAGAATTAGTCAGTGAATCCGCTAAAGTTATTATTAGAGCAGCAGGAGAAGCTCATATTAATGCTACCGAAAAAGTAGATGCTAAAGTACGTGCTGGTGGTAGTGTATATGTTTACGGAAATCCAAAAGAGTTAAATGAAAATACTGTTTTTGGTGGAAAGATAATTCGTAAGGATTAATACCTAGGTTTTTCATAAATTTGTAAAAATTGCTTTTAAAAAATATGATGGACAATATTTTAGCGGCTATTCCTTTCGGGATAATATTATCTTTTACCATTGGACCTGTGTTTTTCGTATTATTGGAAACCAGTGCCACAAAAGGGGTGAAAAGTGCTTTAATATTTGATTTTGGTGTTATTCTAGCCGATATATTCTTTATTGTAGTTGCTTTTTTTAGTACATCAAAACTACTTGATAACATTAAAGACGATCCTAATTTTCTTATTTTTGGTGGTGTTCTATTGGCTGTTTATGGGTTTATTTCTTTTATAAAAACAGCTAAATCCTTTCGTGAAATTGTTAGAGAATTTCATACTGTCGAGATTAAAAAAAACTTTGGAAAACTATTCATAAAAGGCTTTTTGCTTAACTTTATCAACGTTGGTGTACTTTTAGGGTGGTTAGGATTTATTGTAATAGGTAATTCTTTAACAGAAACAAATCAGGATTTATTTATATTTTTAGCAACCATTTTAGCCATTTATTTTCTAGTAGATTTACTTAAAATATTTGCTGCCAAAAAATTGAAAAGTAAATTAACACCAAGACGAATTTTTAAAACTAAAAAAATTGTCTCATTATTTATAATGGGTTTTGGTATTTTGTTACTGCTACAAGGCTTCTTTCCAAAAGAAAAAGAATTACTTAAAGATAAATTAGAAGATATAGAATTATTTCAATCTGAATAATATTCTTCAATAATCAGGTTTTTTAACAGGCCTAATTGAAATATATAATTTTCAATATCTTCTAGATATACGTATACATTACTATTATTTACGCCCAAAAAAAAAGAGCTACTTTAAAAGTAACTCTTTTTTGAGGTGTCGAGCGGATTCGAACCGCTGTAGATGGTGTTGCAGACCACTGCCTAGCCACTCGGCCACGACACCTAATTTCCTATTTTATAAGGAATCTCTTTTTTA